>JBJMIW010000472.1:0-17298 GCA_045806665.1 Actinoallomurus sp.
AGTGAACCATCGGCCTGCTGCTGCCAGACCTGACCGCCCACGCCGTTGCAGTCCCACAACTCCACCTGCGTGCCGTTCGCGGTGCCGTTGCCGTTGATGTCGAGGCAGCGGCCGAGGGTGCGCAGGGCGCCGTCGGACTGGTGTACCCAGTGCTGGTCCACGGCGTAGGACTGGCAGTCCCAGATGTTGACGGCGGTGCCGTTGGCGCCGGTGTCGTCGCCGAGAACGTCGACGCATCTACCGCCCGGGCCGAGGATCGCACCACCGCCGTTGACCGCGAACTTCTGCGCCGCGGAACCGTTGCAGTCGTAGATCTGCAGCCGCGTCCCGTTCGCGGTCGCTCCACTCGGCGAGTCCAGGCAGCGCCCGGACTGCGGGTTGCGCAGTGAACCGTCGGCCTGCTGCTGCCAGACCTGACCGCCCACGCCGTTGCAGTCCCACAACTCCACCTGCGTGCCGTTCGCGGTGCCGTTGCCGTTGATGTCGAGGCAGCGGCCGAGGGTGCGCAGTGAATTGTCGGCGAAGTGCTCCCAATGCTGATCCTCGGCGTACGACTGGCAGTCCCAGAGGTTCACGGCGGCGCCGGCGACGCCGGTGTCGTCGCCGATCACGTCGACGCACTTGCCGCCCGGGCCGGTGATGGTGCCCTGCGGGCCGTTCGGCACGTTCGTCTGGCCGGAGTAACCGACCGAGACGATGTTGACCTGCACCGCGTTGTCGGCCGCGTCGGTCGGATAGCCGGAGGTCATCACGCCTTCGAAGAACGTGCCCATGTTCCAGTTGCTGTTGTCGCCGCCCGTGCCCAGGATGATGGACCCTTCCTGGTGCATCGGGATGTAGCCGCCGCGGTTCGGCAGCGCACCGTTCCACCATGTGCTCAGGCCGCCGGACTGCGCGTTTCCGCCCTTCAGGGCGTACGTCGTCTGGCCGTTGTTCTTCAGCAGCGCCGTGACGTAGGTGCTGTTGTTCCCCTGGTTCGCGGTGTTGGAGCCGTTCGCGCCCTGGAACATGCCGTTCTCCAGGTCCGCCTCCACCCACGGCCCCGAGCCCGTACACGGCGCGAAGTAGCAGGTGGTCGCGATGCTGACGGCGTCCATGTGGCCGTTCCCGGTGTCGGCCGGGGTGGCTTCGGCGTTGCCGTAGTCGAAGCAACAGGCGGATCCGACGTGCGTGCCGCTCGCGACCATGTACATGCCCTCGGACTGACCGTTCTGCGCGACGCCGGGCCCGACGGCGTGCCGGTACCCGTGCTGCGGGGAGATCCACACGCCGTACGCCTTGTGGCCGCCGGCCGTGACGGCGATCTCGCCGGCGTCCGCGGGATAGTCGGCGCCGGTGCCGGCGGTGCCCGCCGGGGACGGCGTCAGGTCGTTGTGACGCGACGACTGGTCGTAGATCTTCGTGATGCCACACGTCGTGCCGTTACAGAACGCATCGTGGTCGGCCGCGTTGGCGTAGCCACCGGCCGACAGGACGCCGACGTCATGGGTGGCGTGGTCGGAAGCGCGGGTCAGTTGGTAGAGCGGACCCGAGTACGCGCCGAACAGGGCGCGTACGGTGCTGTGCGCGGCGACACAGGGTGTGCCGGCGGCACCGTAGATGTCGCACGGCAGGGACGTGGCGGCTCGTGCGGTACCGGTCAGGCCGGCCACGCCGAGGATGAGGGCCACGATCACGCCGATGGACGACCAGGCAGGTCGGCCGGACCGGACCCTCGCGGCGGAACGAGGGTTCGCGGCGGTGAGGTGTGAGGACGGCTCAGGGGCGGTCACGCGTGGGGTGGGGCGATGTCTGCGCATGGGGCGACGGCTCCAGAGTGCGGAGGGGGCGGGGGGTCTGCGGTGGCCGGCGCGGCAGGCTTACGGCGGAGTGACATCGATGTTGAAACGACATTAAGCAGCCTGATCGATTGCGTCAATATGCTGGCAACTCTGTTGAAATACGGCAAATCACATGTTCGCTTTCGTTGAATTCAGCAGGCCGAAGAATGCCGCGGGCGGTGCCGATGTGACTCGATGGACGCAGCCTGATGTCCCGGACGGTAGTCCGCCCCTGCTTTCCCCACGGCCACCGACCTCAGTGATTACTTTCAGTAGTTAATGCTGGTCACGCCGACGAACTCGGTGCATGGGCCCGGGTCGCCTCGTGGTCTTTCCGTGCTACGGGAGGGGGCGTACATGCCGGACGGCAAGCCATCCGGAGCGTTCCATTCTGGTCGACCGGGCACCGTTCCCTCCGTTGGACGGCGCCGCAAGATGCACCTGCACCTGCTGGTGGAGTTGCTGCCCGGGCGGGCGGACTGGGCGGCGGTGCGGCGTAATCCGCGGCGCGACATCGTGGCCGGGCTGTCCGTCGCGGTGGTGGCGCTTCCACTGGCGCTGGCGTACGGCGCGAGTTCGGGGCTGGGAGCGCGCGCCGGGCTCGCCACCGCGGTGGTGGCCGGCGCGCTGGCGGCGATCTTCGGTGGCGGCGCACTCCAGGTGTCCGGCCCTACGGGCGCGATGACCGTCGTGCTCCTTCCCGTCCTGCACCATTACGGACCGGACGGCGTCCTCCTGGCCGGGTTGATGGCGGGGGTCATGCTGATCGTCGCCGCACTCGTGCGGCTGGGCCGTTACGCGCGCTGTGTTCCGGCCGCGGTCGTCGAGGGATTCGCCGTCGGAGTCGCGGCTGTGATCGCGTTGCAGCAGGTACCGGCCGCGCTCGGGCTGGCCTCCGGTCATCACGACAAGGTGTGGCGGGAGGCCGTACGCGCGGTCATGAACTACATCCGGGATGTCCAGCCGGCCCCGTTGCTGATGGCGGCGGCCGTGGCGACGGTCGTCATGACCGGCAACCGATGGCTGCCGAAGGTCCCCTTCCCCCTCGTGGCCATCGTGGCGGCGACGGCCGTCGCCGAGGTGCTCCCGCTCGGGGTCGGCCGCATCGGAGCCGTGCCCACCGGCCTGCCCGCGCCATCCCTCAGCTTCGTCCGTCTCGACGTCGTGACGGCGTTGCTGCCTTCGGCCTTGGCCATCGCCGTGCTGGCCGCGTTGGAGGGGCTGTTGTCGGCGGCGGTGGTGGACGCCATGGGCGGCGGCGAGCGCAGTGACCCGGACCGGGAGCTGTTCGGTCAGGGCCTGTCCAACCTGGCCGTACCGCTCGTCGGGGGCGTCCCCGCCACGGCGACTCTGGCCCGCACCGCGGTGAACGTACGGTGCGGTGCGACGTCCCGGCTGGCGTCGTTCACCCACGCTGTCGTGCTGGCGGTGATCGCCTTCGCCGCCGGCGGGCTGGTCGCCGACATCCCCCGCGCGGCGCTGGCCGGGCTGATGTTCGGCGCCGCCGTCCGGATGATCAAGGTGAGGTCGCTGGCGTCCATCCTGCGGACGAGCCGGATCGACAGCCTGATCGTGGCGTTCACCTTCGCCGTGACCGTCGCCGTCAACCTCATCGCCGCGGTCGCCGCCGGGGTCGTGATCGCCACCCTGGTGACCATCGCCACCCTCGCTCGGAGCTGCCGCATCGAAGCCGTGCCCGTCGACGCGGGCGTCGGCGACGACCCCCGGTCCGGCGATCGTCCCGGCGGTGCGGTCACCGGTGAGATCACCGTGTACGAGCTCGATGGCCCCTGGTTCTTCGCGGCCACCCATCGCCTGCTCACCAGCCTCACCCAGATCGCCGGGCCGCGGATGGTGATCCTCGACATGTCCAGCGTCTCGGCTCTCGACCTGACCACCGCCCGCGTTCTCGCGGAAGTGATCGTGTATCTGCGGGCCCGCGACGTCACCGTGCTCCTCGCCGGCGTGCGGTCCGGCCACCGCCAACTGATCGTCAACGCGACGGACGCGCAGTCGGTCGAGCTCATCCATTCGGATCCGGCCGCCGCGATCTCCCATGCGCGGTCCCTCCTGGCCGCCGCTGATCTCCGTGACCGATGACGGCGTGCGGCGGCCGGCGTCCCGGCCGGATGCGGAGACGTCGCCGGTCGGCGGGTGACTCGGCGTCGAGGCGACAAAGGGCTTTCCTTTCCCTCACGGTGAGCCAACCGGGTCGGCGATGTCACCGCCGGTGGATATCCGGTTATTGTGCGTAAGTAGTTCTATGGCAGAACTATCGTGATGTCACTCCGCATTCCGCCAGGCCACTGCCACAGCCGACCGGAAGGACGCACAGAAATGCCGGTCCCGGAGGTAACGAGCCCGGGAGCTGCGACCGCGCCGGACGTACGATTCCTGCTCGCCAACGAGCGGACCTTCCTGGCCTGGAGCCGGACCGCGCTGGCCCTGGTGGCCGCCGGGCTGGCGAGCATCCAGGTCCTACGGCCCTTCCCCGGCGTTCCGTGGAGTCGCGATCTGCTCGGCGTCCCGCTGATGATGCTGGGGGCCGTCATCGCCGCGGTCAGCTACGTGGAGTTCCGGCGTAATCACCGTGCCCTGCATCAGCGGCGGCCGCTGCCGCGATCACGGCTGCCGACGATCCTGGCCGTTGCCATCGCCGCGACCGCCACTGCCTCCGTGACCGTCGTGCTCGTCTCGGCTGTCCGCAGCGGATGAAGACGACGTCGCACGAGGAGCCGGACCGCGACCCTGGCCTGGCCCGGGAGCGAACGCAACTCGCGTGGAACCGCACCGCCCTCGCCGCCACCGCACTGGCCGGAACGATCACGAAGGCCCATCCGGTCGTCGGCCTGCCCGCACTGGCCCTGTGCACCCTGGTCTGGGCGGTAGGCCGCCGCCACCTTCCCGGCCCAGGACCGCATGACTGCGAGCGGCGTACCCTGCTGACCGCCGGGGCCATCGTCTGCCTCTGCGCGGCGGCGCTCGTGGCGGTGCTCGGCGATCGCACGCCCAGGGGCGCTCGGCAGCCGAAGCATCGGTCGTCGCCCGCGGCGGCCGACAGGGTGGCCGGCGACCGGCGTCGGCGCGTACCGGCTTCCCGCGGCACCACCAGGCTCAGCGACGTCGAACGGATCCGGCGCGGGCGCCTGTCTCCCGACCGTCCATCGGTGACGCGTCGGCGATCGCGTCCACGGCCTGGGTCAGCTCCCGCAGCGCCGGAAGCGCCGCGGCGAGGACCCGGTGGTGGTCCCCCTCCAGTGCCGTCAACGCCGTCTCGATGATCGAAGTGTTGGTGCGTTTCCAGCCGCCGACGGCTTGACGCCCCTTACCGGTGAGGGTCAGGTTGACGGCACGGGCGTCGGCGCCCCCCGCCGAGCGCGTGATGAGCCCCTTCGCACTCAAGCCGTTGACCAGCGTGGTCACCGAATTCGGGGCCAGTCGGAGCCGCCGCGCGAGCTCCCCCGGGCGGATGCCGGGCTCGTCGGCCACCGCCGACAGAAGCTCCAACTGGGCGACCGCGAGCGGGTTGGCCGGATCGACGGCACGAGCGGCGCGGCGCATCGCCCGGCGCAGTCGAGCGACCATGTCGGCGAGCTCGGGGCCGGCCCCTCTGACGGACTCGGCGGAAGCGGCGGCAGGCCGATCGGGGACGTCCATGACCGTCATTGTCGCCTTGAACGATGGGGTCGGTAGACCTTTTCAGCGGCGGTGTGTCCGCCGGTCACGGCACTCGCGGCGGTGACGACGGCGGCCACGGCCGCCGCCGCCATCGCGAGGACCGCGCTCCGGGTCCCGTCGACACCTCTCCCCGCCTCGTGCAGTGCCAGCGTGACCAGCGCGATCCCCAGTGCGGTGCCGATCCCCCGGGTCATGTTGACCATCCCCCCGCCGGTGCCGGAGAGGCGCGCGGGAACGGTCGCCATGATCAGGGTGTTGTTCGCCGGGATGAACACGCCCAAGCCGATCCCCAGCGATGCCAGCAGGACGATCACCGGACCGGTCGCCGTCGGGGCGGCGGCCAGCAGCGCCAGGGCGGCCAGGGCGACCGCCGCGCCACCGGTGCCGCGGCCCCGGTTCCCCCACCGGCGGGGCACGATGCGGTCGGTGGCCAGCGCCCCGGTCGCGAACCCGACGGGCAGCGCGGTCAGGACCAGGCCGGCGTGCGCCGCGCCCCCGGGCAGGATCTGCGGCATCAGCGCCAAGGGCCCGAACAGCACCAGGTACCCGCACAACGCCCCGAGCAGGCCTTTCGCGATTCCCGGAGTACGCAGCAGCGCCGGATCGATGAGCGGGCAGCGCGCGCGCCGCTCCCGGATCCACAGCCCGCCCCACGCGACGCAGGACAGGCCCACCAGGACGACGATCGCAGCCCCGGGGAGTCCCAGTCCCGAAGCGCCCGACAGCGCGACCAGCAGAGCGGTCGTGGCGGTCGCGAGGAGCAACAGCCCTGGCCAGTCGAGGCGGCGGACGGTGCTGCGTTCCCGCGTCCGGGGCAGCAGGTAGTGGCCGGCCACGATCGCCGCGCACCCGACGGGAACGTTGATCCAGAACACCCATCGCCAGCCCGCCGAGGCCACCAGCAGACCTCCGGCGGTCGGTCCCAGCGCGAGGCCCAGTGCCTGACCGGCGGCCTGCAGACCCAGGCCCTGACGCAACCGCTCGCGGGGCAGGCTGACAGTGACCAGAGCGACGCTGTTCGCCTGCAACATCGCGGCACCCGCCGCCTGCACGAGCCGGAACACGACGAGCGATGACAGGGACGGCGCCAGCCCGCACGCGGCCGAGGCGATGGTGAAGACGACGAAGCCCTGCAGATAGACGAGCTTGCGGCCGGCCGCATCGGCCACCCGGCCCACCGCCGCCAGCAGTCCTACGAGAACCAGCAGGTAGCCCAGCGAAACCCACTGCACCGACGCCAGCGGAGCGCCGAACTCCCGCTCGATGGCCGGGTACGCCAGCGTCACGATGCTCGCGTCCAACTGCCCCATGAACGCACCGATGCACACCGAGCAGACGGCCAGCCACGGCGCCCACCGGTGCTCTCTGACGGCCCTCGGACGCGGGCGTTCACGCAGCAGTGTCATGCCGGGCCGCCGGTTCACTCCCCACCCCATCTGGTTCTGCTACAGAACAACCCCAGTGTAGTTCTGCAGCAGAACAATCTCTCCGTCGGCCACCCCGACCGAGATGGCACGCCGAGCGGCCCCTGCTCAGGCCCGGGAACGGCCGACAGCGACCACTCCCGGGCCTACCGGACGGCCGGAGCCGGAGCGCCGAGGCACCGTCCGGCGTCGGAGCGTCCGGTCTCGAAGTAGGCCACGATGTGAGCGGCGCACTCGGGGGCTCGGACGGCTGAGGCGTGCACGTCGTCGTCGACGGTCAGCACCGTCCCGCCGATCGCCGCCTGCATCTGCTTCGCCCATACGTACGGCGTGGTCACTTCGTACCGGTGTGCGGACAGTTGCAGCGACCCGCCCTGGGCCCTCAGCCGCCACGGCCGCACAGGAAGCGGCCATCCCGCACACGTGGGTACAAAATCGGCGTTTCGGCTGGTGACCGGGTAGCGGACCAGACGCCTCCGGTAGGCGGCCCACGCGGAGGCGAAGTCGCGCCGCCCCGCCTCCTCGTTGCAGATCGTCGCCCGGTTCATGGTGCGGTCGGACGTGTCCGGCGCACCGGACGGCGAGGACGAGTCCGCGCCTCCGAAGATCATCCTCACCGCGGGCGGCACGGCGGGGCCGGGTGCGCCCGTCAGTTCCTTGAGCGCCTGGGCGGCCAGCGCCCAGTGCCCGCTGGCCTGGGAGGCCAGGCCGGCGATGACCCCGCCGTCGATGACCATATGGGCGTACCTCCTGGGATCGGCGTCATAGGCGCGTTCGAGCCGCAGCACGGCGCTCCGCACCGCTTCGGGGGTCGTCCCGAACCGGTAGGTGGCGTTCCGCTCGGCGATCCACGCGGCCTGCCGGGCGAAGTCCCGTTCCGCGGCCTCAGCGGTGATGTCCGCGTACGCGTCCAGCCGGAAGCCCGGTCCCATCACGCTGTCCAGCCACATCCGGGCGACCCGGTGGGGGAACAGGCTGCGATAGTTGGCGCCGAGCGCGGTTCCCCACGAGGTGCCGAGGTAGCTGATGCTGGTCTCCCGCAGCGCGGCGCGGATCTCATCGAGGTCGCGGGCCACGTTCGGAGTCGTCAGCTGGGCGAGAAAGGCCGGGTCACGTCCCGCGCACGCCCGGTTGGCCGCGACCTGCCGGTCGTACACCCGTCTAGCGGCCTCCTCGGTAAGCGGTCCCGGCGGCGGTGCCGGCTGATGCGCCAGTTCCGGGCAGTCGACCTTGGTGCTCCGGCCGACCCCGCGCGGATCGAAGCCGATCAGGTCGTATCGCCGGTTCAACCGCGCGTTGGTGGGGCTCTGCATCATGAGCCTCATGGGCATGAGGAGGCCGCTGTCGCCGGGGCCGCCGGGGTTGACCGCCAGGCTGCCGAGCCGGTGTGCCGGATCGGTGGCCGGCAGCCTGGTCACCGCGATGCTGATCGTCCTGCCGTTCGGCCGGTCATAGCGCAGCGGAACGCGGAGCGTCCCGCATTCCGTGCGGGACAGCAGGCTCCGGAAGCGCGGGATCCGACCGTTCCGCAGGCCGAGCCCCTGAAGGACGGCGTCGGAGTACCGCGGGCAGGGCCGCCGGCTGATCCCGGCGCCGCGGGAGGGCGGGCTCGCGACCGCGGAGGTCGTGGCGAGCGTCACCAGAGCGGCGGAGCCGATGACCGGCACGCCGACTGCCGCGAGCAGGCGGATGCGCGGGGGGCGTGGCACGAGGATGCTCCTCGGGGGGATTGGGGAGCATGGACATAGGGTGACAAACCACCACAAACTATCAGCGCCGAGTCCGGGCGTCGTCCAGGCCCTGGGCTCCGCTCGCTCTGCCGAGCCCGCCTCCGGCCGGTTGCGGCGCGCTTACACTCAGCTGACCTGCTCCCAGGAAAGATACGGCCATGAGTCAGGAATCCCCGGCGAATCAGTACGGAGCGGAGTATCTGGCCGGTGTGATGCGCCGCCAGACGCAGCACCTGGAGAAAGTGCTGCACACCGACGCGCACCTGCCCGGCTGCTTCGACGATGTGCACCTGCCGGCCTGGCTGCGGCGCACCGAGGGAGAACAGCGGCTCCCGGTGAGCCTCACGGTGGCAATCGCGATCTTGCTGCAGATCGAGCTTCCGCGCCGGTTCGCGCTGCAGCCGCGCTACCTGCTACCCGCCCTTGAAGCCGCACTCGCGGGCGGCCTGCTGGCGGCGAACCCTCAGCGGATCAACCGGGAGTCCCGGGTGCTGCGCGGCGCGAGCCTCGTTCTCATCGGCATCATCACCGTCGCGAACACGTTCTCGGCATTCACCCTCATACAGAAGTTGATCAACGGAACGGCCGGCGACAACGCGGGGCCGCTGTTGGCCACTGGCGCGGCCATCTGGGGCACCAACATCATCGTCTTCGCACTCTGGTACTGGGAGCTGGACCGCGGCGGCCCGGCGGCCCGAGCCCGCGCACAGCGGGCCTACCCCGACTTCCTGTTCACCCAGATGCAGGCCCCGGAGATGGCACCCCCGGACTGGGAACCCGCCTTCCTGGACTACCTCTACCTGTCGTTCACGAACGCCACCGCGTTCAGCCCGACCGATGTGATGCCGCTCGCCCGCTGGGCCAAGATGACGATGCTCACCCAGTCGGCCGTATCGATCGTGGCGGTCGCCCTGGTGATCGCCCGGGCCGTCAACGTCCTGAGGTGACCCGTGCGGCGGGCACTCGCTGCCTGGGCTGTGGCCGTGCAGGCCTCATGCGGACTCACGGGAGAAGGCCGCGAGGGCGTGAGCCGCGTCGCGGGTCGCCGGGTACAGGCCGCGGTAGAGCGCGTAGAACGCCTCATAGGTCTGCCCGGCGGCCGGATCCGGCTCGACCGTGCCCGCTGGAGGATTCCACCCGGTACCGTCCGACAGGCCCGTGGCGCGCGCGGCCAGCAGCGCGTCGCCGTAGCAGGCGCCGATCGTCACCGAGGGCAGTTCCTGCGCGCGGCCGAGCACGTCGGAGACGATCTGCGTCCACAGGCCGCCCTTGGTGCCGCCGCCGACCGCGACCAGGCGCCTGGCCTCGCCGCCCGCCGACCGCATCACCTCCAGGTTGTGTCGGACGCCGAACGCCGTGCCCTCCAGCGCCGCCCGGTACAGGTGCCCGCGGCCGTGGTGCAACGTCAGGCCGAGGACGAGCCCCCGCGCGTCCGGGTCGAACAGCGGGGTCCGCTCACCGGCGAAGTAGGGCAGCATGACCAGCCCGCCCGCGCCGTGACCGGCCGCGCGCGCCTCCTCGACGAGCTCCCCGTACGCCGCCCCGGTCAGCTGCCGCAACCAGTCGGTCACCGCGCCGGAGGTCGCCATGCCCGCCGCCAGATCGTACGTACCGGGCGTGACACCGACCGTGCCCCACAGGCCCGGCCAGGCGCGGCGTGCGGCGAGGACCTCGATGAGAAACATGGTCGTGCCGTACATCACCATCACGTCACCGGGCTCGGTCACCCCGACGCTGACCGCCTCGGCCCACGCGTCGATGGTGCCGGCGATGACCGGCGTGCCCACGGCGAGGCCCGTACGCTTCGCCGCCGCCCCGGTGACCGCGCCGACGACCTCGCCGGGCCAGGCGAGCGGCGGCAGGTCCAGGCCCGGGGCGATCTCCGCCGCCCAGTCGGCGATCCAGGCGTGCTCGCGGCTGTCGTACAGCGGCGAACTCTGGCTGGCCGAGTGATGGTCGAGGACGTACTCCCCCGTCAGCTCGTGCACGAGGTAGGAACTGGCCATGAAGAGCCGCCGGGTGCGGTCCCAGACCTCCGGCTCATGGCGGCGCAGCCAGGCGAGTTTGGGCCCGACCGCCTGGGTGGTGAGCGGCGAGCCGCCGCGCTCAATGATCACCTCGGCGCCGTAGCGCGCGGTCAGCTCCTCGATCTCGGCGACCGCGCGCGTGTCCACGCCGTAGAGGATCGCCGGCCGCAACGGTTCGCCCGCCGCAGTCGCGGGCAGCGCGCACGGCCCGATCCCGCTGACGCCGACGCCCGCGATCGGGGCGTCCGCCCGCGCGAGCAGCTCACGGGTGACCGCGGCGAACCCCTCCCACCACACCGTACGTGCGTCGTGCTCGGCCCAGCCCGGGCGCGGCCGCGACACGGCGTGCTCACGCACCACGGTCGCGACCACTCCGCCGTCCGGAGTGGTCAAAACCCCTTTGGAGCCGGACGTGCCGATGTCGACTCCGAGCAGCAGGCTCATCCGGGCACTCCTTCCGCCGGGCCCGCGACCGGACGACCGCGTCCCGGCCTCAAGCGTCAGCCGCCGATTCTCCCCGACATGTCGTGCTGCTTGTAGAGCTGTGGCCCATCACGCGGGCATACTGGGGCTGGCCGCCGCCATCGACGCGGTCACCGCGTTGTACCTGGGCGCGATGCGGATCACCGCCGCCGTGACCGGCGAGCCCGCCGGTGCGTTTCGCCGCGACGCTACTGCCCATCGTGCTCGGCCACATCGCGGCCACCATCGCCGCCCATGAGCTGGCCCTGCGCACCCACCCGGCGAACCGGGCGGTGCGAGGTCAGATCCCGATCGCCGTCGCCATGATCGCCTTGACCTGCGCGGGCCTGCTCGCGCTCCTCAGCGGATGAGCGCGAGCAGACCGACGGCCACACGGGCTCAGAAGACCGGCACGCCGTTGCGGACGAGCTTCCAGTTCTCCACGTGGAAGGCGGCGGGATCGATCGTCTTGGCGGCCGACGCGAACGCGACGATCGCCTCGCGGATCGCCACCTGGGCGTTGTAGACGACCGGGGCAGTGGCGATGTGCGGGAAGCCGCCGCCGCCGGACTGGCGGTAGTTGTTCACCGCGATCACGAACTTCTGGTCGGTGGTGACCGCCGTGCCGTCGTAGGCGAGGTTGCGGATCCGGGAGCCCTCCGCCTGGGCGATGTCGATGTCGTAGGTGACACCGGAGAACTGGTCGTAGTTGTAGTCGGGACGGTTGTGCGCGTTCGTCCACGACGAAGGTTCGACCGGGGCGTTGGCCGCGACCTGCGTGAAGCACTGCGCCGAGTACTCCAGGTAGTCCTTGATCTGGGAGCCGGTCAGGACGCTGCCCAGCAGGGTGTTGTCGTAGATGTACAGCCCGGCGATGTCCTTGATGGTGACCTTCCCGGCCGGGAACGTCGCGGCGCGGCTGAACGGCGCGGCGATCGACACGACCGGCAGCGACGCGTACTCCGTCCCGGCGACGGCCTCCGTGACCTTCGCGGTCTGCACCAGGTGCACGTAGTCGAGGATCGCGGTGTCCTTCCAGCAGGACTCCGCGGCGGACATCGGCTCGGTGGAGGTGGCCACCTCCTGGTTGACGTAGGCGACCACGGCGTCGTGCTGCTTCTTGACCAGCGTGACGAGTGCGGGGTCCTCCTGCACCGTGTTCGTGTTCACCGTCGTCGCGGACTTGCCGGTGACCTTCCAGCGACCGCGGTGCCGGGTCAGCGTGAGGTCGAAGACCGACAGCCGCTCGCCCCAGCACTTCGGCTCGCTCATCACCACGGTCTCGCCGGTCGTCTCGTTGGTGACGAACCGTTGCGGTACGTCGTTGTGCGCGTGGCCGAAGAGGATCGCGTCGATCCCGGGCACCTGCTGCGCCACCATGGCCGAGGCGTTCTCGACCGGAATGTCGCCGGTGTAGGAGGACAGGCCGCTGTCACCGGCGTGCGCGCTGACGACCACGACGTCGACGCCCTGGGCCCGGATGATCGGGACCCATTTCTTGGCGGTCTCGACCAGGTCGAGGAAGTCCAGCTTGCCGGAGACGTTCGCCTTGTCCCAGATGGCGACGCCCGGGTTGGTCAGACCGAGCAGGCCGACCCGGATCGGCGGGTGGCCCGGCACGCGCATCGTCTTGATGATGTACGGCCGGAAGGCCGGCCGGTGGGTGCCCGGATGGACGGCGTTGGCGGCCAGGACCGGCGCGCGCATCTGGCTGATCCACTTCTGCAGCAGCGGCAGCCCGTAGTTGAACTCGTGGTTCCCCAGGGCCACGGCGTCGAAGCCCATGGCGTTCATCTGCAGCGCCATCGGGTGCGTCTCACCGGTCTCGGTGATCGGCTGCACCGTGGCGTAGTAGAAGCCGAGCGGGGTGCCCTGGATGGTGTCCCCGGCGTCGAACAGCAGCGTGCGGTCGCGCCCACGGGCGGCGCGGATCTGGTTCACGAGGCTGGACACCCGGGCGAGCCCGACGACGTTCCCCGCACTGTCCTTGTAGGCGGCGTCGGTGTAGTAGTCCCAGTCGACGGCGTGGCTGTGGATGTCGGAGGTGCCCATCACCGTGATGGTCACCGCCCCGTCCGAGTCGGCCGTCGCCGCCTCGGCCGAGCCCGGCCAGCCGGCGAGAGCGAGCGCGCCGGCGGCGGTCAGCCCGCCGAGCACCTTCCTACGGCTGACGCCGGCGCTCTCCGCGGCCTCGTCCGGAACACGGCAGGAACACCATCGTGGCACCGGGCCGAGCGGGCCCCCTGTGTTCTGCATGACGTACGGCATTCCTTCCAGCGCTTCCGGTGGTGAGACGAAGGCCAAACCTAGCGGTCGGACACTAGGGGACATATCGGCGAAATCTTCCGATCCGGACACCCGAACCTTGGCAGATCCCGGCCTTGAAACCGCGGCGCCCGTCAGTCGTCTCCCGAGCCGAAGGCCACGGCCGATATCTGCAGGTAGACCGCTTCGGGCTCGGGAACGTACTCGACCGCCGACAGTGCCTGGTCCTGACCCGCCGACTCCAGGACCACGGTGCCGTATCCGAGCATCCGGCCGATGATCGACCGGTTGACCGTCAGATCGGTGACCTTCTTGAGAGGCATCATGTCGACCCGGCGGGTGAAGATACCGGTGACGAGTATGACCCGGACATTGGTCACCGCGAAGAACTCGTCCCACCACTCGTACACCTTGACCAGCAACCGCGCGAGCACCACGAGGTAAAGGCACCAGATCACCGCCAGTGCGGCGCCCTGCGAGACGAAGCTGCTCAACACCCCCGCCAGGATGAGCCCGGCGAGGGCCTCTCCGATGTGGCGGAGCAACATGGCAGGGTGACGCCGGATGACGACCGCGTCCTCCTCCTCGTGGGGTAGGAGGTATCTCTGCAGATGGTGCGGACCGACGTTGCGCACCGTGAACCTGGGCAGCTGCACGAGCGGGACTTTACGCGGCATCGGCAGCGATGTCGCCTAGATCACACCCGGCGTGGCCGTGCACCGGCTGCATGCTCGGCACACGGCCACGCGGAACGACCTACAAATGACGTCAAGGCAGGGTGACGAACCGGCCGCGAAGTAGGGCGAGGCCGAGGGCGAGGAGTACGGAACGCATACGCATGCGCTCACCGTAGGTAGTGAAGGTACCGATCTCATCTCGGTGCGATCACCACTCCGGCGGCGCGGCGGCTACGCGTCGGTGCGTCCGCGCTGACTCGGCGGGAGGCGCCGGGCGGCCTCGTCCAGGATCTCGACGACGCGCAGGCCGAATGCCGCGTCGCAATCGTGCGGGCGGCCGGTGCGTACCGATTCGATCAGGGTGTCGATCATCCGGTTCAGCGCGGCGACCGGGGTGTCCAGACTCGATGGCAGCGCGGCCACGCCGTCGCCACCGCGCAGTTCGACCGTCGAACCCGCGGCCGCGGCAGGCGCGGTGAGGGTCAGCGTCACGGTGCTGGACGCGCCGGCCTCGTGCCGCAGGACGAGATGCACCGTGTCGCCCGGGCCGGTCGTCGCGGCCGCCACCTCGCGTACGTCGCCGAGCACGGGAAGCAGGACGGACAGCGCGTGTGGGCCGACGTCCCACAGCGCTCCCTTCTCGTGCCGCCACGGGGAGTTCGCGAACGGCCCGCCGTCGATCGCGCCGATCCACGCGGCATGGGCGGTGAACCAGCCTCCGCGCCGGGCCTGCTCGGCGATCCACGTGCGTACCCCGTCGGCGAACCGGGACGTGAAGAACACGGCCGAGGCGACGCCCGTCTCCTGTACCGCGTCCACGACCGCGCGGGCGTCGGCCACGTCGATGGCGAGGGGTTTGTCCAGCAGCAGGTGGCGGCCGGCCCGCGCGGCGCGTACGGCCAGCGGCGCCTGGACGGCCGGCGGGAGAGCGATCGCGATCGCGTCGGTGTCGGCGAACAGGGCGTCCACGTCCTCGTATGGGCGGGTGCCGAAGCGATCGGCCAATGCGCTCGCCGCGTCGGGCCGCCGGCCCCAGATCCCGATGAAGTCCACCTCGGAATGGCCGCGCAGAGCCGGGGCGTACGCCAGTTCCGCCCACGGGCCCGTCCCCAGAAGTCCGATCCGCACCCTTCCGCCTTCCTCGCCCGTGCCCGACGTGCCCACACCGTACCGTCCCGAATCGGCGGGGTGCGGGGGCCGGAAGCGGACACGCTTCGTCAAGAGATCGCAAAGAGATATTGACCGCTTACTGGTGAATTCCTATGTTCCGCGCAGCACCACTCGTCGTGGTGTCACCGGCCGGCCAGCGGTTGACCCCGCCGTACCCGGCCTCCCCCAGAAAGGGAGCAAGGATGTCACCCCCCACCCGAGCTCATCGCCTGAGGCGCGCAGCCCTCACCCTCGTCGCCGCGCTGGCCCTGCCCATCGCCGCGCTCACCGCCACCACCGCCCCGGCGCAGGCCGCCGCGGTCCCCTCCGCCGGACACCACGTCGCCGCGCCGGTGAAGCGGGCCTGCGCGTCGCCGACCCGTCGCGGCCAGATGGCCTGTCTCACGCTCGTGCGCACCGACGTGACCGCACGCCGTGGCATCCAGCCGAACCTGGCGCCGTCCGGGTTCGGCCCCGCCGATCTGCAGAGCGCCTATGCCCTGCCGTCCTCATCGGCGGGATCCGGGCAGACGGTCGCGATCGTCGACGCCTATGACGACCCGAACGCCGAGTCCGACCTGGCGACCTACCGATCCCAGTACGGTCTGCCCGCCTGCACCAGCGCGAGCGGCTGTTTCAAGAAGGTCAATGAGAACGGCGGCACCAGCCTCCCCACGGCCGACTCCGGCTGGGCCGAAGAGGAGTCGCTGGACCTGGACATGGTGTCGGGGATCTGCCCGAACTGCCACATCCTGCTCGTCGAGGCCAGCCAGCCGAGCATGGCCGACCTGGGCACCGCGGTGAACACGGCGGTCAACCTCGGGGCCAAGTACGTCTCGAACAGCTACGGCGGGTCGGAGGACTCCACCGACACGAGCAGCGACTCGTCGTACTTCAACCACCCGGGTGTCGCGATCACCGTGTCCTCGGGCGACAGCGGATACGGCGTGGAGTACCCGGCGGCGTCGCAGTACGTCACCGCGGTCGGCGGGACCTCCCTGTCCCGCGCGTCGAACTCGCGCGGCTGGAGCGAGTCCGCGTGGTCCGGCGCGGGCTCGGGATGCTCGTCCTACGATCCGAAGCCGTCCTGGCAGAAGGACTCCGGGTGCGCCAAGCGCACCGTCGCCGACGTCTCCGCCGTCGCCGACCCGAACACCGGCCTCGCCGTCTATGACACCTACCAGACCGGTGGATGGCTCGTCGTCGGGGGCACCAGCGCGTCGGCGCCGATCATCGCCGGCGTGTACGCGCTGGCGGGGCCGCCCTCGTCGAGCACCTACCCGGCGTCGTACCCGTACGCGCACACCAGCGCGCTCAACGACGTCACCTCCGGCAGCAACGGCTCGTGCACCACGTCCTACCTGTGCAACGGCGTCGCCGGATACGACGGCCCGACCGGGCTGGGCACCCCGAACGGGGCGACGGCCTTCGGCGGCGGATCCAGCGGCGGTAACACCGTCACGGTGACCAACCCGGGCAACCAGACCAGCACGGTCGGCACGCCGGTCACCCTGCAGATCCATGCGACGGACTCCGCCTCGGGCCAGACGTTGACCTACAGCGCGACGGGCCTGCCCGCCGGGCTGTCCATCAACTCCTCGACCGGCCTGATCTCGGGAACGCCCACCACGGCGGGCACCTCGAACGTCACCGTCAGCGCCAAGGACTCCACCGGCGCCTCCGGGTCGGCGTCCTTCACCTGGACGGTCAACCCGGTCGGCGGCGGCTGCTCCTCGCCGGGCAACAAGGTGAGCAACGGCGGCTTCGAGAGCGGCACCGCGCCCTGGACCACGACCTCCGGTGTCGTGTCGGCCAACGGCAGCGGCGAGACCGCCCACTCGGGCAGCTACTTCGCCTGGCTCGACGGGTACGGCACCACCCACACCGACAGCGCCACCCAGTCGGTGACGATCCCGTCCGGTTGCAAGGCCTCGCTCAGCTTCTGGCTGCACATCGACACCAGCGAGTCCGGCAGCACCGCCTACGACAAGCTGACGGTCAAGGTCGGCAGCACCACCCTGGCCACCTACAGCAACGTCAACGCCGCCTCCGGATACACGCAGAAG
>JBJMIW010000473.1:0-10629 GCA_045806665.1 Actinoallomurus sp.
ACCCCGCACATCACCAAGGGCGACCTGTTCCAGACCTCGGGGCACCTCGGCTGGTACAAGGAGGACATGTTCCCGCCCATGGAGCTGGACGGGGCGGACTACTACCTCAAGCCGATGAACTGCCCGATGCACAACCTGATCTTCCGGGCGCGCGGGCGGTCCTACCGTGAGCTGCCGCTGCGGCTGTTCGAGTTCGGCAGCGTCTACCGGTACGAGAAGTCCGGCGTCGTGCACGGCCTGACCCGCGTGCGCGGCATGACCCAGGACGACGCGCACATCTACTGCACCCGCGAGCAGATGGGCGACGAGATCAAGAGCCTGCTCGGGTTCGTGCTCGGCCTGCTGCGCGACTACGGGCTGAACGAGTTCTACCTCGAGCTGTCCACCCGCGACGAGTCCGAGAAGTTCATCGGCGCCGACGAGGATTGGGAGGAGGCCACCGCCGCGCTGCGGCAGGCCGCCGACGAGTCCGGCCTCGACCTCGTCGCCGACCCCGGCGGTGCCGCGTTCTACGGCCCGAAGATCTCCGTCCAGGCCAAGGACGCCATCGGCCGGACCTGGCAGCTGTCGACCATCCAGCTCGACTTCAACCAGCCCAAGCGGTTCGGCCTGGAGTACCAGGCCGCCGACGGCTCCCGGCAGCAGCCCGTCATGATCCACCGGGCGCTGTTCGGGTCGATCGAGCGGTTCTTCGGCGTGCTGCTGGAGCACTACGCAGGTGCGCTGCCGCCGTGGCTGGCCCCGGTGCAGGCGGTCGGCATCCCCATCGCCGACGACCATGTCCCGCACCTGCAGAAGGTCGCGGCGAAGCTGCGCGAGCGGGGCGTCCGCGTCGAGGTCGACACCTCGTCCGACCGGATGCAGAAGAAGATCCGTAACGCGCAGAAGCAGAAGGTGCCGTACATGCTCCTGGCCGGCGACGACGACGTCGCCAAGGACGCCGTGTCGTTCCGCTACCGGAACGGCGAGCAGAAGAACGGCGTCCCCATCGACGAAGCCGTCGAGGAGATCGTCAAGGCCGTCGAGAGCCGCATCCAGGTCTGAGATCCTCCGGGGTCGCCGCGCTCCTGAGCAGGGCGATCCCGAGAATCATCTTTCTCGGCGCGGACCAACCTAGCGCTCGGTCGAGACCTGCCAACGGCCCCACGCGCACTCGGCCCTATGCTGCTGGCATGACCGAGTCCGACCGTGAGGAACAGTACGGAGTCGGGCAGCCCGACCAGTTTCAGCGCCTGTGGACGCCGCACCGGATGGCCTACATCAAGGGTGAGAGCAAGCCCACCGGCGAAGGTGCGGAAGACGGCTGCCCGTTCTGCGAGATCCCGAAGATGAGCGACGAGGACGGCCTCATCGTCCGGCGCGGGGAGAGCACCTTCGCCGTCCTCAACCTCTACCCGTACAACTCCGGTCACCTCATGGTGTGCCCCTACCGGCACGTCGCGGACTACACCGAGCTGGACGACGCGGAGACCGCCGAGCTCGCCCGGCTCACCAAGTGCGCCATCACCGCGCTGCGCAAGGCGAGCGGCGCGCAGGGTTTCAACGTCGGCATGAACCTCGGCACGGTCGCCGGCGCGGGCATCGCCGCCCACCTCCACCAGCACGTCGTCCCGCGCTGGGGCGGAGACACGAACTTCATGCCGATCATCGGCCAGACGAGGGTGCTGCCCCAGCTCCTGCGCGAGACCCGCCAGATCATCGCGGACGCCTGGCCCCACGACTGACGTCCGGCGTCCTGCGCGAGCGGCCGGCCGGTCGCCTCAGCCGGTTGCCGGCCCCGGGGTCCCGGCGTGGGCGTCGTTGCGCCGTGGGAAGGGTGGGACCATGAAGCGACCGACGCTCGTGTACGACGGCGACTGCGGCATCTGCACGAAGGCCGCGCGCCTCATCGGGGACACCGCGACGTCCGAGCGGCGACGCCTGCAGGTCCCGGCGGACGCCGACCTCGTCGCCTTCCAGCACGCGGACCTGGCGGCGCTCGGCACGACCGCCGAACGCGCCGAGTACGAGCTGCTGTGGATCCAGGACGGCCGGGTCTACGGGGGTGCCCAGGCGGTGGCCCGGCTGCTGATCGACGCCGGTGGGTTCTGGCGGCCGCTCGGCCTCCTCACGCGGGTCCCGCCGTTCCGCTGGATCGCGCACGGGCTGTACCGCCTCATCGCGGACAACCGGCACCGGCTGCCCGGCGGTACCCCGGCCTGCGCGCTGCCCGCCGCCGAGCGTCCCGGCGCCCGATGAGCACCGACCGCTGCCCTAGCGGCGCGATCTTTCCGGCCGGCTCGCGGTCGTCATGGCGCCGGTCGCGTACCCGGTGCGGCCGCCCCCGCTTGCACGAGTTCGGAGACGGTCACGAACTCGAAGCCCTTGGCTCGGAGCCGGCGGATCATCGTGGCGAGGTTGCGCAGGGCGACGAGGCGGTCCGGGCGGCCGGTGTCGTGGGCGAGCAGGATCGTGCCCGGCGCGGTGTTGCCGACGATGTAGTCGACGAGCTTGGGCGGGTCCTTCTCGTACGTCTTCTCCAGCATCTTGATCGACCAAAGGATGAGGCCGTAGCCCAGGGTGCCGGCCGCGCTGAGCGTCGTGCCGCCGACGTTGCCGTACGGCGGGCGTAGGTGACGCGGCTCCCTGCCGGTGATCGTCGCGATGGCGGCGTGCGCCTGCTTCATCTGGGCGAGCGCCGCCCCGTGGTCGAGTTGTGACAAGTCCCGGTGCGCCCACGTGTGGTTGCCGGCCTCATGCCGGTCCATCCGGCCGTGCACGAGACGGGCGTTGCGTACGAGGCGCTGGCCGACGAGGAAGAACGTGGCCTTGACCTTCTCCTCGTCGAGGATGTCGTGGACCATCGGCGTCCAGTTCGGCATCGGGCCGTCGTCGAAGGTCAGGGCCACGAGCTTCTGCGAGGTGTTGACCGCCCACGTCACGTCGACGTGGCCGTCGGCCGGCCGCCAGGGCCCCGCCGATGGAACGCCGAGCGCCGAGCGAGGTATGGCGGGCGCCGCCTCGGCCGAGTCGATCGCGGCACCCGCGGCGAGCCCGACCGCCGCGCTCGCCCCCCCGAGCGTCACGGCGCGCAGAACCGCGCGCCTGCCGTGCTCTTCAGCCCCCGTCTCACCCATGGTGAGATCATCCCAAACACTCGGTCAACAAAGCGTCATCCCGCAGGGTGATCGACTTGTCCGTCTGCGGTCAGAGCCCGGCCGCCGTGTCACCCGTGCGCCCGGCCTACGGGTGACACGGCGCGTCCTCGTTACTCCTTCTCCTCGGCGGCGACCTTCTCGGCCAGGTGCGACGGCAACGGCTCGTACCGCAGGAACGAGCGGCTGAACGTGCCCGTGCCGTGCGACATCGACCGCAGGTCGATCGCGTATCGCGTGATCTCCAGCTGCGGCACCTCCGCCCTGATCAGCGAACGACCGCCGGCGACCGTCTCGGTGCCGAGCACCCGCCCGCGCCGGGACGACAGGTCCGACATCACCGCGCCGACGTAGTCGTCGGCCACCAGCACGGACACCTCGTCGACCGGCTCCAGCAGCAGGATCTGCGTCTTGCCCGCGGCGTCTTTGAGCGCGAGCTGTCCGGCCGTCTGGAAGGCCATGTCGGAGGAGTCGACCGAGTGCGCCTTGCCGTCGTGGAGGGTCACCCGGATGTCGACGAGCGGGTAGCCGGCCATGACCCCGCGCTCCATCTGCATCCGCAGGCCCTTCTCGACCGACGGGATGAACTGGCGGGGCACGACGCCCCCGACGATCTTGTCGACGAACTCGAACCCATCGCCCGACGGCAGCGGCTCGACGTCGATGTGGCAGATGCCGTACTGCCCGTGCCCACCGCTCTGCTTGACGTGCCGGCCGAGGCCCTGGGCCTTGCCCGCGAACGTCTCGCGCAGCGGGACCCGCAGCCGCACGGTCTCCACCTCGACGCCGTACCGGCTGTGCAGCCGGTCCAGCAGCACGTCGGCGTGGGCCTCGCCCATGTTCCACAGCACCAGCTGGCGGGTCTCGGAGTTGTTCTCCAGACGCAGCGTCGGGTCCTCGGCCACCAGACGGGCCAGCGCCTGGGAGAGCTTGTCCTCGTCGGTCTTCGACTTGGCGCGGATCGCGGTCGGCAGCAGCGGATCCGGCATCGACCAGGGCGCCACCAGCAGCGGGGCGTCCTTGGAGGAGATGGTGTCTCCCGTCTCGGCGTGGGTCAGCTTGGCGACCGCGCAGATGTCCCCCGCGATGCAGGAGGACATCGTGCGCTGGGCCTTGCCCAGCGGGGCGGTGATCGCACCGACCCGTTCGTCCACGTCGTGGTCCTCGTGGCCGCGGTCCTCCAGCCCGTGCCCCGAGACGTGCACGGTCTCGTCCGGGCGGAGCGTGCCGCGGAACACCCGGACGAGCGAGATCCGGCCGACGTACGGGTCGGAGGTCGTCTTGACGACCTCGGCCACGAGCGGCCCGTCCAGGTCGCACGTCAGGTCGCCCGCCGGCGAGCCGTCGACCTTGGTGACCGCCGGGATGCCGTGCTCGAGCGGTGACGGGAACGCCTGCGTCATCATCTCCAGCAACTCCTGCATTCCGATCACCGGTCCGGGATGGTCCCCGTGCGGGACCGACGTGGCCAGCACGGGGTAGAAGCTGCCCCGCGCCACCGCCTTCTCCAGGTCCTCGATCAGGACCTTGACGTCGATCTGCTCGCCGGAGAGATACCGGTCCATGAGCGTCTCGTCCTCGCTCTCCTGGATGATCCCCTCGATGAGGGCGCCGCGCTGCTCCGCGAGACGGTCCAGGAACCGCGGGTCCGGGTCGCGTTCGACGCGCTCGCCGGAGGAGTAGTCGAAGCACCTGCCGGTGAGCAGGCCGATCAGCCCGGCCTCGCACGGGAAGTAGCACGGCAGGACGCCCTCGCCGAAGGCGTCCTGGCAGGCGGTCAGCACCTCGTCGAAGTCGCCGCGCTGCTGATCGATCTTGGTGATCACGACGGCGCGCGGCATGCCGACCAGCGCGCACTCCTCCCACAGCATCCGGGTCAGGCCGTCGACGCCGTCGACGGCGGAGACCACGAACAGGGCCGCGTCGGCCGCCCGCAGCCCGGCACGCAGGTCTCCGACGAAGTCGGCGTAACCCGGGGTGTCCAGCAGGTTGACCTTGATTCCGCCGTGCAGGAAGGAGGCGAGCGAGAGGTTCACCGAGCGTTGCTGACGAATCTCGACCTCGTCGTGGTCGCTGACCGTCGAGCCGTCCTCGACGCGACCGGGACGCTGGATCGTACCGGTCGCAGCGAGCAGCGCCTCGACGAGCGTCGTCTTACCCGCTCCGGAGTGGCCGACCAGCGCGATGTTGCGGATCTTGTCGGGCTGGTCGACCGTCGGTGCCCTGCCGGCGGTTTGGGGACCTGTCTTGTCCGCCACGTGCCCACCTCCAAAGGACAATGGGTGTGACGGGTGCCACACCCGTGGTCACCACCATTACCGCCTCGGCCTCAGATCACAAGGGGTGACCAGGATCGGGTTGAGGCCTGTCTGATATCAGCCGTTCCCACCTGCACCGACGCCACGCACTACGATTGGCCCGCCCGGGGGATGGCGCGGCTACGGCCACGGGACGATGAAATCGCGGCCAGAACATGATCAGAGGATGGCAATGCTCAACCAGTTGCGGCCGGGGCTGTCGCGTGCGATCACGCCGGTGGGCCGGGCGCTGGCCCGCACCGGTCTCACCCCGAACGCGATCACCCTCATCGGCACTCTCGGCGTCGTCGGTGGCGCGCTCGGCTTTTACCCGCGCGGCCAGTTGTTCTGGGGGACGGTCGTCATCACGGTGTTCGTGTTCTTCGACATGTTCGACGGCGCGGTGGCGAGGGTCACGGGGAAGACCAGCCGGTTCGGCGCGTTCCTGGACTCCAACATGGACCGGGTGTCCGACGCGGCGATCTTCTCGGGGTTGATCCTGTACTTCGCCCGGCAGGACCACCAGGACCTCCTGATGATCGGTCTCGCCCTGTTCTGCCTGGTCTCCGGCGCGCTCGTCTCGTACGCACGGGCGCGCGCCGAGGGGATCGGTGTGGGCGCGACCGTCGGCATCGCCGAGCGCGGCGAGCGGCTCATCGTCGGCCTGGTCGCGATCGGCCTCAGCGGGCTCGGCATCCCGTACATCCTGGCCGCCGGACTGTGGCTGCTCGCCCTGGCGAGCGCGATCACCGTGGTCCAGCGGTTCATCGCGGTGCGCCGTCAGCTCGAGGTCAGCGAGCAGTCGTGAGGGACGAGGCGGCGGACACGGCGTACGCGCTCGGCTGGGCGGCGGTCCGGCGGCTCCCGGAGCCGGTCGCTCGGGAGATCTTCACGCTGATCGCCGACCGCACCTGGCGGCAGCACGGCCGCGGCGTGCGGCAGCTGGAGACGAATCTCCGCCGGGTCGTCGGGCCGGAGGTCTCCGAAGACGCCCTGCGGGAGCTGAGCCGCCGGAACATGCGCTCCTACATGCGCTACTGGATGGAGGCGTTCCGGATGCCCGCGACCAGCCGGGAGCGGATCCTGTCCGGGATGCGCATCACCGGCATCGAGGACCTGCGGAAGGACCTCGACGACGGGCGCGGTGTCGTGGCGGCCCTCCCGCACATGGGCAACTACGACCACGCGGGCGCCTGGATCGCGCTGTCCGGGGTGCCGTTCACCACGGTGATGGAGCGGCTGCGGCCCGAGTCGCTGTACGACCGGTTCATCGCCTACCGCGCGAGCCTCGGCATGGAGGTGCTCCCGGCCACCGGCGGCGATGGCGACGTCTTCCGCACCCTCGCCGCCCGGCTGGGCGACGCCCGCCTGGTGTGCCTGGTCGCGGACCGGGACCTCACCGCCTCGGGCGTGGAGGTCGACTTCTTCGGCCGTCCCGCGAAGATGCCCGCCGGACCGGCCGCACTGGCGATCGAGACGGGCGCCGCGCTCCGCCCGGTGACCCTGTGGTACGAAGGACGCGACTGGGCTGCCCGAGTCCACGAGGAGATCCGCGTGCCCGACGAGGGAGAGCGGCAGGACAAGGTTCGGGCGATGACGCAGTCCCTGGCGGACGTCTTCGCCGAGGGCATCGCCGCCCATCCGGAGGACTGGCACATGCTCCAGCGGGTGTGGGTCGAGGACCTCCGGTGAACCGGGGTGAGTGAGACGGCCGCGACGGCGGGAAGGACGGGCGATCGGTGAAGATCGGGATCGTCTGTCCCTACACCTGGGACGTTCCCGGAGGCGTGCAGCAGCACGTCCGTGACCTCGCCGAGGCGCTGGTCGCCCTCGGCCACGAGGTGTCGGTGATCGCGCCCGCCGACGAGGACACGCCGCTGCCCTCGTACGTCGTCCCCGCCGGTCGCGCCGTCCCCGTGCCGTACAACGGCTCGGTGGCGCGGCTGGCATTCGGGTTCCTGTCCGCGAGCCGGGTGCGCCGCTGGATCCGCGACGGCGCGTTCGACGTCCTTCACGTCCACGAGCCGGCCGCACCGTCGCTCGGGCTGCTGGCCTGCTGGGCCGCCGACGGGCCCATCGTCGGCACCTTCCACGCGTCCTTCGAGCGCTCCCGCGCGCTGTCGGCGGCCGGACCGATCCTGCAGAGTGCCCTGGAGAAGATCACCGCGCGGATCGCGGTGTCGGAGAAGGCCCGCAAGACGCTCGTCGAGCACCTCGGCGGCGACGCCGTGCTCATCCCGAACGGCGTGACCACCGAGCGCTACACCACTGCGGAGCCGCTGCCCGGCTGGCCCGGAGACGACGGCGCGCTGGGCTTCCTCGGCCGCATGGACGAGCAGCGCAAGGGCCTGCCGGTGCTGCTGGCCGCCTTCGAGATCCTCGGGCGGCAACGTCCGCACCTGCGGTTGCTGCTCGCCGGGCCCGGCGACGAGGAGGAGATCCTGGCCCGGGTCTCGCCGGAACTGCGCCACCGGGTGGTCATGCTCGGCCTGGTCAGCGAGGCCGACAAGGTGCGCGCGCTGCACTCCGTGGACGTCTTCGTCGCGCCGAACACCGGCGGGGAGAGCTTCGGCATCGTGCTCGCCGAGGCCATGTCGGCCGGCGCCCCGATCCTCGCCAGCGACATCGAGGCCTTCCGGCGCGTGCTGCTCGACGGCCGGGCCGGAGCGCTGTTCCCCGTGGGCGACGCCGGGTCGCTGGCCGCCGCGGCGGCCGAACTGCTCGATGACCCGCCACGCCGCAAGCAGCTGTCCGCGGAGGCCAAGACGGCCGTCCTCGCCTACGACTGGTCGACGGTCGCCCGCGACGTCCTGCGGGTCTACGAGACCATGGCCAGGGACGCCATCGTCGTCGAGACCTCGGCGATGTGACGATGTACTACGCCATCCTCAACATCGCCCTCGTCGCCGCGGTCGTCATCCTGCTCGGCGTCTACGTCTCCTGGCGCGCCACCCGGATCGACCGGCTGCACGTGCGCCTGGAGACCGCGCGCGCCGGGCTCGACGTCGCGCTGGTCCGGCGCGCGGCGGTCGCCCTCGAACTCGCCGCCTCCCGCCTGCTCGACCCGGCGACCAGCCTGCTCCTGGCGGCCGCCGCCCACGAGGCCCGCATCGCCGACGCCGACAACCGGGAGTTCGCCGAGAGCGACCTGTCCCGGGCGCTGCGGGCGGTCGTCGAGCAGCCGGGCTTCCGTGCCACCCTCGCCACCCGCGAGGACGGCGCGGCGCTGCTCGAGGAGCTCGACGCCGCCGCGCGGAAGGTGGCGTACGCCCGCAGCTTCTACAACAACGCCGTCACCGCGACCCGCACCGCACGGCGGAAGCAGCTGCCCCGCCTGCTCCACCTGGCCGGCCGGGCGCCGCTCCCGGAGTTCTTCGAGATCGACGACGGCCCGCCCGAGACCGCTGCCGAAGCCGTACGACCGGGCTGACCGGTACGAGCCGGGCGACCGGGGTGAGCGGTCCCACCGTACGACCGGCCACACCGGGGGAGCGGCGACGACCGGCTGCGACCGGGCTGACCTGGCCGGATCGGTGGCCGACGCGGCAGGTCACGGGCCGTTCGGTTAGTGTGGGCCTTTTCCGAATTAGTGGGAGAGGACGCGTCATGTCCGTTCTCCGGCCGCATAGAGGTCCACGTACCGCCGCACTGAGCGCCGCCGCGCTCACCGCCCTGACGCTCTCGGCGTGTTCCAGCGAGCCGAACAGTGCGGCACCGCCCAGGGCCGCGGGGACCCCGGCAGCGTCCGCCACGCCGTCCCCGACGGCGGAGGCGGTGAATCCCTTCACGGGACGTCCGGGCGCCACCAACGGACCGGTCCTGGCCGTGAAGATCGACAACACCCGGTCCGCCAAGCCGCAGCGCGGCCTGCGGTCGGCGGACATCGTCTACGTCGAGCAGGTCGAAGGCGGCCTGTCCCGCATCATGGCGGTGTACTCCTCGGCCCTCCCGCCCCAGGTCGGGCCGGTCCGCAGCGCCCGGATCTCGGACCTGCACATCCTGCCGCAGTTCGGCCGCCCCGCCTTCGCCTACTCCGGCGTGCAGAGCAAGATGAAGCCCTACCTCACCCGGGCCTCGCTGATCGACGTCTCCCCGGACAAGGTGCCCGACGCATACACCCGGAGCGGGCCGAACCCGGCCCCCTACAACCTGTACGCGTCGCCGCAGCGGCTGCTCGCCAAGGCCGTGGACGCGTCGAAGGCCCGTGACATCGGCTTCCGGTTCGGCGCCGCGCCACCCGGCGGTACGGCGACGACCTCCTTCACCGCG
This sequence comes from Actinoallomurus sp., assembly GCA_045806665.1. Taxonomy (GTDB): domain Bacteria; phylum Actinomycetota; class Actinomycetes; order Streptosporangiales; family Streptosporangiaceae; genus Actinoallomurus. The sequence continues at coordinate 9,701 of JBJMIW010000473.1, forward strand.
CGCTATCCGTCGACCTCACTGGTGTTCGCCTGGTCGGCCAAGGAACGCCGCTGGCTCGTGTCGCAGGACAACCGTCCGGACCGTGCCGCCGAAGGCGGGCAGCTCGGCGGCCAGACGGTCGTGATCCAGCGGGTCCGCACCACGCGGTCGCCGTTCCACGACTTCCTCGGCAACTACACGCCTCTGATGCAGACGGTGGGCACCGGGACCGCGACGGTGCTGCGCGACGGCAAGGCGTACGACGCCCGCTGGTCGCGATCGTCGGAGGAGCAGGGCACGAGCTTCACCACCCCGTCGGGACGGCCGATGACCTTCGCGCCGGGCCAGGTGTGGGTCGTCCTCGTCAACGCGGGCAGTCCCGTCACTCCCTGACCGCGGGTCGGCGAGCCCCGTCGGCGCGGCGGCTGAGCCTGGCGAGGCGGGTCCCACCTGGAACTACCATGGAGAGCGACAGCGTGATCGATTTCTCCAAAGAGGTAGCCAGTGTCCACTGCCACCCCCGCCCAGTCCTCTACCGCCACTCCGGAGACCGGCACCGCCCGGGTCAAGCGGGGCATGGCGGAGATGCTCAAGGGCGGCGTGATCATGGATGTCGTCACCCCGGAGCAGGCCAAGATCGCCGAAGACGCCGGCGCCGTCGCGGTCATGGCGCTCGAGCGCGTGCCCGCGGACATCCGGGCCGAGGGCGGCGTCTCCCGGATGAGCGACCCCGACATGATCGACGGCATCATCGACGCCGTGTCCATCCCGGTCATGGCCAAGGCGCGCATCGGCCACTTCGTCGAGGCGCAGGTACTGCAGGCGCTCGGAGTCGACTACGTCGACGAGTCCGAGGTGCTGACCCCGGCCGACTACGCCAACCACATCGACAAGTGGGCGTTCACCGTGCCGTTCGTCTGCGGTGCGACCAACCTCGGCGAGGCGCTGCG
>JBJMIW010000474.1:0-32798 GCA_045806665.1 Actinoallomurus sp.
CGTCGTTTGGTTGCATCCGCACTTGGCGTTTACGCCCTCTCACGGTAAGGATCCGCGCTGGTTAGAAAAGGAGGCGCTGACAAGGGGGACATCGCGTCTTCCGTCCAGCGTCCGACATTGCAGCACACGCGAGGGACTGCTCGCAAAGAGATGTAAATACTGGGCCTCCTGTTGCCCGTGGAGTAACCTCCCCGCAGCTCACAGTGACCACAACTCCTGCGAGGTGGTCTAACTCTTAGTAATTCGCCATTCATCCTCTGTGATATCCAGGTCATCCGATGGCGGCTGCGATCGCACGCGACAATGGCAGACGGGAAATGCACCGGTGGCGAAGAGACGGCGACGGCCTGCGCGGCGCCGGTCCGGCGGGCGCGCCGACACTGGCGAGCGACCGCGAGAGAGGTTCCAGAGCATCGACAGCGCGTCAACCCGCCGAGACGCCCAGATCAGGACATTACTTGACAGTAGGTGCGTCAACGAGGCTTGACTATTGGTCAATCTGACCCGTTCTGCCGCCTGCGCACCACAAGGCGTGTGGGGTAACCTCCCCCTGATCGTGATCAATCGGGCGTTGTCACCTGACAACCGCTCGTCAACGGTCCCCACACTCGGTGCCCCCGCATACTCCAGCCTTCTTCCCCTTCTCCTATAAGGAGCGCCATGAGACGGTTCGGGCCTCGCCCCGCCCTCCTCACGAGCCTTCTTCTCACCGCCGCCCTCGCCATGGGCTGCGGCGGCTCAAAGTCGAACGACACCAGCGGCCTTGAGAAGAAGACCATCACCGTCGCCTCGCTTCCCCTCGTGGACGCCGCCGGTCTGCATATCGCCGTCAAGCAGAAGTTCTTCGAGGCCGAGGGTCTCAAGGTCAACATCAAGCCCGTCGTGCAAAGCATCCTTGCTCTGCCCGCGCTGAAGAACGGTCAGGTCGACGTCATCGCCGGCGGCAACTACGTGACGTTCCTCCAGGCGAATGACACAGGGCAACTCAAGCTGCGCATCCTCGCGGACGGCGCCGCCGAGGCGCCCCGCTTCATGGAGTTGCTCGTCCCCAAGGACTCGCCCATCAAGCAGCCCAAGGACCTTGAGGGCAAGACGGTCGCGGTCAACATCCCGAACAACATTCAGTCGTTGACGTTCAACGAGGTCATGAAGGCCAACAACGTCGACGCGACCAAGATCAAGTACGTGAAGGTCGCGTTCCCCGAGATGGGGGCCGCGCTGCAGAAGAAGCAGGTCGACGCGGTTCACACGGGCGAGCCCTTCGGCACCGACATCCAGCGCAGGCTGGGTGCGCGGATGGTCCTCGACGGTGGCGGCGCGCCCGTCACCGACCTTCCCGTGAGCGGCTACCTCAGCACGCAGGACTTCGTCACCAAGTACCCGAAGACGGCCGCGGCCTTCCAACGGGCGATCCAGAAGGCGCAGCAGCTGGCGTCCAACGACCGCAAGAAGGTCGAGGAGGTCCTCCCGACCTACGCCAAGGGCATCGACGCCCAGGCCGCCTCGGTCCTCAGCCTGCCCGGCTACCCGACCTTGTCCAACCCGACGCGGCTGCAGCGGCTGATCGACCTCATGAAGCAGAACAACATGCTGCAGAACACTCCGGATCCGAAGACGCTGCTCTACCGGCCCTCGAGCAAGTGACCAAGGAAGCATGACAACGCAGAACCCGCGATCCCGGCATCTCTCGCGCACCGGCAGGTGGCTGCGGGGGATCGCCGGGCTCGCGATCCTCGTCGCGGCGAGCGAGGCGCTCGGGCGGGCGGGCATCGTCGACAAGGACTATCTGCCTCCGGCGTCGACGATCCTCGCACGGGCGGCCGGCCTGGCGGCCGACCCGGACTTCATGGCGAACGTCCTCGCCACGATCAAGGCATGGGCCCTCGGGCTCGGGATCGCGGTCGCCGCGGGCGTTCCGCTCGGCCTGCTCCTCGGCGGCCTCCCCGTCGTGGGCACGGCCGTCCGCGCGGCCCTCGAGTTCCTCCGCCCGATCCCGTCCGTCGCGTTGATCCCCCTCGTCAGCCTCCTGCTGGGGACCGGCCTGGCGACGGAGACGACTCTCATCGTCTACGCCGCCCTGTGGCCGGTCCTGTTCAACACCGTCTACGGCCTCCAGGACGTCGATCCGGTCGCCAAGGAGACGCTGCGCACGTTCGGCTTCAGCAAGATCGCCATCGTGTGGCGGGTCTCACTGCGGGCGGCGGCGCCGTTCATCGCCACCGGCGTGCGTCTGGCTGCCGCCGTCGCGTTGATCCTCGCGGTCGGCACCGAGATCCTATCCGGCTTCGGCTCCGGGCTCGGCATCTTCATCGGCCAGGCCGAGCAGGGGCTCGACGGCGCGAAGGACGTGCTGGCCGGCACCGTCTGGGCCGGAGCGCTCGGCCTGGTCATCAACACCGTGCTGGTCCAGGGAGAACGCCGCCTGTTCCGCTGGCACGCCGCCCAGTCGGGAGGACGGTCATGACCGCCGCCGTCGGCCGGCGGCCGGCCCGCTACGGAGTGGGCCTGCTGACCGCCATCGTGCATCGCTGGATCATTCTCGCGGTCGCGGTCGTCCTCTGGGAGATGGGCACACGGGTGGCGCGGAGCCCGTCCTTCCCACCGCCGTCCACGATCGTCGCCAAGATGTACGACCTGTGGTTCGCAGGGCCGGTCTCCCATCTGTTCCTGACCTCCGCCGCCACGGGCGACCTCCTGCCGAGTCTGGGCCGGATGGCCGTGGGGCTGGCCGCCTCGCTCGTCGCCGGCGTGGCCCTCGGTCTGCTGCTCGGCCGGTCGGAGCGGGTCTTCGCCTACCTCGACCCCCTGTTCGAGTTCGCCCGCGTGATCCCGCCGCCGACCCTGGCGCCGGTCTTCATCGTGCTGTTCAAGCTGGGCTCCCAGATGCAGATCGCGTCGATCATCTTCAGCGCGATCTGGCCGATCCTCCTCAACACGGCGGACGGTGCGCGATCGGTGGACCAGTTGCAGATCGCCACGGCGCGGGTGTTCCGGCTGTCGCCCACCGACCGCCTGTTCAAGATCATCCTTCCGTCCACGCTTCCCAAGATCTTCGCCGGTCTGCGGCTGAGCCTGTCGCTGTCGCTGATCCTCATGGTCTTCTCGGAGCTGCTGCCCGGCGCGACGAACGGCATCGGGTTCGAGATGAGCGATGCCCAGAGCCGGTCCGACCTACCGACCCTGTGGGCGGGCATCGTGCTGCTGGGAATCCTGGGATACGTGCTCAATACCCTGCTGCTCGTCCTGGAGCGCCGCGCCCTGACCTGGCACCGCGCGGCCCGCCGGACAGACGCGAAATGAGAGGCGCGATGACCGACGGTCTCACCGTCCGTGGCGCGGTGTTCGACTTCCTGCGCGAAGCCGGGCTGACGACCGTCTTCGGCAATCCCGGCTCGACCGAGCTGCGGATGTTCGCGGGATGGCCCGACGACTTCACCTACGTGCTGGGCCTGCAGGAGTCGGTGGCGGTCGCCGTCGCGGCCGGCCACGCGATGGGAACCGGGCGCGCCTCCTTGGTCAGCCTGCACTCCGCGGGTGGCGTCGGCCACTCCCTCGGCGCGGTCTTCAATGCCTACCGTGACCGCGTCCCGGTCCTCATCGTCGCGGGACAGCAGTCGCGCGCGATGTTGCCGACGCGTCCCTTCCTGTCGGCGGACGAGCCGGCGCTCTTCCCCCGGCCGTACGTCAAGTGGAGCCGGCAGCCGGAGCGCGCCGAGGACGTCCCGGCGGCGTTCGCCGAGGCGTACCACGTGGCGATGACGCCGCCGCGCGGCCCGGTGTTCCTCTCGGTGCCCGAGGACGACTGGGACCGTCCGGCCGGCCGGGTCGAGCCGCGCGAGGTCCGAGCCGGGTTCGTCGGCGAGCCGGAGGCGCTGCGGGAGGTGGCCGACGCCCTGAACGCGGCCCGGGAACCGGCGATCATCGTGGGCGCCGGCGTGGACGACGACGGCGCGTCTTTCCTCGTGACCGAGCTGGCGGAGCGCACCGGCGCGGCGGTCTGGATGGGCCCGCTCTCCAGCAGGTCCGGTTTTCCGGAGGATCACCGGCTGTTCCGCGGCTTCCTGCCGCCCGTACGCGACCAACTGGCCCGTTCCCTCGAACCGTACGACGTCATCGTGTCGATCGGCTCGCCGATCTTCACCTACCACGTCCACACGGAGGGACCGTTCGTTCCCGCCGGGGCGCGGCTGTTCCACCTCGACTGCGACCCCGCGCAGACGGCCTGGGCCCCGGTGGGCACGAGTGTGCTCACCACGATCCGGGCCGGGGTCACCGCGCTGCTCGACCTCGTCGAGAAGGCCGACCGGCCGGCGCCGCCGCCCCTGCCCCGGCTCGCGGTTCCGCCGGCGACGGACCCGATGGATCCGGCCCTGGTGATCGAGACGCTGCGCGGCCTGCTGCCGGAGGACGCGGTGGTCGTCGAAGAGGTGCCGAGTCACCGGGAGGTGTTCCACGCTCGCCTGCCGATCACCCGGCCCGGCGGCTTCCTCACCACGGGAAGCGGAGCCCTCGGCTGGGGGCTGCCGGTCGCCGTCGGCCGAGCCCTGGCGGGTACGGGACAGCGGGTGGTCTGTCTCGTCGGCGACGGCTCCAGCATGTACTCGATCCAGGCACTGTGGACGGCCGCGCGTCACCGGGCACCGGTCACATTCGTCGTGCTCAACAACCGGGCGTACGAGGCCGTCAAGGCCCTCGGCCGCCGTATCGACATACCGAACGTGCCCGGCACCGACCTGGACGGCATCGACTTCGTCTCGATCGCGGCGGGACTCGGCTGCCCGGGGCGCCACGTCGAGCGCGCGGGCGAACTGACCGACGCACTGTCGCAGGCCCTCTCTCACGACGGCCCGTTCCTCGTGGACGTGTCCGTGGCCGCGGGCACGTCCTCCGCCTACTCCTCCCCCTACGACTCCCGGACCAGGTGAACCCCGTGCTCCGTATCGAGAAGGTCGGTCACCACTACGCCGATCACACGGCCCTGGAAGATGTGAACCTCGAGGTCGCCGAGGGCGAACTGGTGAGCATCGTCGGGCCGTCCGGCTGCGGAAAGTCCACTCTCCTGCGCTGCATCGCCGGGCTGATCCGGCCCACCCAGGGCCGGATCACGCTGAACGGCCACGAGATCACCGACGTCCCCGACAACCTGGCCGTCGTGTTCCAGGACTACAGCCGTTCCCTGCTGCCCTGGCTGACCGTCCGTGACAACGTCGCGCTGCCCCTTCGCAGACGCGGTAAGTCGAAGGCCGAACGCCGGGAGGCCGCACTCGGCGTGCTCGACGCGGTCGGCCTCGCGGGCGCCGGGCAGAAGTACCCCTGGCAGCTGTCCGGTGGCATGCAGCAGCGCGTGTCGATCGCCCGGGCCCTCGCGTACCAGCCGGCCCTGCTCCTGATGGACGAGCCTTTCGGGTCGGTCGACGCGCAGACCCGCGAGGATCTTGAGGACCTGGTCCTGCGGGTACGGAAGGACGGCATGACGATCCTGCTCGTCACGCACGACATTGACGAGAGTGTCTACGTCGGGGACCGGGTCGTCGTGCTCGACCGGGCCCCGGGGCGGGTCGTCGCCGACCTCGCCGTCGGCCTGCCGAGCACACGCGACCAGATCACCACGCGGGAACTCCCCGAGTTCGTGCACATGCGGGCGGAGGTCGGGCGTCTCGTCCGCGGCCAGGCGCCGCCCGGAGCCGGCGTGCGCTGAGCCGCGGCCCCGAGTTGGGGGTGGCGGGTGGCACGGTCCACCGCGTCCGTGCGCGACCCCGCCCCCGGCCATCGACCCACGCAGACGGCGGCCCAACCGTCATCCCGCTGGAGAGACCACGTGAGCGACGAATTCCGACCCGGCACCACGGCCGAGCACCTGCTGTGGCTGCTCCACCAGAACGGCGTCGACCATCTGTTCCTCAATCCCGGCACCGACTCGGCCCCCCTGCAGGAGGCGGCGGTCACGCTCGCCGAGGCGGGCGTCGGAATGCCGCGGATCATCACCTGCACGTTCGAATCGGTCGCCCTCGCCGCCGCGCACGGGTACTGGCAGGTGACCGGGCGCCCGCAGGCGGTGTTCGTCCACGTGGACGTCGGCACCCAGAACCTCGGCGCGATGGTCCACAACGCGCTGCGCGACCGCGCCGGCGTCATCGTCATCGCCGGCAAGACGCCGTACGGGGAGGACCCGGACTCGCCCGGAGGCCGTTCGCACATGATCCACTGGCAGCAGGACGTGCCCGACCAGGCGGGCGTCCTGCGCGGGTACGCCAAGTGGGCGCTGGAGGTCACCCGCCCGGAGGTCCTGCCCCGGGCGATCGGCCGCGCCGTGCAGGTCGCCCGCGGCGGCCGGCCCGGACCGGCGTACCTCATGGTCTCCCGCGACGTCCTGATGGACCCGCCGGCCACCGGCCCCGGCCGGACCACCGGGTACGCCGTACCGGGCCCGCCCGCGGCGGACGCCGAGACCGTGCGGCGGATCGCCGGCCTGCTCGCCGCGGCCGAACGACCACTGCTGATCACCTCGCGGACGGGCCGGCGTTCCGGCGGATTCGAGGCGGTGACCCGGCTGGCCGAGCTCGCCGGGGTCCGGGTCATCGACACACCGGAGACCGGGTGCGTCAACATCTCCAGCTCCCACCCGATGAACGTTCGCTCGGCGGCGACCGGCCGCCGTCTCGTCGGCGAGGCCGACCTGATCCTCGTGGCCGACTGTGACGTCCCCTGGATCCCCAAGTTCGTCCGGCCGGCCGCGAATGCCACGGTCGTGCTCATCGACGCGGACCCGGTGAAGGAGGACATGCCGCTGTGGACCTTCCCCGTGGACCTGGCCGTCGCCGCGCCCGGGGCCGTGGTCCTCGACCAGGTCGCGGCGGTCCTGGAGAACGTCGATCCGGCGGCGAGATGGCACGGTGTGGAGACGGACGACGAGCCCGCCACCGCTGACGCGGACCGGTCGGACGACGCGATCGTCGCGCGCGAGGTGTTCGAGGCACTGAACTCCGTGCTCCGCGCGGACGACGTCGTGGTCGAGGAGGCCGTCACCAACGCCGGAGTGCTCCATGAGGTCCTGGAGCGCAGCCTGCCCGGCACGATGGGCGGGGCGGGCAGCCCCGGGCTGGGCTGGGGCCTCGGCGGAGCCGTCGGCATCAAGCTGGCCTCGCCCGAACGGCGCGTGGTCACCGTGGTCGGGGACGGCAGCTTCATGTTCGGGGTGCCGACGGCGGCCCTGTGCCTGGCCGCGGAGGCCGGCGCGCCCATCCTCGCGGTGGTGCTGAACAACGACGGCTACCGGGCCAGCAGGCTGCCGGTCTTCGAGCTGTTCCCGGACGGGCGCTCGGCCGCGCAGGGCGACGCGGTCGGCACGCGGTTCCAGAGCCCGCCCGACTTCGCCGCCGTAGCCCGCGCGTGCCACGCCCACGGGGAGAGGGTGGCCGACCGCGCGGACCTCGTGCCGGCCCTGCAGCGCGCGCTGAAGGCACTGGAGGCCGGACGCTCGGCGGTGGTCGACGTACGCCTCGCACGGAACTGACCGTATGGTCCGAGCCGGGCCCGCCGCATACCCGGATCGTCGCATCGAAGGAGGATCGCTGTCGTGGACGTGCTCATCGTCGGTGCGGGCATCGCGGGGCTGACGACCGCGCTCGCGCTGGACAAAGCCGGCATCGGCGTACGCGTCGTGGAGGCCGCACCGCGGCTGCTGCCGCTGGGCGTGGGGATCAACCTGCAACCGCACGCGGTCCGCGAGCTGACCGAACTCGGGCTCGCCGAGGCGCTGGACGCCACCGGCATCGAGACCCGCGAGATGATCACGATGGACCGGTTCGGCAACCGGATCGCCGTGCACGCGCGCGGCCGCCACGCCGGCTATGCCTGGCCGCAGTACTCCATCCACCGTGGCGAACTGCAGATGCTGCTCGCCGACGCGCTGCGCGAACGCGTCGGCCCCGACGCCGTACGGACCGGGCTGTCCTTCGAGGGGTACGCGGAGGACTCCCAGGGAGTCGAGGCACGGCTGCGCGACCGCGCCGGCGGGGAGGTCGTCACCCTGCGCGCGGACCTGCTCGTCGGCGCGGACGGCATCTTCTCCGCCCTCCGGCGGCTGCTGCACCCGGACGAGGGCGCGCCGCTGTGGAACGGCGTCCGCATGTGGCGTGGCATCACCGAGGTCGACGAGTTCCTCACCGGTGACACCATGCTGGTCGTCGGCGCGCACAGTGTGGGACGGATGGTCGCCTACCCGATCTCGAAGGCGGCGGCCGAACGCGGCCGCTGCCTGGTGAACTGGGTGGCGGAGATCCGTGTCTCGTCCGATCCCCACGCCGATACGACCACGGCCAACTGGACGCGCGCCGGGCGGCTGGAGGACGTGCTCCCCTACTACGCGGACTGGCACATCGACGGGTTCGACGTGCCCGGGCTGCTGTCGAGGTCGGAGTGGATCCTCGACTACCCGATGGTCGACCGCGACCCGCTCCCCTTCTGGGGCCGGGGTCGGGTGACGCTGGCCGGAGACGCCGCCCACCCGATGTACCCGGTGGGCTCCAACGGCGGCTCACAGGCGATCCTGGACGCCCGGATCCTCGCCCGGGAGCTGGCCTCCTCGGCGAAGAAGCCGGTCGCCGGGCTGCGGGCGTACGAGGAGATCCGGCTGCCCGAGGCCAACGCGGTCGCGATGGCCTGCCGGGACATGCCGCTGGAGCGGATGCTCGAGCTGATCGCCGAGCGTGCACCCCAGGGCTTCACCCGGATCGAGGACGTCCTCGACGACGAGGAACTCGCGGGCGTGCGGGGGATCTGGCAGCAGACGACCGACATGGACGCCGAGGCCCTGAACAAACGGGAGTCGTGGGATCCGATCAGCCCGGTCGGCGGCTGACCGCCGGTCGGCCTGCGGCCGTCCGTCCGGCGCTCTGTCGGGGGCGTCGGTCCGGCGGCTCTCTGGCGGCCGTCCGTCCGGCGCTCGATTTCAGGCGGACGCCCGGAGCCATGTCGGCGGGACGGGAGCGGCGTCACTTGGCGTCCGCATAGCACTCCACCGGGACGGCCTCCATGGGGAAGTGGACCGGGGTGTCGCCGAACACGAGGCGACGCGCCTCCGCCGCGGACTCCCGCACTGCGGCGATCACCGCCTCGGTCAGCTCCTGCGAGGTGTGCACGATCACCTCGTCGTGCTGGAAGAAGACAAGCCGCGGGGCGCGGGCGGCGTCGCCGGCACCCAGCGCGGTCAGCCTGCGGCGCAGCGCCGCCAGGAGCACCAGCGCCCAGTCGGCGGCGCTGGCCTGCACCACGAAGTTGCGGGTGAACCGGCCGCGGCTGCGCACCGCCGAGCCTCCCCCGTCCTGGACGGCGAGGTCGCGCCACTCCTGCGACGGCGGCGGACTGGTGCGGCCCAGCCGCGACCGGACCACACGCCCCGCCTCTCCCGCGCGGGCCGCCGCCTCGACATAGTCGTACGCGGCGGGGAAGCGCCGGCGCATCACCGCCAGGAGCTGCGGCGCCTCTCCGCTCGTACCGCCGTACATCGCGGACAACAGCGCAATCTTGGCCTTGTCACGGGCGCCGCCGAAGGCGCCCGCCAGCGCGGAGTACAGGTCGTTCTCGCCCGCGGCGGCCGCGAACGCCTCGTCCCCGGCGAGCGCGGCCAGCACCCGCGGCTCCAGTTGGGCGGCGTCGGCGACCACGAGGCTCGAGCCCGGATCGGCGACGACCGCGCGCCGCAGCACCTTGGGGATCTGCAGCGCTCCCCCGCCGTTGGTGGCCCAGCGGCCGGAGACGACGCCGCCGACGACGTACTCCGGGCGGAACCGGCCGTCGCGCACCCAGGTGTCCAGCCATGACCAGCCGTGCGCGACGTAGAGGCGGGCCAGCTCCTTGTACTCCAGCAGCAGCCGGGCGGCGGGATGCTCGACCTGCCGCAGCACGTGCGATCGCGTCGACGGAATCCGCACGCCCGCCTGCGCGAAGGCCTTGACGATCTGCGACGGCGAGTCGGGGTTGATCCGCCGGCCCAGGGCCTCGCCGATCCGGTCGGCCAGGTGCTGCAGCCCGCGCGGTCGCAGGCCCGGTCCCGGGCGGGGCCCCATGAGCTCGGTCAGCAGCGCGTCGTGGACGTCGGCGCGCCAGGGCAGGCCGTCGTGACCCATCTCCGCCGCGACGAGCGCACCCGCCGACTCGGCGGCGACGAGCATCCGCAGCCCGGTCTCGGCGACCCGTCGCTGCTGCTCGGCGTGGACGGCGACGATCGCCTCGATGTCGTCGGACGGGCCCTCGTCGAAGAGCGTCGGCAGGTCGTCGCCGAGCACCGGATCGTCCGGGACCGGGCGCCCCCGCAGGCGGGCCAGGGCCGCCGCGACGGAGCGCGGCTCGCCGAACCGGCCCGCGTGCCCGAGCAGGAGCGTCTCGGCCAGCTCGAGGTCGTGGCAGCGGGCGACGCGGACCCCGGCCCTGAGCAGGCGCGGATAGAGATCGGCGGTGGACGGCCAGACCCAGCGGATGCCGCCGGACGGTCCCCGGGCCGCGTCGGCCTCGCGCCGGGCGATCGCGGCGACGAGGTCGGCGACCGGCTCGGCCGGACCGGCGGGGGTGCCGTCCTCCGCGACGGTGCGCAGCACACCGCCCTGTCCCACCGCGCCGACTGCGATCCGCATGGATCGATTCTGCCCGGCCCCCCTGACGATTCCGACAGATGGGAGGGCTCAGGCCGCGAGGGGGACCTGGGCGCCGGTGGGCGCTCCGTTGTACCGGTCGACGACCTGGCTCAGCTGGATCTGGCAGTACAGCGTGCCGAAGCAGAAGAGACCGAGCAGGAGGCCGACGCCGGCGCTGCAGGTGGGCTGGAGGCCCGCCGCCCGCTGGGCGTTGCGGATGTGGCCGCCCAGCTTGATCCAATGGGGTTCCGGCCGGCCCGCTATTGATCCAGGAGAATCGTTATCTCGTCCTCGAGCGGCGGGTCGAGCTCGTGTTCCAGGCATCCGGTCGCGGCGAAACAGCGGATCCGCAAGCGTTCCGGCGTCACGTCGACGCGCAGGAAGCTCTTGAACAGCGGCGGCCGGTTGGAGTCGGACACCGGGGAGAGGAACCGCTGGTAGATCCGCCGTACGGGCAGGCGCAGCCGGGTCCGGTGGTGCGGCCGCGACGGCACGCCGAGCAGTGACGCCACCAGCCGGGTGCGCCACGTCACCGCCGCCCGCGTCTCGCGGTTCGGCGGCGTCTCGAGCCGCTGGGCGATGACCGCGGCCGCCTCGTCCTCGGTGAGCTCGAAGAACCGCCGCAGCCGCAGTCTCCGGCCGTACAGCCTGCTGTAGAAGGCGAGGCAGTCACCGCGCAGCGGGTAGCAGCGGAACTCGTCCTCGGTGACGCCGCCCACCGTCACCCGCGGGATCGTGTGGGTGGCGTGCATGAACGCCCCGCCGCCGCCCGAGACGATGTACTCGATCACGCGGTCGCCGACCCGCACCGGATAGTGCTGGTAGTTGTGGATGTCACCGCCGATCACGGCGACGTAGTTGCAGGCCGGGTCGCGGACGATGTCGTCGACCGTGCCGCCTCCGGCGATCTGGCCGGGGTGATACGCGTCGTCCACGTACAGCGGCTTGCCGGTGATCAGGATCTTCGGCTTCGGCCCCTGGGACACCCGGCGCAGCCATGCGCCCTGGGCGGCGTCGATGCCGCCGATGATGCCCGTGTCGATCCCGATGATGCGGACCGGACCGGCGTCCATGACCCAGTACGGTCCGGGCTGCACGGCACGCTGCCCCGGCGCGGCCCGCAGCGCCTCCCCCGCGGCGAGACGCTCCTCGTCGGCGGCGTCCGGCTCCTTCCAGAACAACCGCCGCCACCACGCGGCCGAGAACGCCTTCGGGCGGCCGTCCGGCGACAACGGCGGCGCGCCACAGAAGATGCGCATGAACCCGCCAAGACCGTCGTACCAGTCGTGGTTGCCGGGAATGGCGTAGATCGGCGCGTCGTACCCCTGGTAGGGCCGGAAGAACTTGGCGGGGTAGTCGTTCACGCTCCCCACCGGGTAGATGACGTCGCTGGCGATGATCGCGAACCGGGTGCCCGCACCGATCCGCTCGAAGCCCGGCAGCACGGCGTACTGCGAGCCGTCGCCCTCGCCGGTGTCACCGAGGATCATGAAGGAGAACGACTCCGGGTCGTCGCGCTCGATCACGAAGTCGGGGTGCGCCCCGCGCGCGAGCTGCTCGCCCACCCAGCGTGCCCGCTCGTCGTCGGTCGGGTCGCCGAACCAGCGCGCAAGGACGTCGTTGCGGGCCTGCCAGAGCGTGATCGGGTTCGTCCAGGACAGGTTCCGGACCCGGCTCGGCATCAGGGAGGTGTACGTTCCCGGTTCGGGGCACGTCCAGCCCGCGCCGGCCGCTGACTCGCGGGAAGAGGGGGGCACCGGGGCACGGTAGCAGCCATGATCACTCTCCGACCGCTGTTCGGCACATTCCGGCCAGGTCGCCCGGTCGCAGGCGCGGACGCGCCCGTCAGGGGATGGTCGGCGGTGGTTGGGACGGCCCGGCCGACTGCCGCTCGCACCCTTCGGGTGACTGCGGTTCGTACCGGCCCGGAGGTTGCGGCTCGGTGGGCCGGGGCTCGTGCCACCCGGTCTGATCCGCCTCGAACCCGCCCGCGGGCTGCGCCTCGTGCCGCTCGACGGGAGGAGCGTCGTACGTGCCGGCGGGCGGCGGTTCGTACTGGCCGGTCTGCGGCAGCGGCGGGCGGGTCTCCGGTGCCGCGCTCAGCAGCGCCTCCGCGAGTGCGGCGATCTGGTCCGCCGGCAGCCGGAACGTCCCCTGGCACACGCCGCCGTTCCAGATGCTCAGCACGACGACCTCGGCGTCGGGATGGCGGCTGAGTCGCAACGCGCGCTCCGCTCCCCGGGAGTCGAAGAACACGTCGCCCTGCCTGGGCAACGGGGTGGCCGCTGACATGGGGCAAGTCTGTCCCGGTGACCAACGGCTGTCCAGCCCGCGAACAAGAAGGATGATCTTTCTCACCCGAGACTTTGTCCCCCGGAACACGGGGCGGGGAGTGGATCGACCCGGGGGTCCCCCGGGGACCCGTCAGCCGACTCCGAAGACGCGTGGGTCGTCGGTGGAGACGATCTCGCGTCCCAGCGGCAGCAGCGACACCGGAATCAGCTTGAAGTTCGCCAGCCCGAGGGGGATCCCGATGACGGTGACGCACAGCGCGATCCCGGTGACCACGTGGCCGATGGCCAGCCAGACCCCAGCGACGAGGAACCAGATCACGTTGCCGATCGCGGACATCACCCCCGCGTCGCCTCGCCGCACGACGGTCCTGTCGAAGGGCCACAGCGCGTAGGCCCCGATACGGAAAGCGGCGATCCCGAACGGGATGGTGATGATGAGGACACAGCAGATGATCCCGGCGAGGAAGTAGCCGAGCGCAAGCCAGACCCCGGCGAAGATCAACCAGATGATGTTGAGGATGGTCCGCATGTGCGGTGAGACGCGCGGTGCCGGCCGGCGGTTCCGCCGCGCTCAGGGAACGGCGGGTTCACCGCGGCCTGACGACCGTGGAGACCTGGGCGGCGTCGTCGTCGGGAACGTGGTCCGGCGCCCCGACGATCGCGGCGATCCGGCCCCGCGTGACGAGTTCGCCACGGGTCTCCGGCAGCACCTTGACGTCGAACCGCGCGACCAGCGACCGGCCCGGTTCGAGCCGGTGGACGACCAGCGCGGCGTCCCGGGCGCCGGTGTACCCGTCGACGCCCGTGGGCAGCCAGGCGCCGGCCCGGACGGTCCCGGGCGGCAGCACGCTGCGCACCGTGATCGGGCCGGGCGTGCCGGGGCCGTGGTTGGTCAGCCGGACCGAGTACGAGAAGCGGCCACCGGACCGGACGGTGGGCGGCGCGACGATGGACAGCTCGAGATCGGCTGGGCGCCTGGCCGCGTCGGCGGCCGCCCTGTCGACCGGGTAGCGCGACGGCGTGTCCGCCGGAGACGGCGACGGTGTGCCGGCCGGGTTCCACGACGGCGTCCGGCCGGGTGCCTGCGCGGCCGCCCGGTCCGCGCCGCGCGGCGTCGTCTGGGCGGGGCCGGGACGGGTGGTCTGGCCCGGCCGGTGGAACGGGACGGCGAGCGGGCCGCGGAGCATCGTCCGGGGCGCCGGGCCCGGCGGCGTCCGGGCGGGACCGGACGCGAAGGACCTTCGGACAGGCCGGCGTTCCGGCGCCCGCGGATCGGCGAAGGCGGTCGGGAAACGGTGGCCGACGCGGGCCCACGGGGCGAACCGGGCCGGCAGTCCCCCGGCGGGCTGCCCGTCCGGCCTCGACGCCAGGGCCGCCAGCACGGGCAGGCCCACCGCGACGCCCGCCAGTGCGGCCAGCGCGTGTTTCACAGTGGTCCCCCCGAATCACGGCACACCCGGGAACCTACCGCCGTTGCCCTCTCTGACCGGTCAACCCGGCGCCAAAGATCAGGCCGGATCGGCGATCACGTTGAGCGCACCGGGCAGCACCCGGGCGGTCGCGGGCAGCGTGCCGAGCAGCTCGCCGTCCGCCCCGTAGGGGATCTCCCGGTCGGCCTCGACCAGCACCTCCCGGCCGCGCAGGACCTCGATCTCCGGGCGGCGGACGTGCGTTCCCTGCGGCAGCTCCCGCATGACGGCGAAGAACAGCCGCTTGGACGCGTGCCGGATGATGACCACGTCGAGAAGCCCGTCGTCGACCGCCGCGTCGGGCGCGATGTGCAGGCCGTAGCCGTAGAACCCGGAATTGGCGACGACGACCGTGTAGCCGCGCTCCTCATGGAGTTCGCCGTCCACGGTGACGCGGTAGGAGACCGGGCGCCAGGTGGCGATCGCGCGCAGCGGGCCGAGGTAGTACGCGAGCGGGCCGGGCAGGCGGGTGAGCCGGTTGATGTGGCTGTTGGCCACCGAGTCGACCCCGGCGTACACGCTGCCCGCGACGACGCGCGTCTCGCCGCCCGGGGAGGTGACCTCGATCGCGTCGATCCGCCTCGGCTCGGCCTCGAGCAGAAGTTCGGCGAGCCGGTCCAGCTGGTCCGGCAGCCTCAGCTGGCGGGCGAAGTCGTTGCCCCGGCCCGCCGGCAGGACGCCGAGCAGGCCGTCCGTTCCCGCCAGCGCTCCGGCCAGCCCGCCGACCATGCCGTCGCCGCCCGCGGCGATGACCGCGTGACCCTTGTCCGCCGCGGTGCGCGCGAGCTCGGCCGCGTGCTCGAGGCTGCGGCTGTACTCCACGGTCATCTCCGCGCCGGCCTCGCGCAGCAGCCGTGCGAGCGGGATGAGCCGGGCGGCCGCGCCGCCGCCCGCGGCCGGGTTCACCACGGCGGTGAACGAACGCATCCTCAGCACCCTTCTCCAGTACCGCGAGTCCGGCCGGTGGCCGGGTCCTCCGCCGGATCGTACGGGCTATCCGCCGGAGCGCGTGGGAGGGACGAGCACGCCGGGGTTCAGGATGCCGGCTGGGTCGAGCCGGTCCTTGACCGCGCGCAGCACGTCCACGCCGAGCGGGCCGATCTCGCGGGAGAGCCAGTCACGGTGGTCGGTCCCGATGCCGTGGTGGTGGCTGATCGTGCCCCCGGCCTCGATGATCGCGTCGCCGACCGCGGCCTTGGCGCGCCGCCACCGGGCGACCGGATCGTCGCCCTGCGCGGTGACCACGGTGAAGTAGAGGGAGGCACCGTCCGGGTAGACGTGCGAGATGTGGCACATCACGAGGGACGGCGGCAGTTCGCGGGACAGCGTCAGCCGCACGGCCTCCTCGAGCCGCGGCAGGTTCGACCAGAACCCGGCGGTCTCCAGGGTCTCCGCGAAGGCGCCCACGTCGAGCAGCGCGTCGCGAAGGTAGGGCGCGGAGAACCGCCCGGCGGCCCAGCTCTCCCCCGGCCCGTCGCCCAACGGCTCGCCGCCGTGCGTGTTCAGGACGGCGTGCGCGCCGGCGCGCCGCGCGGCCACGTCCTCACGGCGGCCCTCATAGCCGCAGACGGCCAGGCAGCCGTCGCCGCGCTCCTCGCCGATCTCGTCGGGCCGGGCCAGGCCGATCACCGTCTCCGTCTCGTCGGACAGCCGCAGCACGGTCGGCAGCGGGCCGTCCTGGGCGAGCGCGCGTACGGCGGCGGTGCCCTCCGCGAAGGTCGCGAACCGCCAGCCCTCGTACCGGCGGACCTCCGGGAGCGGGCGGACCCGCGCGGTCACGTCCGTGATGACGCCGAAGGCGCCCTCGGAGCCGAGGAACAGCTCGCGCAGGTCGGGGCCTGCCGCGGACTCCGGGGCCCGGCCGAGCGTCACGGTGCCCCGCGGGGTGGCGACGGTCAGGCCGGCGACCATCGCGTCGAACCGCCCGTAGCCCGCCGACGCCTGTCCGGATGACCGCGTCGCGGCGAACCCGCCGATGGTCGCCCACTCGTACGACTGGGGATGGTGCCCGAGCATGTACCCCCGCTCGGCCAGCAGCGCGTCGGCGCGCGGGGCGAGCAGGCCGGCCTGGAGGGTCGCCGTGCGCGACACGGTGTCGAGCGCGGTGATCCGGTCCAGTCGGCTCAGGTCGAGTGCCACTACGCCGGCGAACCCCTCCCCCTCCGCCGTGAGCCCGCCGACGACCGATGTGCCGCCGCCGAAGGGAACGACCGCGATCCGCTCGCGCGAGCACCGCTCCAGGACCGCGAGGACCTCGTCGTGGTCGCCCGGGAGGACCACGGCGTCCGGCGCGTCGCTCGCGTCGCCGACGCGCATCCGCAGCAGGTCCGCCGTGGACTTGCCGCGGGTGTGACGGATCCGCGTCTCGTCGTCGGTCCGGACGTTGTCGGGGCCGACGATCTCCGCCAGGACGCATACGGCGGGGTGTGGGGCGAGCGGTGCCACCTCCTCGAGCCGCACCGCGGGTGGGGGATCCGGCCGGACGCCGAGCAGCTCGCGCAGCAGCCCGATGACGGAGTCGGGCAGCCGCGTCGCCCGGTCCGGTCGGCCCCAGCCGTTCCAGCGCATCGCCGGCATGACCTCCCCTTCCTCCGGATGATTCCTCCGTTTACACTGTTACATATGACGTCCATTCGTCACAAGAAGGACGCGGTGCTCGATGCCGCCCGCGACTGCGTCCTCGCGGTGGGAGTGCGGCGCACGACGCTGACCGACGTCGCCCGGCGGGCCGGCGTGTCCCGCATGACGATCTACCGGCGCTGGCCGGACGTGCGCACGCTCGTCGCCGACCTGATGACACGGGAGTGGGCAGATGTGGTCGCCCGCCTCACGCCGCCGGGTGAGGGCGCGCCGGTCCGGCCCCGGGCGGTCGAGGCCCTCGTCGCAGGCGTCGGCTCCCTCCGCGAGCACCCGCTGTTCCACAAGATCCTCGAGGTGGACCCGGAGGTTCTCCTGCCGTACCTCCTGCAGCGACGCGGCACGACGCAGGACGCCATGCTGCGCGCCTTCGAGAAGACCCTGCGCGCCGGCCACCGCGACGGCACGATCCGCTCCGGCGACCCCGCGCGTCAGGCCCGCGCCGTCCTGCTCATCGTGCAGTCCTTCGCCATGTCCGGGCACATCGTCGCCGATGGCGCCGGCGCCCTGTCGCCGGACGCCTTCGACGAGGAGCTACGGCAGATCCTCGACCGGTACCTCGCCCCATGACACCTACCACCGCATCCTCCCTGAACGCCGCTCGACGGACCCGCGACCTCGCCGCGCTGGCGGAGGGCGAGGTCGTCGACGTCCTAGTCGTCGGGCTGGGCGTGACCGGCGCCGGGGTGGCCCTGGACGCGGCCTCGCGCGGCCTGTCCGTGGCCGCCATCGACGCGCACGACCTCGCCTTCGGCACGTCGCGATGGAGCTCGAAGCTCGTGCACGGCGGCCTGCGGTACCTGGCCTCCGGGCAGCTCGGCGTCGCACACGAGAGCGCGGTCGAACGCGGGGTGCTGATGGCGCACACCGCCCCCCACCTCGTACGGGCACTGCCGTTCGTGCTCCCCCTCACACCGCTTGTCTCCGGTTCCTTGGCGACCCTGTCCAGGGCCGGAATGCGGGCCGGCGACCTCCTCCGGCTGTCCGCCCGCACGCCCCGCGCCGTCCTGCCCCGCCCGCGCCGCCTGTCCGCGGTCGAGACACTGCGGCTGGCACCGGCGCTGCGCTCGTACGGGCTGCGCGGCGGGATCCTGTCCTGGGACGGTCAGCTCGCGGACGACGCCCGCCTGGTCACCGCGATCGCGCGGACGGCGGCCTCGCACGGCGCACGGATCATCACCCGCTGCCGGGCCCTCGCGCTGGCCGGCGACGGCGCGGACGTCCGGGACGAGCTCACCGGCGCGGAGCAGGTCATCCGGGCCCGCGCCGTGATCAACGCGACCGGAGTGTGGGCCGGCGACCTCGCCGACGGCGTACGGCTCCGGCCGTCCCGCGGCACGCACCTCGTCCTGCGGGCCGAGACGCTCGGCACGCCGCTGTCCGGGCTGCACCTGCCCGTGCCCGGGACGACCGGGCGGTTCGCCCTCGTCCTGCCGCAGGACGACGGCCGGGTGTACGTCGGCCTGACGGACGAGCCCGCGGACGGCCCGGTCCCGGACGTCCCCCGGCCGACGGAGGCCGAGATCGGATTCCTGCTCGACATCGTCGACTCCGCGCTCGAGGTTCCCGTGCGCCGCGCCGACGTCGTGGGCGCGTTCGCCGGGCTGCGCCCGCTGCTCGACGGCCCCGGCGGTCGGACCGCCGACCTGTCCCGGCGGCACGCGGTGCTGACGGGCCGGGACGGCGTGGTGACCGTCGTCGGCGGCAAGCTCACCACCTACCGCCGGATGGCCCAGGACGCCGTCGACGCCGCAGTGGAGGGGCGCGGCCTCACGGCCGGTCCGTGCCGGACCGCCCGGCTACCCCTGGTCGGCGCCGCTCCGGAGTTCGGCCGGCTGACCGCACCCGCGCGCCTCGTGCGACGGTACGGCGCGGAGGCGCCCGCCGTGATGGCGCTCACGGCGGCGGATCCGTCGCTCGCCGAGCCGGTGGCGCCGGGCTCCGCCACCATCGGCGCGGAGCTGGTCTGGGCGGTCCTCCACGAGGGCGCCCTGGACGAGTCCGACCTCCTCGACCGCCGCACCCGCGTCGGCCTCGTCGCCGCCGACCGGCGGGCCGCCCTCCCCACCGCCCACCGCGCCCTCGCACAGGCCCCCGCCGCGACCGGCCACTCCTGACCGCCCGCCCCCATGCTCGCCGCGCCGACCGGGCGGGCCGCCGACTACACCCAGCGCCGCAAGATGCGCCGCGTCACGATCAACGCTCCGGCCGAGATCGACGACGGCGTCCCGAAGGGCCCCCGATAGGCCTGGCCTCAGGGCTCCACCGCCGTCGCGTGCGTCGCTCCGGTCGCGAACGTCCGGGGCGGCGCGGGGCGGGGCCGTAGCTCGGGAGACGCCTCGCCGTCGCCTTCCGAGAACCGCCGGACCAGCTCGATCAGAGCGCCTGCCTGGGCCACAGGAGCCCAGGCGGCCAGGAGGTTCATCGCGTCGGGGAGGGTCTCGGCGAAGACGTGCTCGACCACGTCCCCGGCATTTCCCTCCAACTGCAGCAGGAACTGCAGCGGCGGCTTCTCCCGTGAGTAGACCGCCAGGGTGAGCGGGGCCGCGGCGAGCCCCTCATCGCCGATCCGGCACCAGGCCTCGAAGCCGAGGCCCGCCATCGCGGCGTACACGTCACCCCCGTGCGGATCACAGGCAGCCATCACGGGGTCCTCGCGTTCCGTCCACTCGCCGTTCACCAGGCACCATGCGGGGACGCGCTCCATCGCGATCACAGCGTCACGGTAGGACGTCGCCGGGTCACCCGCGAGGGTGCCACGCCATCAGCCCTCGGCCGACCCGCGTGGGAGCCGCCTCGGGATCCGGACAGATGGGCCGGTCAGGGAGGAGTCGGCGCGGCGCGGGTCCGTCGCTCAGGGGCCGCCGCCCAGGCCATGGAGGCGTTCGACCGCGGGTACGGCCCCGGCCTCGGTCGGCTGGGGCGGCCAGAGATCGACGACCACGCGGCGGAACTCCTTGATGACCTCGTCCAGCCCGGTGATGGCCTGCTGGATCAACCGGATGGCGGCCTCCTCGTCGACGTGCGCGTGGATGTGGCCCAGCGCGCCGTGCAGGTCGAGGCCCGCCGCGAACAGACGGCGGATCAGCAGGTCCACCCGCTCGTACGGAGGGTGGGCGACGGGGTCATCGGCGGATCGGAGCTTCGGATCGGCGAGGATTCCCCCGCCGAAAGTGAGCGCCAGTGGATCGTGTCCCCCGGCGGTCCAGCCGTGCCGTTCCTCGGCGCCGGTCACCTGCCTCGCCCCTTTCGCACGGTTCGCTGGGGGCAGCGCCGCCAATTTGTCTATTTGGTGGGGAGTTGCCGCTTTTAAAGAGTCGTACCCGGGCGTACGGCCGGATGCACCTGTCCGTGCTGGGTAGGACTCTGGGAGAAAGGCCGCTGACCCGTGCGAGGTGGTCGCCGTGGGCTGGAGCCGTCAGGTACGGCTGCCCTTCACCGACCGCGCCGAGGCCGGGCGCCTGCTCGCCGAGGAGGTCATGGCGCTGCGGCTCGTCGATCCGCTCGTCCTCGCGCTCCCCCGCGGCGGCGTGCCGGTGGGTCGGGAGATCGCGCGCCGCCTGGACGCGCCACTCGACGTGCTGGTGACGCGCAAGATCGGCTGCCCGGGCCAGCCCGAGCTGGGCGTCGGGGCGATCGCCGAGGGCGGGGAGCCCGTCTTCGACGCCGACCTCATGCGCCGTCTCGGGCTGACGAACGCGGACCTGGAGGAGACCGTACATCGCGAGCGGGCCGAACTGGCGCGCCGGGTCACGGCCTACCGAGGCGATCGCTCGCTGCCGTCCGTCAAGGGCCGGGACGTCGTCGTGGTCGACGATGGCCTGGCGACGGGCGGGACGGCCCGTGCGGCGCTGACGGCGGTCCGGGCCGGAGAGCCCGGACGGGTCGTGCTCGCCGTGCCGATCGGAGCCGCCCAGACCGTTAAGGCGCTGGCGGGCGACGCCGACGAGATCGTGGTGCTCGCCGCGCCATGGACGTTCCGCGCGGTGGGCCAGTGGTACGTGCGCTTCGATCAGTTGTCCGACCAGGACGTGCAGAGGCTGCTGTGAGGATCCCGGCAGCGGGCGTGTCGCTCGAGGCCGACCTGACCGCCGGGGAACGTGGGCTGTTGGTCTTCGCGCACGGCAGTGGAAGCAGCCGCCGCAGCCCGCGCAACCGGCAGGTCGCCGCCGCGCTGAACGCCGCGGGGTTCGGGACGTTGCTGTTCGATCTGCTGACGCCGGAAGAGGAACCGGAAGACGCGCGGACGGCACGGCTGCGGTTCGACATCCCCCTGCTCGCCGAACGCCTTTCCGCCGTCGTGGAGTGGGCGAGAACACGTCCGGTGGGCCTGTTCGGGGCGAGTACCGGAGCGGCCGCGGCGCTGATCACGGCAGCCGCACGCCCGCAGGACGTCGCGGCCGTGGTGTCCCGCGGCGGCCGCCCGGACCTCGCCGGCGAGGCTCTAGCGGTCGTACGTGCGCCTACACTGTTGATCGTGGGCGGACGCGACCTGGAAGTGCTGTCACTGAACGAGCAGGCGGCCGCGCGGATGACGGCCGAGAAGGCGATCGTGGTGGTGCCGGGGGCGGGTCACCTGTTCGCCGAGCCGGGCGCACTCGAAGAGGTCGCCCGGCTCGCGGGGATTGGTTCGCCCGCCACATGAAGGGGTGAGGATGCTGGATTGCTCGGCGCTCTCGCCGTTCGGCCCGGGATCGGGCCGCGGTCACGCGGCCGCAGGTAGCGAGGGGACGCTACGCGGCGTTCGCGCGACGCATGCGACGGCGACGCTCGGAGGCGCGCTCGTCTTCGTTCAGACCGCCCCAAGTGCCGTACTTCTCGGGCCGGGAGACGGCGTAGTCAAGGCATTCGGCGCGCACGGGGCAGCGCATGCACACGGCCTTGGCCTTACGCTCGCGGATCTCACGCTCCGGCTGACGCTCCCCGTCGGGGCCGAAGAACAGGATGAGGTCCTCCCCCCGGCACTCGGCAGCGTCCTGCCAGCCCCAGCTGGGACGGGGGAGGTTTGCCTGCCGACGTACCTGAGCCATAGAACTACCACCTCGTAGCTTGCTGGTGAGCAAATTTCGGTCACGGGCGCCATAACAGTAAGAAGCGCGCAAAATCTTGCAACGTCTTGAAGCGCCGTGATGTTCCCCGAGAGCCGCCGTGTCCCCACGGGAACGGCGAATAGGGCCTCGGAGAGGTTACACGAGGGCCACCTCGTTGAGAAGGGCCAGGTCCCTTTTAACATACGTGGCCGGGTCGTCCGAACATCCCACGCCGCACGCGCCGACCTCCACACGCTCCACCCGGATCCGGTATCGGGCCAGGCCGGCGCGCACGACGGCGGTGTCGGCGACCATCGACTCCACCGTGACGCCGCCCACCGCGACGATCCCGGTGTGCGCTCGTACGAAGTGCTCGGCGGCCTGCACCGGCTCGGGCAGGCCCGCCCGCCCACGGTACCGGTCGAGCACGACCTCGCCGCGGTCGTACGCCCTGGCGGCGGCCACCGCCCGTCGTTCGTCCAGGTCACCGTAGTAGAGGCCGTGCGGCAGGCAGACGAGGTTGGCGGCGTAGCGGTCCCCGCCGACATGTGTCGTTTCCCACACCGCCGTTCCGAAGCGCTCGTGCAGGGCCCGGGCCAGCGGCGCACCGTTCCGCGCGCAGCAGGCGTTCCGGCGGCCGTGGGCACAGACGAGCAGGATCGGGCCCGCGATCGGCGAGCCGAACCCGGGCGGCCGCCCGGCGGCCACGGCCACCAGGTCGAGACCGGCCAGCTCCGCCACGTCGTCGAGGTGTCGCCCCTCCAGCCAGGGGGTCACGGGCCGGCCGTCCGGGCCGGTGTCGCCGGAGAAGCCGGTGCAGATCCACAGCGGAGGCGTCCGGCGTCGCCCGCGCGGGCGCCGGATGAACTGCACGCGCACGCCGTGCCGCCCGGCCCGGCCGAGCGCGTCGGCGATCGGTCCCGGCAGGTCGGTCTCCTCGATGCGCTCGGCCCACGGCCCCGGGTGCTCGATCAGCAGCCACGAGCGTGCCTTGGTCGTGGCGCTGGCCAGGCACGGGCGTTCGCCCGTGTGGCTTCCGGGGCAGTGTGCGCAGCGACGGTCCGCCAAGGGGCCCCCTGTGGATGGATGAGGTCGGGATCGGCCAGGCCGAGCTTATTAGGTAACCCTAACCTAATGGTTGCGGCCGGGCCGGCAGGCGCTGCTGCTGCTGCTGTGCAACGACGGCGGCACCGCGACGAACGTCACACTGATCGACCCGGTGACGGGTGCGGTCTACGCCGCGTCCTCCTGAGCTGACGGCCCTCCCGGAGTCATGTGGGGCGAATCAGTCATTCACCGGACAGACACCCCCGAGATCGGATAAAGATCGGCTAAAGAGAATTGAAGGAGCCGTGGTGGCCTGTTTACGTCCGCGTCACCGTACGTCAGCGTGAGCGTCGATCCGGCCCGATGGGATCCCGGCTGGACCGGGACTCCGTCGGAGGCCCGGGGTTTCACATTCTTCAGGAGGCAACACGATGGGTCACGGAAAGTGGAAGGGCCGACGGTCGGCGGTCATCGCCGGATCGGTCGCCGCCGCCGGGGCGCTCGCGCTCGCCACGGTGCCGAGCTGGGCGAGCGGTGAGCAGCACCAGGGCGCCTCGCTGACCGCGGCCGAGACGCAGGTCCGCACGGCCACGCCGATCAAGCACGTCGTCGTCCTGTTCGACGAGAACGTCTCGTTCGACCACTACTTCGGCACCTACCCGAAGGCCGCCAACACCGACGGGACGAAGTTCACCGCCAAGCGGAACACCCCCCGGGTCGACGGGCTGACCACCAAGCTGCTCAAGCAGAATCCGAACCAGTACAACCCCAACCGCCTCACCCCTGCGCAGGCGCTGACCTGCGACCAGGACCACGGGTACGGCAACGAGCAGAAGGCCGTCAACGGCGGCAAGATGGACCAGTTCGTCCAGTACACCGAGAAGGACAAGTGCGCGCCCCCGCTCTTCGGCGAGCCGGGCCTGGTCATGGACTACTACGACGGCAACACCGTCACCGGCCTGTGGAACTACGCGCAGCACTACGCGATGAGCGACAACTCCTGGGACACGGTCTTCGGCCCGTCCACGCCGGGCGCGCTCAACCTCGTCTCCGGCCAGACCCACGGCGTCTACGCCGTCGACCCGGTGACCCACCAGAAGGTCAGCGACTCCTACGTCGTGCAGTCCCCGGACAAGAACGGCATCGGCACGGTCATCAACGACCCGGACCCGGCGTTCGACGACTGCTCGGGCAACAACCACACGTCCAACCACAACCTGGCCGTGGCGACCGGCAAGAACGTCGGTGACCTGCTCAACGAGAAGAAGGTCACCTGGGGCTGGTTCCAGGGCGGCTTCCGGCCGACCGGCAAGAACGGCAACTACGTCGTCTGCGGCGCGACGCACCAGAACATCGGCGGGGCGGTCCAGACCGACTACAACCCGCACCACGAGCCGTTCCAGTACTACCAGTCCACGTCGAACGAGAAGCACCTGCCGCCGACCTCGGTCGCGGCGATCGGCCGGACCGACCAGGCCAACCACCAGTACGACCTCGCGGACTTCGACGCCGCGCTGAACGCCGGCAACCTGCCCGCGGTGAGCTTCCTCAAGGCCGCCAACTACCAGGACGGCCACGCCGCGTACTCCGACCCGCTGGACGAGCAGCAGTTCATCGTGAACTACGTGAACAAGCTCCAGAAGTCGCCGGAGTGGAAGTCCACCGCGGTGGTCATCGCCTACGACGACTCCGACGGCTGGTACGACCACAAGGCCCCCCGGATCCTCAGCGGCTCCACGGACGCCTCCCAGGACACGGCGCTGTGCGGCAAGGCCACGGTGGCCGGCGGCTACCAGGACCGTTGCGGTCCGAGCCAGCGCCTTCCGCTCGTCGTCATCTCGCCGTACGCGAAGGTCAACCACGTCGACCACCGGTACACCGAGCAGACGTCGGTGCTGAAGTTCATCGAGGACAACTGGGGCGTCGGCCGGATCGGTGACGCGTCGTTCGACCAGCGGGCCGGCAGCCTGCACGGCCTGTTCGACTTCGGTCACCCCCGCGCGGAGCGTCTCATCCTCGACCCGAAGACCGGCGCCCCGGTCTCCGGCTGACCCGCACCCGCTCCTTCCCCGGAAGCCCTCGCCTCAGGCGGGGGCTTCCGTCGTACCCGCGGTGGGCCGGGCTCAGCGTCCGGGGGCGGTGGGCTTGTCCTCCAGGCGGGCGCAGGAGGTGAACTCGCCGGGCCAGAGCCGGTCGATCTCGGCGTTCAGCGCCGCGCCGATGAGTACGGCGAGCGCGGTGACGTACAGCCAGGCGAGCACGGCGATCGCCGCACCCAGCGACCCGTACACCGACACGGCCGTCGTGGAACCGTCCAGATACAGCCGGAGTACGAGACTGCCGAGCCCCCAGATGGCGAGCGCGGTGACCCCGCCCGGCACCTCTCGCCACCACGCCGTCCGTACGGGGACGCTCAGGTGGTAGAGCAGCGCCAGGAAGATGACCGCGACGATGATGAGGATCGGCCAGTAGAGGAGGCGCACGACGACGGCGCCGGCCGGGAGCCAGTGCAGCACCAACGTCGGCCCGGCGACCATCACGGGGATGATGATCAGCCCGACGCCGAGCCCGGCGAGGTAGAGGAAGAAGGCGCGCAGGCGGGTGCGGATGACGCCGCGCACGCCCGACAGGCCGTGTGCGATCGTGATCGTGTCGACGTAGACGTTCAGCGCCCGCGAGCCGGCCCACAGCGAGATGAGGAAGCTCAGCGAGACGATCCCCACCTTGCCGCCGCGCAGGACCTCGTCGAGCAGAGGCTCGACCACGGACTTGACCATCCGGGTCGTGAGGACCGTCTCGGCGCGGTCCAGCACCCACTTACGCGTCTCGGCGATCGTCGTGGCCCCCAGCACGCTCCGGAAGTGCCCGATCATGCCGATCAGTCCGAGCGCAAGGGGCGGCAGCGACAGGAGCGTGAAGAACGCCGCCTCCGCGGCCAGCCCCGTCACCCGATACCGGAAGGCCGATATCGCGGTGCCGCGGACGACCTGCCAGAGGACGGAACGCATCCGGGCGACCGCAGACGCCTCGGCAACGCGCGTGGAAGCGTCGGAGGCGGTGGTCACGAGGATCTACCGTAAGGGCTCGCGCACCCGGCATGGGACATGACGCTCATCTCGCCGATCACCTTCGGCCGGCCGCCCCGCCCCCTGGAGGGGAACCGGGATCCCCCCGTCCCGATGGGGAAATCGAAGGCTCTCCGATGAGATGACCCGGAACGCGCGGCAGACCCATCGTTGAGGTGTGACGATTGTCACATCTCAGGCGAACCGGCCAGGGGGTCGGCCGGTGCCGGGCGGTCCGGCGAACGCCTGCGCGATGTCCATCCACTCGTCCGCGACCGGTCCGGCGACCGTGAGGTCGACGTCGGCCCGGTTCCGTCGCTGGGTGACGACCAGGCAGAAGTCCAGCGCCGAACCCCGCACGACGTCGGCGGCGTCCTCCGGCCCGGCGGTCCAGCGGCCGCCGCCGGGAAGGGAGAGGTCCACCCGTACGGGCGACTGCGGCACCGGCCTGCCATGGACGGTGAAGCTCCACGCCAGGGTGCGCACGCCGATCTGGGCGACGTGGCGGAGCCGGTCGGTGGGCGCGCGCCGGGCCCCGACGGCGTCGGCGACGTCCTGGCCGTGCGCCCAGGTCTCCATCAGCCGTGCCGTCGTGAAGGAGGCCGCGCCCATGTCCGGGCCGTACCAGGGGATCCGCGCCGTCGGCTCCAGGGCGGCCAGGGCCGCCAGCATCCGGTCGCGGGCCGTGCGGAACCACGCCAGTGCCTCCTCGCCCGGCATCGAGCGCCGCTCCGCCACGATCCGGTCCGTGTCGAAGCCCTCCGCGACCATCGTGCGGACCTCCGCGCGGAAGGCGTCGGGGTCCGTCACGGCGCGTGCGGCCGCCTCGTCGAACCAGGCCAGGTGAGTGATCTGGTCGCGTACGGTCCATCCGTCGGCAGGCGTGTACAGGTCCCAGACCTCCGGTG
The DNA here is from genome assembly GCA_045806665.1 of Actinoallomurus sp. GTDB lineage: Bacteria > Actinomycetota > Actinomycetes > Streptosporangiales > Streptosporangiaceae > Actinoallomurus. The sequence goes on from JBJMIW010000474.1 coordinate 27,082, forward strand.
CCAGGAGGCGCTCGAGGTCGGCCGTCTCCTCGCGGAGATCGGTGCGCAGTTCGTCCATCGCCACGGCCACGCGCCACAGCGTACAGAACCCGGTTCGGTCACGGCCGTACGCGCGCTCCGGCCGCCCGGAGCGGACATCCGCGTGAACAGGGTCCGGGTGGGCACAACGCAGGCATGATCTGCGAGGAGTGTCGCGAGCGGCGGCACGACGAGTGCCGGGGCGGCACGTGGTGCGACTGCCAGCACCTGCCCCCCGAGGCGGACACGGCCGAGGAGCAGCCCAGGTCCGGCGAGGCCCCCGAACCGGACGTCAACTGGCTGCGCCAGGGATGAGGCGCGAAGATCCAGGCGGCCCACATCCCGCCGACGGGCCGGTGTTCGGCGTGCGACCAGGCACGTCTCGGCGAATGCGACGTCCGTCCGCATTTCGGACAGAGTTGGACAGTCATCGAACCTCATGCCATCATCGGTGTATGGCTGCTGCGGATCCGTTGCTGGTTATGCGACGGCACGTCGACTATCTCCGTGTGGGCAGCGCCATCTGTTGATGACGCCTGATCACCGCCACTGCCTCATGGGCGCGCGGTATGCCGGTGTCATTTCCCACAGCTCAGCGTTGAGCCAGCAGTGCGTCTGCCGGCGTGCTTCGCGTCCCCCACTCACCACGGAGGACGCGCACGATGCCACCCCGTCAGCAGCGGAAACGAGGCGAGGGCCAATGGGCCCTGGGCTATCGTGAACCGCTCAACAAGAACGAAGAGAGCAAGAAGAACGACGACGGCCTGAACGTCCGCCGCCGCATCATCGACATCTACTCCAAGGCCGGCTTCGACTCCATCGACGCTGCCGATCTGCGCGGCCGGTTCCGCTGGCACGGCCTGTACACCCAGCGCCGGCCCGGCATCGACGGCGGCAAGACGGCCGTGCTCGAGCCCGAGGAGCTCGACGACCGGTACTTCATGCTGCGCGTCCGCATCGACGGCGGCCAGCTGAACCTCGACCAGTTGCGCACGATCGCCGACGTGTCGACGAAGTACGCCCGCGGCACCGCGGACATCACCGACCGACAGAACATCCAGCTGCACTGGATCGAGATCGAGAGCGTCCCGGCCATCTGGGAGGCCCTGGAGTCGGTCGGCCTGGACACCACCGAGGCCTGTGGCGACACGCCACGGGTCATCCTCGGCTGCCCGCTCGCCGGGATCGACGCGGACGAGGTGATCGACGCGACGCCGCAGATCCGCGAGATCCACGACCGGTACATCGGCAGCCCGGAGTTCTCCAACCTGCCACGGAAGTTCAAGTCGGCGCTGTCCGGCTGCACGGCGCAGTGCACGATCCACGAGATCAACGACATCGCCTTCGTCGGCGTCGTCAACGACGAGGGCGAGGCCGGTTACGACCTGTGGGCGGGCGGCGGCCTGTCCACGAACCCGATGTTCGCCAAGCGGCTGGGGGCCTTCGTCCGGCCCGACCAGGTCCACGAGGTCTGGGCGGGCATCACCGGCATCTTCCGCGACTACGGGTACCGGCGGCTCCGGCACCGCGCCCGGCTCAAGTTCCTGATGAACGACTGGGGCCCGGAGCGGTTCCGCGAGGTCCTGGAGAAGGAGTACCTCGGGTACGCCCTCGCGGACGGACCGGCGCCCGGCGGGCCCCGGGACCACCGCCGGGACCACGTGGGCATCCACCCGCAGCGCGACGGCCGGTACTACGTCGGCTTCGCGCCGAAGGTCGGCCGGGTGGACGGCGACCTGCTCCGCGTCATCGCGGACCTGGCCGAGGAGTACGGCTCCGGCCGGGTGCGCACGACGACCGAGCAGAAGATGGTCATCCTGGACGTCCCTGAGGACCGGACCGCCGAGCTGGCCGCCGAACTCGAGGCGCACGACCTGCGGGTCCACCCGTCGACGTTCCGCCGTCAGACGATGGCCTGCACGGGCATCGAGTACTGCAAGCTCGCGATCGTCGAGACCAAGCAGCGCGGCATGGACCTGATCGACGAGCTGGAGCGGCGCCTGCCGGACTTCGGCGAGCCTCTGACCATCAACATCAACGGCTGCCCGAACTCCTGCGCGCGCATCCAGACCGCCGACATCGGCCTGAAGGGCCAGCTGGTCACCGATGCCGAGGGCAACCAGGTCGAGGGCTTCCAGGTCCACCTGGGCGGCTCGATCGGCGGGGAGTTCGGCAAGAAGATCCGCGGCCTGAAGACCACCGCCGAGGAGTTGCCCGACTACGTGGAGAGGGTGCTGCGCAGGTTCCAGGACGGCAGGGCCGACGGCGAGTCCTTCGCCGCGTGGGTGCAGCGTGCGGAGGAAGGTGACCTGAAGTGACCGAGCGAGCCGTCCCCTTCTACTGCCCCTACTGCGGAGACGAGGACCTGGAGCCGTACGAGAGCGACGGCGGCTGGCACTGCCGCGCATGTACGCGCGCATTCCGGCTCCGCTTCATCGGCCTGGGCGCGCTGAGCGCGGCGGGCACTCCCCGACAGGAGGGTTCGGCATGACGCTCCTGTACGAGCGCCCCACCGCGGCGCTTGACCTGACCGACATCGTGGAGTCGGCCGCCGACGCGCTGGAGGATGCCTCCGCCGAGGAGATCGTCCGCTGGTCGATCGCGACGTTCGGCGACCGGATCTGCGTCACGTCGTCCATGAAGGACGCGGTGCTCATCGACATCGCCTCGAAGGTCCGGCCGGGGATCGACGTGCTGTTCGTCGACACCGGCTACCACTTCGCCGAGACGGTCGGCACCCGGGACGCGGTGCAGGCCGTCTACCCGGTGAACGTGGTCAACGTCACCTCGTCCCGTACCGTCGCCGAGCAGGAGCGCGACCTCGGGCCCCGGCTCTACGGCCGGAACCCGGACCTGTGCTGCCACCTGCGCAAGGTCGAGCCGCTGAACCGCGCGCTGGGGCCGTACCTCGCGTGGATCACGGGCATCCGGCGCGAGGAGACCTCGCACCGGCGCGGTTCGCGGGTGGTCGAGTGGAACGCCGCCCGCGGAAAGGTCAAGGTCAACCCCCTGGCCCGCTGGTCCCAGGCCGACCTGCACGGCTACATCGAGGAGCACGGCATCCTGGTGAACCCGCTGCAGTACGACGGGTACCCCTCCATCGGCTGCGAGCCCTGCACCAAGCGGGTCGCGCCCGGGGAGGACCCGCGCAGCGGACGCTGGGCCGGCACCGGAAAGACCGAATGCGGCATCAACCTCTGAGCGCCCGGGGGGTCCCCCTCGTCGCGGTGGCCCATGGCAGCCGGGATCCGCGTGCGGCGGCCACGGTCGAGGAACTTCTCGATCTTGTACGTCGTTCGTCGGGGGTGCGGGTCGTGACCTCGTATCTCGACCACGCTCCCCCGGCCCCGGGACAGGCGCTCGGTGGTCTCGTCGGAGAGGGGGCCGACGAGGCCGTCGTGCTGCCTCTCCTGCTGACCGCCGCGTACCACAGCAAGACCGATATCCCCGGCGCGCTGCGGGAGGCACGGGCGGCCCACCCGCGGCTGACGCTGCACTACGGGGCCACGCTGGGCCCCCACCCGCTGATGACCACGGCGCTGGAGCGGCGGCTCGCCGAGGTGGGCATCCGGCCCGACCCCGACACGGCCGTGGTGCTCGCCGCGGCAGGGTCCAGCGATCCGGCCGCGAACGCGACGATCGGCCGGATGGCACGAAGCCGGCGCGGCTGGCGCACCGTGGTCCCGGCGTACGCCTCCGCGGCCCGTCCCACGCCCGCTGAGGCCGTGCGCGCGCTGTACGACGCGGGAACACCACGGGTCGTCGTGGCGTCCTACTTCCTGGCCCCGGGATTCTTCGCCGACAAGGTGCGGGAGGAGTCCCTGGCGGCCGGTGCGGTCGCCGTCTCGCCGGCTCTGGGCGCCGTCCCCGAGCTGGCGGAGATCACCGCGCAGCGCTATCGCGAGGCCCTGGTTCGCGCGGAACGCGTCGCGGCGGCGGGCTGAGCCGTCTTCGCCGATCGGCCGAAATCCCCTATCGCATAAGGCTTTTCCGTCGGCGGTCGCGCATATGATCTTTAACTGGCCGATCTTGATTGGTCGCCGCGTCGGGTAGAATGATCAAATCAGACGCTATTTCGATCTTTGTAGCGATCTATTCCGGGCGATCACGTGACTTATGTCGCAAATCTCGATGTTCGGTCTGCCCGAATTTGCGTGCTATGTTCCTCTCAGTCCGGCGGACGCCCCCCATGCGCCTCCCGGACATCCGCCGGCAACGGCCGGCCCACCAGCGCAGACGGCGCGGCGCGAAGACGCGTGTAGGGCCTCCGTAAGAGCCGTGACGGTTCATATCCAATATCACGCCGATCCCGTGAAGTACCCCTTGATCCATTTCAAGCGGGAGCGGCAACGTCGAATCCGTGGAGATCACGGAACCGGGGACCCACAGAAGTCCCGGGGTGAATCGGCACATCCCCTTGTGCCGTAGGGCGACTTCCACGCCCGAACCCGTCAGCTAACCCGGTAGGCGTCCTGGAAGTAAGGAGTCAGAACTTGTCCGCGAGTCTTCCCTGATCTGAATCCCGCCGTCATCCCCACCCCTTGCGACGACGGCCAGACCCTGTCTCTTTGTTCGCGCCGCCCGCGCCCGCGGGCGCCCGCTGAATCCGCACCTCGCGGAACCGGGGACCCACAGAAGTCCCGGGGTGAATCGGCACATCCCCTTGTGCCGTAGGGCAGCTTCCACGCCCGAACCCGTCAGCTAACCCGGTAAGCGGCATGGAAGCCGAAGGAGTCCCCCCGTGTCCCCTCGACACGCCAAACCCCGCTCTGCCCTGAAGAACAAGTGCCGTTCCGGCATCATCGCCGGCGCCGTGACCACGGGCGCCGCCGCGATGGCCGTGCTGACCGCAGGGCCCGCCCTGTCCGCACAGAGTCCCACCACGTCCGCCGCTCACCACGCGGCGCAGATACGGGTTCCCGGTACGGGTACCGGGACGACGGTGAACGTTCGCACCGTGAGCGACAACACGCACATCAAGGTGCACGCCGTCGCCGAGCAGAAGAAGAAGCATCTGCCGTCCGCCGCGGACGTCCTGAAGCTCGCCACGTCCCAGGTCGGCGTCACCGAGAACGCCGCCGGCGGCAGCAAGTTCAACCGGTGGTACATGACCACTCCGTTCGCCAAGGCCGGCGTTGCGCGCGACGGCGGGTCGATCAGCGACTACGCCAACGCCAACTGGTGCGACATGTTCGTCACCTGGGTCGGCGCCCAGGCCGGTGTGAACGGGATCGGCGGCGACGCCTTCACTCCGACGCACGCCAAGTGGTTCGAGCAGCAGGGCCGCTGGGGCAACGTCCCCAAGCCCGGCGCGGTCGTGTTCTTCTCCTGGAGCGGCGGCAAGACCGCCGACAGCATCGATCACATCGGCCTGGTGATCAAGGACAACCACGACGGCACCATCCAGACCGTCGAGGGCAACACCAGCGACGCGGTGAAGATCCGGACGCGTAGCACCTCCACCGTCGTGGGCTACGGCTACCCGGAGTACGCCCAGTAACCGGCTGTCCCGGCGCGTGCCGCGCCATGTGATGCGGCACGCGCCCGCCTTTCCCTTCTCGGGTTGAATGTCTCTGTAAAACGCCGACGAGCGCATCCTCAACGCGACCGCATTGTTTGGGTCTTTCGCTATCGCGGCGGTCGTCTCCTGAATAAGCGCCTTCGCATCTTCATACATGAGCTTTTCCCACCGGGCGCGC
>JBJMIW010000475.1:0-15331 GCA_045806665.1 Actinoallomurus sp.
GAGCCAGCCCAGATAGACATTGACCTCGCGCAGCCCGGGATAGGACGCCGGCAGCGTAAAGTGCTCGGACGCCCCGATGGACACACTGGTCCGCGACCGGCCGGCCATCGCGAAGTCCCGTACCCGGGAGCGCGGTTCCTCGGCGATGCCGTCCCGGTAGGTGTACATCCGCGTGGCCAGCAGGCCCGGCGCCGACTCGAGGGTTCCGCCGGACAGCCCCCGGATGATGGATCCACCACCGAAGAAATAACCGACGTCGACCCGTACGGCTTCCTCGCCGACCCGGTCGAGGGCGAGGGCGCCGGCGAGGTTGCCGGGCACGTAGTCGTAGCCGAAGGCGGGGAGCACGGCGGAGCTCGCCTTGACGCCGTACTCCTCGAAGACCTGGCGTACGAACCGCGACTCCCCCGCCGTGTCCAGGTAGTGCGCCCCGGCGTCGATGGCCGCGGCGACGGCCGCGTGGCCGTACCGGAGGAACGGGCCGACCGTGGTGACGAGAACGTCGTCGCGTTCGACCAGGGCGCGTACCGTCTGTGGCTCGGTGGCGTCCGCGTACGCCGTTTCCAGACCGCCCAGTTCGTCGGCCAGTGCGGCGAGGGCTTCGGCGTTCCGGCCGGCCAGCACCGGTCGCACGCCTTGCTCGACCAGGGTCCGCGCGGTCAGCGAGCCGGTGTAGCCGGTCGCACCGAAGACGACGATCCGACCCTCCATGCGATCCCCCCGGCTCATGAAAAATCTTCGCTGTCGCGCTGAGCGTACTAATCAGTCACGAAGCGTGCCGGTTTTTCGTCATATGTCGATCATCGGGGGAAGGACGCGTTCTGCGGCCGCGGCAATCGCCGCGACCTCGGCGGTGGTGTACAGCACCGGTTGCCGCTCGACCAGCCGCTTCACCCGCTCGGCCCGGTGCAGCACCACTCCATCGAAGACGATCCCGCCGCGCGGCAACCGGCCGCCGTGCACGGCGATCACCGGGGACACCTCGACCGCGTGGCCGGTCTCGGCGGCGAGGCGATCCGCGACCGCCGAGGCGGCCCGGCGCGCCCGAACGTGCAGGCGCGTCAGCGGCCGCGGCCCGGCCCAGAGTCGGCCGTCCAACCGCAGCCGGGTCAGCGGCGGCCACCGGCGCGACGAGATCGCGTACACACCCGTGTGGCCGACGACGAGATGATCGAGGTTCTCACGGAAGCCGCCGGGGAGCGCCCGGTCGTGCAGCACATGGAAGTACGCCGGGTCCAGCCGGGACAACCGGCGGCCCATCCGCCGCTCGGCGGCCGCACCCCTTCGCCAGTCGGTCAGCGCGCCCGGCCGATTGCGGAAGTACAGGAGGTGCCCGAGCAGCAGACCGAGACCGACCGCCAGCCCGGGCGGCCAGCCGAAGAGCCCGGCGGTCATGGACCCGGCGACACCGGAGACCACGAGCCGGGCGACGGCTCGCTCCTGTCGCCGTTCCGCGCGCAGGGCCCGGTACCTGGCCTGCGCCGACGCGCCGGCCATGAACGCGACTCGTCCGGACACGGCACTCCTCCTCATGGGACAGGGTGCTGGCGAGGCGCCCGCCGTTCAAGGCATTTGAACGGCCTGTTCAAACCGCTTGACGAAGTACCGACTCAAGCATCATTGACAGTGCAATAGTTACAGTGTCATCGTGGAGGCATGGACGGACCATGGACACTCGCCGAGCTGACGGCCAAGGCCACCTCCGTCCTGTCCGACGGGCGCGCGCCGCAGCCGGGCGGGCGGGTGCGCGATCTGCCCAATGAGCGCACCATCCGGTGGTATGTCACGATCGGCCTGGTCGACCCGCCGCTGAGCCGGCGCGGCCGCGTCGCCGTGTACGGCCCGCGGCACCTGCTGCAGCTCGTGGCCGTCAAGCGACGCCAGGCGGAGGGCCGCTCCCTCGCCGACATCCAGGCCGAGCTCGCCGGTGCCCCCGACGCGACGCTGCGGGCCATCGCCCGGCTCGACGCCGCCGTCGCCGGCCCGGCGGGCGGGGACGAGGCCGCACCGCGTCCCAGCGGAAGCCCGTCGTCCCCCGACCCCGACGCCAGCCGTCCCGCCCCGCCTGGCGCAAGCCGCTCGCCCGCCGCCACCCGGCGGTTCTGGGCCGAGCACCCCGCACCCCAGCGTCCCGCGTCCCCGCCGGAGCGCCCGACGGGCGGCTCCCCTGCCGACGCGTCCCGCAGGACGGAGACCGACGCGCTCGTCCGCGGAGTCCGCCTGGCCCCCGGGGTGACTCTGCTCCTCGACGCGTCTCCGTCGCCCGACGACGCCGCGGCGATCGTGGCCGCCGCGGCTCCCCTGATCGACCTGCTCACCGAAAGGGGCCTCCTGTGAAGATCGAAACGCTGTCCGGAGAGGTGGAGCCGGTGCCGGAGGCCGGCCTGGGCGCCCTGCGTACCGAGCGCGGCAACCTGCCCCTGGACTCGGTCGACGTACGGGCGGCGGTCACCGGGCTGTCCGCTCGGATCACGATGACGCAGGGGTTCCAGAACCCCTTCGACGTCCCGCTGGAGGCGACGTACGTCTTCCCGCTGCCCGACCGCGCCGCCGTGACGGGGATGCGGATGGAGGCCGCCGACCGCGTCGTCGAGGGGGTCCTGAAAGAGCGCGGGCAGGCCCGCGAGGACTACGCGGCGGCGCTCGCGGCCGGGCAGCGGGCGGCGCTGGCCGAGGAGGAGCGGCCCGACGTGTTCACCATGAGCGTCGGCAACATCCTCCCCGATGAGCACGTGACCGTGCGCCTCACGCTGAGCCAGCCGCTGCCGTACGAGGACGGCGAGGCGACGCTGCGATTCCCCCTCGTCGTGGCGCCCCGCTACATCCCGGGCACGCCCCTGGACGGCCCGTCCGCCGGTCGCGGCACGCAGGCCGACACCGACGCCGTCCCGGACGCGTCGCGCATCTCCCCGCCCGTGCTGCTGCCCGGCTTCCCCAACCCCGTACGGCTCAGCCTGTCCGTGGACGTCGACCCGGCCGGGCTGTCCCTCGACGGCGTACGGTCGAGCCTGCACACCGTGACGACCGACGGCCGCACGCTGCGGTTGCAGCCGGGTGAGCGGCTCGACCGGGACTTCGTCCTGCGACTGCGGTACGACGCCGGGGCCTCCTGCGCGGTGTCCGGCGAGACGTTCACCGTGACCGTGCTGCCGCCTGCGGGACCGGCCGCGCCCCGACCCCGCGACGTGGTGATCCTGCTCGACCGCTCCGGCAGCATGGGGGGCTGGAAGATGGTGGCCGCGCGCCGCGCCGCCGCCCGGATCGTCGACACCCTGCGCAGCAGCGACCCGGAGAGCGGCGATCGGTTCGCCGCGCTGTCCTTCGACCACGAGATCGACCGGGCCCTTCCGGACGGGCTGTCCGCCGCGACGGACCGCAACCGGTATCGCGCCGTCGAGCACCTGGCCGGGCTCGACGCACGCGGCGGGACCGAGATCCTGCGGCCGCTGGAAGCGGCGGTGGCGCTCCTGTCCGGCGACGCCGAACGCGAACGGATCATCGTCCTGGTCACCGACGGCCAGGTCGGCAACGAGGACCAGGTCCTCGGGCGGCTGTCGCTCGACGGCATCCGCGTCCACACGATCGGCATCGACCAAGCGGTCAACGCCGGCTTCCTCGGCCGCCTCGCCGCCGCGGGCGCCGGCCGGTGCGAGCTCGTGGAGTCGGAGGACCGCCTCGACGAGGTCATGGACCACGTCCACCGGCGCATCGCCACGCCGACCGTGACCGGCGTGTCCCTGGAGATGCCCTCGGCGGTCCCGGACTCGCTCGCCCCGGCGCGACCGGGCGACCTGTTCCCGGGCGTGCCCCTGGTCGTCCGGGGCCGGTGCACCGCTCCCGGCCCCGTCACTCTCCACGGCGTGGCGGCCGACGGTTCACCCTGGGAGCAGCGCCTCGAACCGGTGACGACCGAGAACCCCGCGGCCACGGCCATCTGGGCCCGTGCCCATCTCCGGGAGCTGGAGGACCGGTACTCCTCGGGCGTCGCCGACTCGGACCGGGAGATCGAGCGGATCGTCGACACGTCCCTGCGGTACGGCGTGCTGTGCCGGTTCACCGCGTTCGTGGCCGTGGACACCCGCGCGGCGACCGACGGGACACCGGCGCACCGGATCATCCAGCCCGTCGAGCCGCCCGCCGGCTGGGAGGCCGCCCCGGCCGCCGTCGCCGGCTTCGCGCCGGCATCCCGCGGCACCGCGCCCGCCCCGGGTTTCGCCGCCCCACCTGCCCCGGGCGCGTACCCGCCTCCGGCACCGGCCGCGGCTCCCCCGCCGATCGGCAGGGCCCCGGGCGGCCCCGCGCGGGGCTTCAGCGTGGCACGGGCGCGCATCCCGCGACGCGAGTCGGCTCCGGCCGTGGACACCCGTGCCCAGGTGGCGGAGGAGCTGCGCCGGCTGCGCGCTGCCCGGCCCGCCTCGGAGCTCGAACGCCGACAGATCCTCGCCGACCTCGGCAGCCGCCTTGCCGTGCTCGTCCCCAGCCTGCTCACCGACCTCGTCGCCGCGCTCCGCACCTGCGACGACCCGGCGGGCCCGCGCGGACGGGAGCTGGAGGAGCTGTGGGACCGTACGCTCCACGAGCTCGCGGCCTACGCGGAAGACGACGCGGGACACGACGCGGGCGACCGCAAGCCGTTCTGGCACCGGCGCCCGCGCTGAGCGCGACAGGCCTTCGTCGCCGCGGGTTGTCGTGTCTGTAGCCGCGACATCCCTCGGCGGAAGGTCGCCCGCGCGTTCACGACGGGCGAGTGCCAGGCGGATCAGCGGCCGGGCGCGGCCTTGGCAGCGTGATGATGGCGTGCGATCCCGCGGTTGATGGCGCGGGGCCAGAGGGGGCCGCCGTAGATGAGGCCGGTGTACGCCTGGACGAGCGTCGCGCCGGCGCGGAGGCGTTCCCAGGCGTCGTCGGCGGTCTCGACGCCCCCGACGGAGATGAGCACGAGGCGGTCGCCGGCCCGGTCGCGCAGCCGCTGCAGCACTTCCAGGGACCGGCGCTTCAGCGGTGCCCCGGACAGGCCGCCCGCGCCCGCCGCCTCCACCTCGGCCGGGTCGGTGGCCAGCCCCTCGCGGGAGATGGTGGTGTTGGTGGCGATGATCCCGTCGAGGCCCAGTTCGAGCGCCAGGTCGGCGACCGCGTCCACGTCGGCGTCGGCGAGGTCCGGGGCGATCTTCACGAGCAGCGGCACGGGACGGTCGGACACCCGGTCGGCGGCCTCACGTACGGCGGTGAGGAGCGGCCGCAGGTGCTCAACGGCCTGAAGGTTGCGCAGGCCGGGGGTGTTCGGGGAGCTGACGTTGACGACGAGGTAGTCGGCGAGCGCGGCGAGCGCCTCGGTGCTCGCGACGTAGTCCGCGGCGGCCTCGCCCTCCGGCACCACCTTGGTCTTGCCGATGTTGACCCCGACGATCACGTTCCGGCGCCGCCGGAGGCGGGCGGCCGCCGCCCGCGCGCCGTGGTTGTTGAAACCCATCCGGTTGACGATCGCCCGGTCGCGTACGAGGCGGAACAGCCGCGGCGCCGGGTTGCCGGGCTGCGGGCGGGCGGTGACCGTACCGATCTCGACGAACCCGAAGCCGAACGCGCCCAGCGCCTCGTACGCCTCGGCGTCCTTGTCGAATCCGGCGGCGAGCCCCAGCGGCCCGGGGAAGTCCAGGCCGAGCGCATGCACCCGCAGCGCCGGGTCACGGGGGCCGAGGACGCGGCGCAGCAGCGGCGGCGCTCCGGGGATCGCCGCGAGGAGACGCAGCCCCGCGAAGCTCATCCGGTGGACGGTCTCCGCCGGAAGGCGGCGCAGGATCAGCGAGAAGAGGAGTCGATACATCGGAGGCGATTCTCTCAGCGTCGCGCCGGGCCGCGCCGGGCGACCCGGCGCCACGCTCGCTATGTTGTGATCATGGCACCTGCCGCTCCCCTCCGCGTCGAGGTCGACGGCGGTCCGGCGACCGCGGACCGGCTGCGGCACCTCGCACTCGTGAACTACGGCCACGTCAGCGTCATGCAGGTCCGCGGTGGCCGCACCCGCGGGCTGGATCTCCACCTGGCGCGGCTGGACGCGGCGAACCGGGAGCTGTTCGGTACGGGCCTGGACGGGGACCGGGTGCGCGCGTACATCCGCCACGCGCTCGGCGACGACATCGCGGACGCGACCGTCCGGCTCGCCGTCTTCCGGCCCGACGACGCGGACGACGTGTCGGTGATGGTGATCATCCGCCCGCCGCACGGCATGTCCGCCGCTCCGTGGAGCCTCCAGACGGTGCGCTATCAGCGGCCGGTCGCGCACATCAAGCACGTCGGGACGTTCGGCCAGATCCACTACGGGCTGGCGGCCGAGCGTGCAGGCTTCGACGACGCCCTGCTGACCGGACCCGACGATGTCATCTCGGAGACGTCGATCGCCAACATCGGCTTCGTCGAGGGGGACTCGGTCGTCTGGCCCGACGCCCCTCTACTGCCGGGGATCACGATGAAACTGCTCGAACCCGCGCTGGCGGCTCGGGGGCTCCCCTCGCGGCGGCGCACCGTCCGGGTGGCCGATCTGTCGTCGTTCGACACGGTCTTCGTCAGCAATTCGGCGGGCGTCGCTCCGGTCGGACGGGTCGACGACCGGACGCTGTCGGTCGATCCCGGGCTCGTCAAGATCCTCACCGAGGCGTACCAGTCGGTCCCCTGGGACGTGATCTGACGCCCGTACCAGCGCTCAAGGGTACGTCATTTTCCGGATATCGGAGATCAGTCGGATACGCGCGCTTTACCTGACCGATCTATCACTCCGATTCTTTACCGTCCGAAACTTGACATGGTCCCGCAAGATCACTGACAGTACAGAGACCAGATCTGTCGCCTGGAGGCAGTTAGGAAAGAGCGACCACGATAACCACCCACCTACCATTTCAAGGCTGGTCATGGGACGCCCGAATGGGCGTCTTTTCTCGTTTGAGGGGGGACCCAATGAAGTCAACCACCGCCCAAGAAGTAGGGAGGACGGTGCGACTCGCACTGCGTACGTGGGGCCACACGTTCCGCCTGGTCACCCTGGTGGTTGTGGTCGCGTGGCTGTTCATTGCCACCGAGCGGCTCCCACTGATCACCTGGTGACACCAGGATCCGGACGCATTCTTCCGCCCGGAAATCGCACTTGATGGTCTTCCTCCTCGGCATTCGGGGAGGAAGACCAGGATCGACCATCGGTGACCCTCATCACCGACCCGAGTAAAACGCTCTGACGCCCGTCCCCTGTCGGCCTTGACCGGCCATTTCCCCTCGCCGGATCCGACACGGCCATTCCCGGAGACCGGATCCGTACGGTCGCGAACACACGTCGAGTGATCGCCGGCCCACCGCCCAGAGCCGAGCATTCGAAGATCGCCTCTCCGTGACAGCGGCCCGCCCGCCGGAGCGCCGGCCGACCGGCGACGGGACCCACGGCCGTCTCCCCAAGATCGGTTCCCGCCGCGTCCGTCGTGAGCATCTGCCGCCATCGGTTACATTTTGGCAACTTTCCCACATTTGACCTTATGTCACGGATTGTCCGGAACGACAATCTCGCCTTGTTAATCACCGGTCGGGCTCCCCCATGCCCGGCCCGAAAGGGGTCTCGTGAAGAAGCTTGTCGTCGTCGCCGCGACGGCCGGTCTCGGCATGACCGGACTCGGCCTGATCGGCGCCACAAGCGCGTCCGCGGCCACGGACACGTCGGACGCCTTCCGCCCGGCGAGCCTGAGCTGGCACGACTGCCAGGTGGACATCGTGAACGGAGCGAAGGCGTACGACGCCCTCGGCCCGGTCAAGGTATCCACGATCATCCAGTGCGCCGAACTCCAGGTGCCGCTGGACTACGCCCACCCGAACGGCCAGAAGATCACCATCGAGGTGACCCGCACCCCGCACCAGGGCTCGGATCCCGCCAAGGGCGACATCCTGGTCAACCCGGGCGGCCCCGGTGGCGAAGGCGCCCTGTTCGGCCCGCGCGTGTACGCGCAGAACTCGGCCGCGATGCAGAAGGCCTACAACGTCATCGGCTTCGACCCGCGCGGCATCGGGTTCAGCACCCCCAAGCTGACCTGCGACGAGAACTACAGCAACGCCCCGCGGCCGAACTACGGCACGGGCGGCAAGACGACCGACGCGGCCTGGCTGCAGAAGTCGAAGGCCTACGCGCAGGCGTGCTTCCAGAAGTTCGGCGCGGGTTCGACGCTGGACCTGCTCGACCACATCAAGACCATCGACTCGGTTCGTGACATGGACACGATCCGCAAGGCGCTGGGCCACAAGAAGCTCGACTACTACGGCGCCTCGTACGGCACGTACCTCGGTCAGACGTACGCGACGGTCTTCCCGAAGCGCGTCGGCCGCATGGTCCTGGACGGGAACGTCAACCCCAAGCACGTCTGGTACGACGCCCAGCTCGACCAGGACTACGCCTTCAACAAGAACATCGAGTACTACTTCGGCTGGATCGCGAAGTACGACAACGTGTACCACCTGGGCAACACCCAGGCGAAGGTGCACGACTTCTTCTATGGGCTCGAGGCCGCGCTTGCCAAGAAGGCCGTGACCTTCAAGGACTCCAGTGGCGCGGTGTCCGCGGCCGGCCCCGACGAGCTCGTCGACGGCATCCAGACCGCGGCGTACCGTCGCAGCCAGGCCGTGTGGAACGCGTACGCCGCCGGGTTGGCCGCGTACAAGACGAACGACCTCGCGAAGTTCGTCGGCACCTTCGGCGTCCAGACCACGGGCGGCAGCGACGACAACGAGTTCGCCGTGTACAACGCCGTCCAGTGCAGCGACACCCAGTGGCCGCTGAACTGGAACAGGTGGCACGCCGACGCCGTCCGCGTCAACCGGACCGCGCCGTTCGAGACGTGGGGCAACGTCTGGTTCAACGCGCCCTGCCTGTTCTGGAAGGCCAAGCCGGGCACGCCGGTCAAGGTCGGCCAGACCAAGGACCTGCCGAAGAACATCCTGATGTTCCAGGCCACCGACGACGCGGCGACCCCGTACGCCGGCGCGCTGGAGCTGCACAAGGTCCTCAAGGGCTCGCACCTCGTGGTGCAGGACGGCGACCGTACGCACTGCATCGTGCACCGCGGCGACCTGCGCCCGAACGGCGTCGACTCCTACTTCGACGCCTACTTCCTGAACGGAACGCTGCCCAAGCCGGACACCGTGCACGTCTCGCAGCTCGGTGACCCGACCCCGCCGGCGGCGGCCGCCAAGACCGCCGCGGCGTCCGTCCAGCGCGAGCTGGTCAAGTAACACCCTCCGCGAAAGGGGCCCTCGACCCGAGGGCCCCTTTTCGCGTTCTTGACGTCGGGCGGTCGCGAGAGCCGTTCCAAATGCTCGGACAACGGGCCATCAGCGAAGGACATAGCGCCAAAATCCGGTCGGCCGGCGAGCCGTTCACCGAGCATTCCGTATGGACTCCGTGGTCGCGGTGCGCCGCCCGGCGACACACAGGGCGATCACCCAGATCGCCGACAGCAGTCGCCAGAGCGGCTCCAGCCGGGTGACGGGCGTGACGACGATCGACACCAACGACACGGCGAGCAGAGGGGCCAGGACCAGGCCGAACAGCAGAGCCCACCTCGGCCGGAAGCCGGCGGGAAGGCCGCTCCGGGACACGAACCAGACCAGGATCCCCAGACCGGTCAGGTGCAGCGCGCCGCCACACGCCAGAGTCAACCGGCCCAGGCCCTTCAGCGTGCCGTTCCCGGCGCCGTCGGCGATGAGGACGAGCAGCAGGGACAACACCACCGAGGCCGCGAAGGCCGCCGCCGAGACCCAGCCCGCCCACCGTACGCGCCGGGCCACCGGCCCGGCCGCCGGATCGAGCGTCCGTGCCAGGCCGACACTGAACCAGGCGAGGCAGACCGCGCCGACCGCCTGCAGGATCGCGGCGGTCACCACGGCCGCGACACTGCCGGTGTAGTACTCCCGCAACTGGGCGGCGGACGCGTCCGGCAGGTACAGGGACATGGTGGCCAGTGCCCCGCTCGCCACCAGACTGGCCACGAACGCCAGGACGAATCCGACTCCCGCCAGGCGCCATCCCGATCCTGCGGCAGGTGCGTGCTCCATGGGGGTCTCCTTCCGACCGCCGATCGAGCGGTCCTCGATTCCGGCTCATCAAGCGTCTTTCGCGGCGGGCGGCGTGTCGTCCCTCAGGCGCGGTGTCGTCCCCTACCGATTCACGCGCACGCCCCCGAGCGCCGGTACGCGACGGGGCGTAGTACCCACCTTCTCCTCCTACGACGGGACCGTTCTGGCGTACCACCTCATCGGCGAAGGCGATCCGCTGGTCTGCGTTCCGGGAGGTCCGGGACGGCCGTCGGGTTACCTGGGCGGCCTGGCGGCGGGGCGCCGCTTGATCCTGCTGGACAACCGCGGGA
This sequence comes from Actinoallomurus sp., assembly GCA_045806665.1. GTDB lineage: Bacteria > Actinomycetota > Actinomycetes > Streptosporangiales > Streptosporangiaceae > Actinoallomurus. Next base: position 10,389 of record JBJMIW010000475.1, read on the forward strand.
CCGGTGACTCCGCCCTGCCCGACGATCCGAGCACCTACCGCGTCGACAGGCTGGTCCCCGACGTCGAGGCGCTGCGCGACCACCTCGGGCTGGAGACGATCGATCTGCTCGCCCACTCGGCCACCGCCGACGTCGCCGTCCCCTACGCGGCGCGCCATCCGCACCGGATCCGCCGACTGGTCCTGGCCACCCCCAGCCTCCGCGCGGTCGGCCTCGAACCGACCGAAGACGAATGGCTCGCTGAGGTCCGCCGCCGCTCGGCGGAACCCTGGTACGACAGCGCGCTCGCCGCACTGGACGCCTGGGATTCCAGGGACGAGCGCGAGGAGACCTGGCTGCCCGCACGCCCGTTGTATTACAGCCCCTGGGACCAGGCGGCCGAAGCACACACCCGGTCGTACCCGCCGGTGCGAGCGGCCGCCAAGGGCTTCTTCAGGGAGGGCGAACTCGACCCGGACGCCACCCGTACGGCCGTCAAGCGGCTGTCGGCACCCGCCCTGGTGATCTATGGAGAGGACGACCCGGCCCCGACCTCGGAGCAGGCCGGGGCTTACGCCGCCCTCTTCCCCGACGCGCAAAGCACCTCGGTACCGGGCGCCCACTTCCCATGGGTCACCGCTCCGGTGGCGCGAAGGTCTGGCTACGGCTCGGCGGATTCTCCATCCAGCCGGGCGAGTTTGCCAAGGTCGCCCTGATCGTCTTCTTCGCCGGCTACCTGGTCTCCAAGCGCGACGCGCTCTCCCTCGTCGGCCGGCGGATCGGCCCTATCGCGCTGCCGCGCGGCCGGGACCTGGGCCCGATCCTGGTGATCTGGTTGATGAGCGTCGGCGTCCTCGTACTCGAGAAGGACCTGGGCCAGGGCGTTCTTCTGTTCGGCCTGTTCATCGCGATGCTCTACATCGCGACCGAGCGGATCTCGTGGGTGCTGATCGGTGTCGGGCTGTTCTCGGTAGGTGCGTTCGCGGCGACCCAGCTGTCGTTCCTCGGCCACGTCAACCAGCGGTTCGCCGTATGGTCGAACCCGCGAGCGTACTTCGACGGCGGCTGCGCCATCGGCGGCAAGATCATCAACCAGCAGAGCCAGGCCGCACTCATCCACGCGACCTCGAACACGAGCGACTTCGTCAGCAAGTGCGCGGCGCTGGGCGGACACTATGCCGACAGCGGCCAGCCGATGCGGGCGATGTTCTCCCTCGGTCAAGGCGGTGTGCTCGGCACCGGGCTCGGGCAGGGCCAGCCGTACCTCACCCCGGTCAGCTACGCCGACTACATCTTCGACTCTTTCGGCGAGGAACTCGGACTGGCCGGGCTGATGGTGATCCTGCTGCTCGTCGAGCGCGGCATGAAGGCGGCGCTCACCACCCGCGATCCGTTCCTCAAGCTGTTCACCGGCGGGATCTCCTTCATCTTCGCCCTTCAGGTCTTCCTGATCGTCGCCAGCGTCACCGGATTGATCCCGCTGACCGCCGGCGTCACCACGCCGTTCCTGGCTCAGGGCGGATCGGCGCTGCTGTCGAACTGGATGCTCATCGCCATCCTCATCCGCGTCAGCGACGCGGCCCGACGGCCCGCGCCTCAGCCGATCCAGGAGGAGGGCATGACACAGATCGTTCGCACTGGCTGAACCTTGCGTGGCCGCAGCCTGTCGAGCAGGGCTAGATGCTTGTAGAGTTGCGCAACTATCGACTATATCTCGATGCCGACCCCGCGGATTCACGCGAAGGCAGCACCGGCGAGGAGAAGACGATGGGTGAGTTCTCGGTATCGCACTGGCTGATCGTCATCGCGGTGTTCGTCATATTGTTCGGATCGGCGAAGCTACCCCAGGCCGCACGCTCGCTGGGACGTTCGATGCGCATCTTCAAGTCGGAGACCCGCGGCTTGATGTCTGATGACGACGAGCCGACTCTGTCCACTCAGACGCTGCGCGACGAGGCCGCCCGCCTTCGCGAGGAGGCAGCACGGCTGGAGAAGCCGGGAGACCGGCCGCAGGAGCTGGGCGCTCCGGCCCGCGATACGGCACGTCAGGGCGACTGAGACCGCCGGGCCCCGAGCTCGTGTCCGGCCGTGCTCCAATTCTGCCGCAGGCGGTCCAGATAGGACTGGGCGATCGCACCCGGCTTGGCGCCTCGGGCGAACGCGACCATGTTGCCGGGCCCCGCGTTGTACCCGAGGGCGAGTAGTTCATTGCGGGTGTACGGGCCGGACCAGTGAGCGGGCAGGCGGATGGCCAGATCATGCAGGTACCACGCCGCCGCGGTGATGGCGAGGTCCGGATCGTCCGGCAGCTCGTCCCATCGGCGGCCGGCGAAGCTGCGGCCGCGTTTGGCCTCATCGAAGGCGGCCCGGTGCATGTCGGCGATGCCGAACGCCGCGTCCGGCTTGATCTTCTGCCAGGCTCGCTCGAAGGCCGGATCGTGTGGCTTGTCCGACTCGTTGTACAGGATGGCCATCAGCAGCTGCGGACTGATCTTGGCCTGGTGCGCATGCTTGACAACCTGCGCGGCGAACCGCGCGGGGTCGTACGCGCTCGACGTCGAGTCGGGTCCGGTCGAACCGTCCGGTGAGGCGGATGCTACGGCGGACGTCCCGGAGCGGCGCGGATGCGCGCCGCCGGAGCCTCCTGCGCCGCACGCGGACGCGCAGCCCACCGCGGCGACCGCGACCAGCACGACCGGCCATCGTCTCCGACGCTCTCGCACTCCTGTGCCTCCCTTGGGTGAACCGATGTCTCCAGTGTGGCCGCCGCCCAGGGCGACGCCATCAACCCGGAGAATGACGCCCGATCCGGACATCCAAGCGCGACGCATGACCGTTGTACAGTTGCACAAGTCTTTGAACGTGCAGCGGCCGGACCTGTGCGCGATGTCGCGGGCGGCCGCCCTCGCGAGCGTCAGGAAGGCTGCCGCATGCCCAGGAAACTCCTCGCCGTCGTCGGCTGCTTGATCGGAGCGGTACTGCTCGGCCCCGCCGTCGCGGGTGGGGCGACCACCGCCGAGGCGGCAGCGCGGACGGGCGTCTCCCCATCAGCTCCGCACGCAGGGCGTGTTCAGCGACCTGGGAAAGGTACAGAGTCTCCTGAACGTCGCCAAGAAGGGCGTTGTCATCGACGCCGGCTGGGACGTCGTCGCCTTCGCCCAGCAGGCCCAGAACCTCACCGGCGGGAACGTCCAGTTCCACACCCTGCCGATCGAACGCTACGGGCTCGTCCACGGCCAGGATGTCAACATGATCGACCCGGTAAAGATCAAGTCGATCGTCCGGTCGGCGTTCTCGCCTCAGAAGCCCACACCCGCCGGTTCCGGTACGGCCCGCACGCCCACCGCACCCACCACGGTGGACGTGCTCAACGGCGGCGGGGCGCCAGGCCTGGCCGCCCGCGTCGCCGATCACCTGTCCGGCCTCGGCTACGCCCAAGGCCGCGTCGGCAACACCGGGACGCGCTCGCGCACCGCCATCCGCTACGGCGACGGTACGCGCGCCGCCGCGGCGAAGATCGCGGGCTACTTCGGCGTCACCGCCACCGCCGACAAGACCGTCCCGGCCGGCCACGTGGAGATCGACCTGGGCAAGAAGGCGTCCATGCCGCAGATTCCCTCCAGTGGACGGCCGGCACCCACCACGCCGGTGGCCATTCCCATCGAAGGAGCCCAAGGTGGTGCCGTCGCCGGAGGCGGCATCCCCTGCGTCAACTGACCGGCAGCGTCAGGGGGAGATCCGCTCCGATGCCGTTATTTACCGTTTGTGGGCGCCTATTCGAAAGGCCAGAAGGCTCGCCAGCCGCATAGGCGGCATACCAGTCGTATCGCACCGACATGCCATGGACGGCCGACCGGGTGTTGCAGCACGTCGCCGACCCAGCCCGGGCGCTCGGCCAGATCCATCGGGTGCTGCGGCCAGACGGACGGCTGGTCATGGGCGAGCCCGATTGGGACACCTTGGCCATCGATCATCCCGACAGCGACCTTTCGCGCGCCTACACCCGCCACGTCACCGACAAGGTGATTCGGAACGCGAGCATCGGCAGGCAGCTGACCCGGCTGGCGATCGACGCCGGATTCTCCGTGCCCACGGTCATCCCCATCACCCCGGTGTTCCGGGACGTCGAGGCCGCCGACAATGTGTTCGGGCTGGAGCGCACCACCCAACGCGCTGTCGCCGCCGGATATCTCACCACCGAACAGGCACGCCGATGGCTGGACCACCCCGCGCACGGGCCCTTCCTCGCCGCCGTGACCTTCTACATCGTCGTGGCCGAGTCCTAGCGATCCGCCTCCCGGCGGTCCTCAAGGACCACCACCGCACATCCTGTGAGGGCGTCTCTCCAGGGAGACGCCCTCATGGCAGGGACGATCACACCGACGCGATCGGCTCGAGGTTCGTACGCTCAGCGGCCCAGGGTGAAGGTGGCCACGGCGCCGGCGGGGAGGGTGTAGGAGAACGGGTGTGCGCCGACTCGTACGGTGAACCGCTGTGAGCCGGTGCCCCAGTCGTCGTTCACCGCGATGATCGCGATGGTCCCGTCGATGTTGCGGAACGCCGAGGTCGCGATGGTTCCGGCCACGGAGGAGCCGATGCGTACGGCGCCGGGCCTGACGAATCTGCTCGCGTGACCGAGCGCGTAGTAGTCGCCGGTCGGGGTCGCCTTTCCGGTGGCCGGGTCGACCGTCACCACGCCGAAGCAGGTGCCACAGCCGCCGTTGTGGGGTCCGCCGCTGGGGTCAAGGGCGAGATTCCAGGTGATCACGGTCTTCGCCCAGTTCCGCATCGCCCCGACGGTGAGCTCGGCCGTCTTCCAGTGCAGTGTGTCAGGGAACGTGGTGGCCGGGTTCTGCGACTGGCTGCCGGAGCATTCGGTGAAGTAGACGTCCTTGGCGGGGTAGGCGTCGTGCAGCTGCGACTGTCGCGCGGGGTCTCCGTAGTAGCAGTGGAACGCCGTCCCC
>JBJMIW010000476.1:0-12604 GCA_045806665.1 Actinoallomurus sp.
ACGATTTCCATGTCCACCGACTTCATCAAGCCGGTTTCCGTGGGCAAGGTCTTCGGCGAAGGCCGTATCACCTCGATGGGCAACACTTCCGCTTTCCTCGAGGCGAGGCTCATGGACGCGGCGGGCCTGACGCTGGCCCGGGCGATCGGCACGTACCGCCTGATGCCGTTCCCGACGAGCTCGAACAACACTGGACCGCACTAGCGGGCCGGCGTCTCGGCAACACTCGGCAATCATTCCCCCCTCGCCCGCCGAGCGAGTCCCGAAGGATGGAGCGCCGCCATGAGCAATTTCGAGAAACTGCTGTCCGCGACGGAGAAAGAGTTCAAGGCCGAGATCGAGAGCAACCCGCTCATCGAGGTGGTCCTCAGCGGCGGGATGAAGCGCGAGCACTACGTCAGCTATCTGCGCGAGACGTACCACATGGTGCGGCACACGTCCCGGATGCTGTCGCTGGCCGGCGCCCGGCTCGGCGACGACTACCGCGGGCTGCGGGACTGGTTCTTCGAGCAGGTCCGCGAGGAGAACAACCACGACCTGTTCTGCATCAACGACCTGAAGAACCTGGGGGAGGACGTCGAGCGGGTGCTGTCCGTCCCGCCCATGCCCGGCTCCTGGGGGCTGGTCGCCCAGAACTACTACATGGCGACCTACGGGAGCCCGCTGGGGATCCTCGGCGTGGCGAGCCTGACCGAAGGGCTCGGAGCCGAGCTGGGGAAGGTCGTGGCGGACACGCTCCGGCAGCAGTACGGCCTGGAGCGCAACCAAGTCAGCTTCATCAAGAGCCACGGCGGGTTCGACGCCCGGCACATCGAGGACGTCAAGCAAGCCGTCAACGACCTGCTGGTCAAGGACTCCGACCTCGACGAGGTCGTCCAGGGCAGGCGGATGACGATCCACTACTACAGCCAGATGTTCCGCGATGTGCTGAGCGCCACCTCCTAAATGATCACCGACGACGGTCTTCATCTCGAAGACACAGCGATCCTCACCAACCGCGACGTGCTGGCACCGATCACCTTGGCGGCCGCCCCCGAGGACGAGGCGGTCCTGCGGGAGGTGCGGAAGTACCAGACCTACGAAATTCAGGACGTGCACGAGCACGATGAGTACCGCGAGTTCCTGGAGAAGGCCCTCAAGCCCCTCGGGCTGTACAGCGAGGACTTCCTGCCGAGCACCGCGTCGAGCTGCTACAAGGTCACCTTCCGCGACGAGGCCGTCGCCATCTTCCGGCTGACGCCGGTCGGCCCGGCCTCCCTCTTTCACCGGACGATCCCCGGCGCGGCCGGCAAGAAGATCCTCCAGGTGAACAACGTCGCGGTCGAGCAGACCTATCAGGGCGACCTCCTGCTGGGCATCATCCTGAAGAACTGCGCCCTGCTGTCGCACACGAAGGGGTTCGACTTCGTCGCCGGCCTGGTCCGGCACGAGGTCCTTCCGCTGTTCGTCGACTTCGGCACGATCCCGGTCCGCCACGCGCCGCTGCACCTGCTGGGCGACACGGCCGTCTGCGACTACGTCACCTATTTCCGGACGGACCGCAGGGAGCACATCGACTACGCCCTCGCGCGCAGCTACCACTACTTCCACCGAAAGGTCACGATGAAGAGCATCGCCGCGGACGTGAAACGGCTGGACGTACGCGCGACGGACGAGGCCGGGAGGGTTTGAGGTGCGCCCGACGGACCGGCTCGACGCCCAGACCGCCGCTCCGGCCACCGGCACGTCCGGGCGGCAGGCACCGCCGGCACCGCCCCGCCTCCTGCAGATGGTGCTGTACGGCATGGTCGCCAAGACCGCGTACGCGGCGGCCGAGCTGGGGATCGCCGACCTGCTCGCCGAAGGGCCGCGGACGACGGCCGAGCTCGCCGAGCGCACCGGCGCGCACGGCCCGTCCCTGCGGCGGCTGCTGCTGGCCCTGGCCGGACTCGGGCTGGTGGCCCAGACCGGCACCGATGGCTTCGAACTCACCGACCTGGGCCGGCCGCTGCGCACGGACGCCCCGAACTCCATCCGCGACCTGGTGCGGATGATGTGCGGCCCGGCGGTCTGGCGCAGCTGGGACGAACTGGTGCCCAGCGTGCGGACCGGCGAACCGGCCTGGGACCTGGCGCACGGCGTCACCTGGACCGAGTACTACGCGCGCGATCCCGAGGCGGCCGCGATATTCAACCGGGCGATGGCCGAGCACACCCGCGACACGGCGCCCGGCGTCCTCGCCACCGCCGACCTGTCCCGGTTCCGCACGGTGGTCGACCTGGGCGGCGGCGACGGCACCCTGCTCTCCCACGTCCTGCGGGCCCACCCCGAGGTGGAGGGCGTGGTGTTCGACGTACCGACCGGCCTGGCGGCCACGGCCGCGACGCTCGAAGCCGCCGGCGTCGCGTCCCGCTGCCGGGTGGTCAGCGGTGACTTCTTCGTCTCGGTCCCCGAAGGCGCCGACGCGTATTTGCTGAAACAGGTCCTGCACGACTGGGACGACGAGCGCGCCATCGCGATCCTGCGCAACGTCCGCGCCGCGGTCGCACCCGGCGGCCGGGTGTTCGTCATCGAGCGGGCCGTCCCCGAACAGGTCACCCCGGGTGATCCCGCCGAGGCCCGCGACCTTCTGCTGGACCTGCACATGCTGGTCGCCACCGGCGGGCGGGAGCGCACCGAACGCGAGTTCGAGCGCCTCCTGGAGGCCGCCGGATTCGACGTCACCCGTCTCACCGCGATCCCCGGCTTCGACTTCCGCGTCATCGAAGCCACCCCGGCCTGACAGGAGGAATCGACCATGACCCTCCCGACCGACACCGCGGTCCTGGACGGCGCGGCCATCCTCGCCGGCGCCCGCGCCATCGCCCCCGTCCTGCGCGAAGAGGCCGAGGACAGCGAACGCGGCCGACGGCTCACCCCGCGCGCCGTCGAGGCCCTGCGCTCGACCGGCGTGTTCCGCATGGCGATGCCGCGGGCCTGGGGCGGGCCGGAGGTCGACATCCGCACCCAGGCCGAGATCATCGAGGAGCTGTCGGCGGCCGACGGGGCGGCCGGCTGGTGCGCCATGATCGGCTCCGATGGCGGCTTCTACACCGCGCCGCTCGACGACGCCGTGGCCCGCACCCTGTATCCGGACCTCGACGCGATCACGGCGGGCTGGATCGTGCCGGCCGGCCGGCTGCACCGGGTACGGGGCGGGTACCGGCTGGAGGGCCGCTGGCAGTTCGGCAGCGGCTGCACCCACGCCGACGTCATCATCGGCGGCGCGCTGGTGTTCGAGGACGGCGCGCCGGTGATGACGGAGGACGGGCGGCCGGAGACACGGGTCGCCATGCTGCCGGCCGGGCAGTTCGAGATCCTCGACACCTGGCACACCACCGGGCTGGCGGCCAGCGGCAGCCACGACTACGCGATCGAGGGCGCTTTCGTCCCGGCCGAGCAGACATTCCGGTTCGGCGACCTTCGCCGCCGGCGGCGCGACGGAGCCCTGTACGCCTGGCCCGGCATGTTCTTCGCCAACCTTCCCGGGGTGCCGCTGGGCATCGCCCGCGCCGCGCTGCGGTCCGCCGAGGAGATCCTGGCCGAGAAGATGCTGGTCCCCGAGATGCGCCCGGCGAAGGAGGACCCACGGGTCCGAACCGGGATCGCGCAGGTCCACGCCACGGTCGGGGCGGCCCGCAGCTACCAGTACGACGTCCTGGGCGAACTGTGGTCGACGCTGGAGGCCGGTGCCGAGCCGTCGCTGCGCCTGCGCGGCGCGCTGGTCGGCGCGCACATGCACACGATCCGGACCTGCCGCGACGCCGTCCGCCTCCTGGCCGACGTCGTCGGCAGCGCCTCGATCTACCGCCGCTGTCCCATCGAACGGCACCAGCGGGACCTGACGACGATCGGCCAGCACCTCATGGGCCAGCCGAAGATCATGGAGATGGCGGGCGCGCTGTGGCTCGGCGTCGAGAAGGTCCTCACCCGTCACCCGCTCTCGGCGGAGGGACTCATCTGACGGGACGGTCGATCATCCTCCCCGGCGAGGCGGTGAGGTCGCCGATGCGGTGACGGGACAGGACCCATCTCGCTGACAGGCGCCGCCGCTCACCAGTGCGCCGGTCGGGTGAGCGCCGGCGGCAGGCGCGTCGCGGCGTCACCGCGGGCGGCGTCGACCTGCGCCTGGGTCACGAAGATCGCGCCGGTCAGGTCCGCTTCCCGCAGGTCGGCGTCGCGCAGGTCCGCCCCGATGAGGTCGGCCGCCCGCAGGTCGGCGTTCCTGAGGTCCGCGGCGATGAGGTAGGCCCCACGCAGGTCGGCGCCCCGGAGATCCGCGCCCCGCAGGCGGGCGCCGATGAGGTCGGCGCCCCGGCGGTTCTTCTTACGGCCCGGCGTCCCGGCCCGCACGAGTTCGCTGGTGCGCAGCAGGAGGGGATTGACCCGGTCGCGGTGCGCGGCGACGTCGAGACCGGCGAGCTCGCCGGCGCCGGCGCGGGTGAGAGCGTCGGTGGCCTCCAGGGCCTGGCGCAGCTCGGCGTGGATCGGCCGGGCCGCGGGCAGGGCGAGCGCCTCGGTCAGGTACCACAGGATCTCCTGCAGCTGCCGCATCACGGAGAACACCGCGAACATCCGCCGCGCGGTGTCCGGGGCCTCCCGCCAGTCCTGCCCGGCGAAGGTGACCTGGCACACCTTTTGCCCGGCGCCGAAGCAGTCGAAGACGGTACAGCCGGGGAACCCCTTGCTCCGCAGGTCGGCGTGGATGCCGCAGCGGGAGTCGCCGCGCAGGTTCGGGCAGGGCCGCCCGGCGTCCTTGTCGATCGCGAAGTCGGCCGAGGCCGCGAACGGCAGCGCGACGCAGCACAGCCCCTGGCAGCTGCTGCAGTCGGCGCGCAGGTCCGTGCGGGCCGGCGTGATGGGGAGGGTCTGGCGATCGCGGGGCACGGCGTGCTCTCCTGCTCGGCTCGGCACCTCAGGGGGTGCCCGGTACGGACCTCCATTGTCCGGGACCGGGCACCGTGCCGGCGCGCCGGGGGAATCGGCGACCCGGGCGGAGCGTTGCCGCTATAGTTGAATTTTCAACCAGAAAGGCGTGTCATGCAGTTCGGGATCTTCACGGTCGGCGACGTCACACCCGACCCGACCACCGGCAGGACGCCGAGTGAGCACGAGCGGATCACGGCCATGGTGACGATCGCGTCAAAGGCCGAGGAGGTCGGCCTGGACGTCTTCGCCACCGGTGAGCACCACAACCCGCCGTTCGTGCCGTCGTCGCCGACGACGATGCTGGGCTACATCGCCGCGCGGACCGAACGGCTGATCCTGTCCACCGCGACGACGCTGATCACCACGAACGACCCGGTGAAGATCGCCGAGGATTTCGCCATGCTGCAGCACCTTGCGGGCGGGCGCGTCGACCTGATGATGGGCCGGGGCAACACCGGCCCGGTGTACCCGTGGTTCGGCCAGGACATCCGCCAGGGCATCCCCCTGGCGATCGAGAACTACGCGCTGCTGCACCGGCTGTGGCGGGAGGACGTGGTGGACTGGAAGGGCCGCTTCCGCTCTCCGCTGCAGGCGTTCACCAGCACGCCCCGGCCGCTGGACGGGGTCCCGCCGTTCGTGTGGCACGGCTCGATCCGCAGCCCGGAGATCGCCGAGCAGGCCGCCTACTACGGCGACGGCTTCTTCGCCAACCACATCTTCTGGCCCAAGGAGCACTTCCAGCGGCTGATCCACCTGTACCGGGAGCGGTACGCCCATTACGGCCACGGCACGCCCGAGCAGGCGATCGTCGGCCTGGGCGGGCAGGTGTTCATGCGCAAGAACTCCCAGGACGCCGTACGGGAGTTCCGCCCGTACTTCGACAACGCCCCCGTGTACGGGCACGGCCCGTCGCTGGAGGAGTTCACGGCCGAGACGCCGCTGACGGTCGGCAGCCCGCAGCAGGTCATCGACAAGACCCTGACCTTCCGCGAGCATTTCGGTGACTACCAGCGCCAGCTATTCCTCATCGACCACGCCGGGCTACCCCTCAAGACGGTGCTGGAGCAGCTCGACCTGCTGGGCGAGGAGGTCGTCCCGGTGCTGCGCAAGGAGTTCGCCGCCGAGCGGCCCGCCGAGGTCCCCGACGCGCCCACCCACGCCTCACTGCTGGCCGCCCGCGGCGCCGAGACCCCGGCGGAGTCGGCGCGATGAGCGCGCTGCGCCTCGTCGCCGTCTCGGCGGGCCTGGACACCCCATCCTCGACCCGGCTGCTTGCCGACCGCCTCGCCGAGGCCACCCGGGAGCACCTGAACGAGGACGGGCGCCCGGTCGAGGTCACGGTGATCGAGCTGCGCGACCTGGCCACCGACATCGCGAACGCCATGCTCACCGGGTTCCCCGGTACCCGGCTGCGCACGGCGGTCGAGGCGGTCACCGGCACGGACAGCATGATCGCGGTCAGCCCGATCTTCTCCGCGTCCTACAGCGGGCTGTTCAAGTCGTTCTTCGACGTGATCGACAACACCGCCCTCGCCGGTCGGCCCGTCCTGATCGCCGCGACCGGCGGAACCACCCGCCACTCTCTCGCCCTCGAGCACGCGCTGCGACCGCTGTTCACCTACCTGCGCGCGGTCGTGGTCCCCACCGCGGTGTACGCCGCGCCGGAGGACTGGGGTTCCGGCGACGACAGCACCGGCGACCTGGCGGCCAGGATCACCCGCGCGGCGGGCGAACTGGCCGCCCTGATGCGCGGCCGCCCGCCCGCCCCGCCGGCCGAGTCCGTGGTGCCGTTCGAGGAGCAGTTGGCCGCGCTGCGCCCGGAGTGAGTCAGCCCGGCACGACGTGGTTCTTGCCCAGGACCCGTACGCCGCTGGCCGTGATGGTGAAGTGCTCCCGGTCGTAGTCCTCGTCGACGCCGATCCGGGCGCCGTCGGGGATGACGACGTTCTTGTCGATGATGGCGCCCCGCACGACGGCGCCGCGCCCCACCCGTACGGAGTCCATCAGGACCGAGTCGTGCACCTCGGCGCCGGCGTCGACCTGGACGCCGGGGGACAGGATGGAGCGCTCGGCCATCCCGCCGGCGAGGATGACGCCGGGGGAGACCATCGAGTCGACGGCGTACCCGCGCCGCCCCTCCTCGTTGAAGACGAACTTGGCGGGCGGCAGCGGGGCGTGGCCCGTGTAGATCGGCCACTCCTGGTTGTAGAGGTTGAAGACCGGGTGGACCGAGATCAGGTCCATGTGGGCCTCGTAGAAGGCGTCCAGGGTCCCCACGTCGCGCCAGTAGCCGCGGTCGCGGTCGGTCGCGCCCGGCACGTCGTTGTCGGCGAAGTCGTAGACCTGCGCGCGGCCGGCCTTGACGAGCTTGGGGATGATGTTCCCGCCGACGTCGTGCTTGCTGGCCAGGTCGGCGGCGTCCTCCTTGACCACGTCGACGAGCACCTGGGTGTCGAAGACGTAGTTGCCCATCGAGGCGTACACCTGGTCGGACGCGTCGGGCAGGCCGACCGCATCTTTGGGCTTCTCCCGGAACGCCGCGACGCTGACGCCGTCGGGCCCGGTCTCGATCACTCCGAACTGGTCGGCGAGGGACAGCGGCTGGCGGATCGCGGCGATGGTCACCCCGGCGCCGGACTGGATGTGCTGGTCGACCATCTGCCGCGGGTCCATGCGGTAGATGTGGTCGGCGCCGAAGACGATGACGTGGTCGGGCCGCTCGTCCTCGATGAGGTTGAGGTTCTGCAGGATCGCGTCGGCCGAGCCGGCGAACCACCGCGGTCCCAGGCGCTGCTGGGCCGGGACGGGCGTGACGTAGTTCCCCAGCAGGGTCGACATCCGCCACGTCCAAGAGACGTGCCGGTCCAGGCTGTGGCTCTTGTACTGCGTCAGCACGACGATCTTGAGGTAGCCGGCGTTCGCCAGGTTGGACAGCACGAAGTCGATCAGCCGGTACATTCCGCCGAAGGGCACCGCCGGCTTGGCCCGGTCGGCCGTCAGCGGCATCAGCCGATTGCCCTCGCCGCCCGCCAGCACCATCGCCAGGACATGGGGTCTCGCCATGACGCGACTTTAGCCCTCCCCTCAGCGTTGAAACAGGACGCGAATGCGGATTTCGCATACGCTGCCGGGCATGCGCGTCGACCTGCTCACCCGCGAGTACCCGCCGGACGTCTACGGGGGAGCCGGCGTCCACGTCGATTACCTGGCCCGTGAACTCCGCACGCTGTGCGACCTGCGGGTCCACTGCTTCGACGGCGACCGCGCCGAGCCCGGCGTCACCGGATACCGCGTCCCGGCGGCGCTGCAATCGGCCAACCCGGCGCTGCAGACGCTCGGCGTCGACCTGGAGATGGCGGCCGGCACCGGGGGAGCCGACCTCGTGCACAGCCACACCTGGTACGCGAACCTCGCCGGGCACGTCGCCAAACTCCTGCACGGCATCCCGCACGTGGTGACCACCCACAGCCTCGAGCCGCTGCGGCCCTGGAAGGCCGAGCAGCTCGGCGGCGGTTACGCCATCTCCTCCTGGGCCGAGCGCACCGCCCTGCCGGCCGCCGACGCCGTCGTCGCCGTCTCCGAGGGCATGCGCCGTGACGTGCTGACCTGCTATCCGGAGGTCGACCCCGGCCGGGTCACGGTCCTGCACAACGGCATCGACACCGACGAGTACGCGCCGGACCACGGCACCGGCGTGCTCACCCGCCACGGCATCGACCCGCAGCGCCCGTCCGTGGTGTTCGTCGGGCGCATCACCCGCCAGAAGGGACTGCCCTACCTGCTGCGCGCCGCCCGGTCCTTCGACCCGGCCGCCCAGCTCGTGCTGTGCGCCGGGGCGCCCGACACCCCGGAGATCTCCGCGGAGGTCGAGGCGCTCGTCGAGGACCTGCGCCGCGAGCGCGGCGGCATCGTGTGGATCGAGCGGATGCTGCCCCGGAACGAGGTCGTGCAGATCCTCAGCCACGCGAGCGTGTTCGTGTGCCCGTCGGTGTACGAGCCGATGGGCATCGTCAACCTGGAGGCCATGGCCTGCGAGGCGGCCGTCGTCGCCACCGCGACCGGCGGCATCCCCGAGGTCGTCGCCGACGGCGAGACGGGACTGCTCGTGCCGATCGAGCAGGCCGCCGACGGCACCGGCACGCCCGTCGACCCGGACCGTTTCGTCGCCGACCTCGCCGAACGCGTCAACGCGCTGCTCGCCGACCCCGAGCGCGCGGCCGCGATGGGCAAGGCAGGCCGCCGTCGGGCGATCGAGCACTTCTCCTGGTCACAGATCGCCCGCCGCACCCACGCCCTGTACGCCTCCCTCACCTGACCCCGGCCACGCGCCGGTGACACCCTCCCTCACGCGAGAGCCGGCGACCGACGCGCTGCCGCGCCCGGTGAAGGCGCTGATCGCGGTGCGCGTGCTCAACCAGCTCGGCGCGTACGCGCTGGCCTTCCTGGCCGTCCTCGCCGGCCCGCGCCTGGCCCCGGCCGCCCTGGCGGTCTTCGGCGTCGCCGCGCTCGCCTCCCGGTGGGCCGGCGGTCTCCTGCTCGACCGGCTCAGGCCCCGTACGACGGTCACGCTGGGCCTGGCGGCCACCGGCGCCGCCCTGCTCGTCCTCGCGGCCGCACGCACGCCGACGCAGGTCGTGGTCGCCGCGGGCCTGGTCGGGCTGGCCTTCGAGATCTACGAGCCCGCGACCCAGGAACTGCTGGCCCGGGCGACCTCCGGCGGGCAACGCCGCACGGCGTACGCGCTGCTGGGCTCCGCGGTGGTGGCGGCCGGCGCGGTCGGCGGGCTGCTGGCCGCGGTCCTGCTCCCGCTGGGGTGCGCTGGCTAATGGTCACCGACGCGGTGACCTGCCTGCTCGCCGCGGCGCTCACGCTCGTGATCCCCGTCGGCCCCGCGGTCCGCGAGGTGAGGGTCCGTGACCGGTGGCGGCCCCCGGCGCGGCTGGTGCGGGTGACCGTCGCGGGAACCGCCTTCGCCTACGGCTACCTGGGCGTCGCCATGTTCGTGCCGCTGGTGCTGCTGCAACGCGGGGCCCCGCCCTGGCTGCCCGGACTCATCATGGCCGGGGCGGCGCTGCTCGCACCCCTGGCGGCCCGGCTGAGCCACCGGCGCCTGGAGACGGGCGCCCACACCCGGGTGCTGGGGGCCGGGTCGCCCGCGCTGGGTGTCCTCGCCCTGCTGATGACGACCGGGCAGGACCTGGTGTGGACCGTGCCGGCGTACCTGGCGTGGACGGCGACCGGCGGTGTCCTGCTGGGACGCTGGCAGGCGATGATCGCCGAGATGGCCCCGGAGCCGGACCGGCCCCGCTGTTTCGCCTTTTCGGCTCCTCCTGGGGCCTCGCCCAGCCCGCCGTCCCGATGGTCGCCGCGCTGGCCGCCGCACCGGCCGGAGGGACCGCCCCGGCGGCCCTGCTCACCGCGGGCGCGGCCTTCCTCGCCGTACCGCTGATGATGTCCGGCCGACGTACCCCCTGACCGCAGGAGCGCCTGGCCGTGCCGCTCCTGTCGGCCGACCCGCTGACCGGCGCTTCGGCCGCCGCACGCGCCCGGCACGGAGCCTCGGCGTACGCGGGGACCCTGACGCGGGTGCGGATACGGGATTACCCGGATCCGCGATCGGCGGCCGGCGGGGGAGACTCGTGCCGCGTTCTGACGCGAAAGGCGGTCGACCATGCAGGGCGTCGAGGGAGTCATTCGGTGCGATGAGCGTCGGCGAGCTGACCGCGGAGGTCGGCGTCACCCGCCGCTACCTGGAGCTGCGCTTCGGCGAGCAGATCGGCCTGCCGCCCAAGACCTGGCCCGCCTCATCCGCTTCGAGCGGGCGGCGCGTCTGCTCACCGGGCACGGCCAGCCGCCGGTGCAGGTGGCCGCGGCGTGCGAATTGACACCGCGTCGTTGAAGGCGGCGTTGTTGGCCATGTCGTCGGCGACGCCCCAACCGCTGTCGTCGGCGACGATCTTCACCCCGCGGTACCCGTGCGCGTCGAGGGCCGCACGTAGCTGGATGTACCAGTTGGCGTTGTGGCCGCGCTCGTTCCAGCCACCGAGGTAGCTGAGGGGGAGGCCGTGCTGCTTGGCGCAGCCCAGCCACGAGATCAGGTAGTTGATCGTGTCGGTGGACCAGAAACCGCCGCTGATCCAACCCGGCGCCGCCCAGGCCAGGCCGTACAGGCCGAGGTGGGGGTTGCGCGCCTTGGCCTGCTCGGCGAGCCAGAACTCGTAGCCGGCGTCGCAGTTAATTGTGCCCCTGGCGTGCTCGATCGATGGCTCGGAGCCGTCGGTGGAGTTGGCGTCGCCGCCGATCTCGAGCTTCAGCAACTGCAGGTCGGCACCGTAACCGGGCTTGAACAGGTAGTCCAGGATCTGCTTCTGCTGCACTGCCGGGTAGTCCGTCAGCAGCCGGGAGTTGCCCCCGCCCCCACTGATCGCACCGATGCCGTCGAACGTCCGGCCGCCCTGTTCGCCGTCCACGGTGATGGACGTCCCGGTGGGACCGTCCGCTTGAGCGGGGGTGCTGCTCACGGTCAGCACGGCGGCGAGCAACGCCAGCACCCATAGCGGTACAAGTCTCCCTCTGCGGGTCACAGTTGACTCCTTTTGCTTGAGAGGAAATGTTCCACAGTGTGCTGTCGTGTTGGTTTCTTGGCCAATACTCCGCCACTAAAGAACAAAAACAGACACGAGGGCGCGTCGCCCTGCCCGTCGAAGAACCTCCCGGTGGGCCCGGCGGGTCATCCGGCGGCGGAGCGGTCGGCCACCGGGCACGGCCCGGCGGGCGCCACCGGGCGGGCGGCCCTGGACCGTACGGCCCCGGACACCACCGCCATCAGGGCCAGCACGATCACGACGGCGCCGTACGCGGTGGCGGTCGCACGCAGGCCGAACGACGGGACGGCCGTTCCCGCGACGACGGCGGGCACGCTGTTGGCCAGGTAGCTGACCACGTACACCGAGGCGAACAGCTCCGCACGCCGTCCGGGGCCGGCCAGCAGCGCCAGGGACCGGAACGCCCCGAGGAAGGCGGCGCCGAAGCCGCAGCCGGCGACGGCCGTGCCGGTGAAGAACAGCGACGTCGAGGCGGTGGCCAGCGCCAGGAGCGTCGCCGCGGTTCTGGCGGCCAGCGCGGCCGACCCGGCGGCCATCACGCGGTGCGGTACCCGGTCGCGGAACAGCAACGAGGCCACGGCGCCCGCTCCGGCGAGGGTGGTGACGACGAGCCCGCCGACCAGGTGGTTACCGACGTGCATGACGCCGGCGGTGAGCGACCCGCCCAGGGACAGGTACAGCCCGCACATCGCCCAGGTCGCCACCAGGCAGGACACGGCCGCCAGGAACGCCGCGCGGGCCGGAACGGGGACGGCCGCCCGGGGCCGCAGGGACGCCAGCGCGCCCGGGCGCGGGGTGACCAGGTCCGGCAGGAACGCCACCACGGCCGCCAGGATCACGAACACCGCGGTGAGCAGCGCGAACACCAGGGTGGTCGGGGCGGGGGCGTACTGCACCAGCGATCCGCTGCCCAGCGCGCCGACGGCCAGGCCCAGGGTGGACGACACGCTGTTGACCAGCGACCCCAGCTTCGCGCCGGGCTGCAGGTCGACCAGGGCGGCGCTGATGGCCCCGGTCGCGGCGCCGGTCGCCAGGCCCTGCACGACGCGCGC
>JBJMIW010000477.1:0-6399 GCA_045806665.1 Actinoallomurus sp.
CAACTAACCATACACGACGCTCAACCAAACTCCAAGATCGAGTCCAGCGAAGACCAGGCCGAACCCGGCGACAAGTTCCGCCCTGGTGAGATCGTCCCGGCTCACCCGCGTCCCGCTGCGACATGCGGGGCGCGCGTCCGACAGCGCCGTTCGCGCTGGTCAGCGCGGCATTAGGTCTGGTGGCGGAGGCGCACGGGAATCGAACCCGCCGACGACGCCGAGCGCCGTCCAATGGTTTTGAAGACCACGAGGGCCACCAGGCACCCTCCCGCCTCCGCCGGAGAGCCTACTCACCCCACGAGCGCGCCGCGCCACAGGATGGCGCGTTCGGCGGCGGTCCAGGCGGTCGAGGTCAGCAGGTACAGGCCGGCCGCGAGCGGGACGTACACGGCGACGAGGACGGTGCCGAACGGCAGCAGGCGCATCGCCCTGCCGAGCGGTCCGGCCGGGAGCGTCTGTCCGGCGGGCATCCGGCGTGACGTCCACCAGGCCACCGTCCCCAGCAGGACGAACAGCGCGAGGAAGACCAGGCCGTGCGGGCCGAAGGCGCCCGCCGACACCAGCCACCGCGTCCCCAGCGGTACGCCGAAGAGCGTCTTGGCCAGCAGCAGGTTGGCGTGGCCGCCGACGGCCGGGGAGAGGCAGAGCCGGTACACGACGGTGAAGACGGGCAACTGCAGCAGCGCCGGGCCGATGCCGGCGAACATCAACGTTCCCTCGGCGCGGTACAGCGCGGTCACCTCCTGGTGGGCGCGAACGGGATCGTGGCGATGGCGTTCCCGGAGTTCCTTCGCCCGTGGCGCGAGCCGCAGACGGGCCTGGTCCGCGGCGGCCTGGCGGCGGCTCAGCGGCAGGAGTGCGAGGCGCACCCCGGCGGTGAAGACCACGATCGCGAGGGCGGCGCTGAGGCCGCCGGCGAGCGGGTGGAGCGCGGACGTGAGCCCGGTGACGAGGTCGTACGCGACGCGGACGGCCGAAGACGGGGCTCACACCGTCCCGCGCGGTAGGTTCGCGGGTATGGGCAGCAGCGGAGCACTGGGCGTGACGTATCGCCTGACGCAGTACGCGCACGGTGGCGGGTGCGCCTGCAAGATCCCGCCCGGGGAGCTCGAGGAGGTCGTGGCGGGGCTGATCGACACGGACCGTCCGGACGACCTCCTCATCGGCCTGGACGACGGCGACGACGCGGCGGTCGTGCGGATCCAGGGTGACCGGGCCGTCGTGGCCACCGCCGACTTCTTCACCCCGGTCGTCGACGACCCGTACGACTGGGGGCGGATCGCGGCGACGAACGCGCTCTCGGACGTCTACGCCGTCGGCGGCACCCCCGTCGTCGCGGTCAACCTCCTGGGGTGGCCGCGCGACACCTTGCCGATGGAACTGGCGCGCGAGGTGCTGCGCGGGGGCCTCGACGTGGCGCGCGCTGCCGGATGCCACCTGGCGGGCGGGCACAGTGTCGACGATCCCGAGCCGAAGTACGGCATGGCCGTCACCGGGCTTGCGGACCCCGACCGGCTGCTGCGCCTGGACGCCGGGCGGCCCGGTATCCCGCTGTCCCTGACCAAACCGCTCGGCGTCGGCGTGCTGAACACCCGGCACAAGGCGACGGCCGAGGTGTTCCCGCAGGCGGTCGCGGCGATGACGACGCTGAACGCCGAGGCCTCGCGGGCGGCGCTGGAGCGCGGCCACCGCTGCGCCACCGATGTGACCGGATTCGGACTGCTGGGCCACCTCTACAAGATGGCGCGGGCGAGCGGCGTCACCGCGGTGGTGGACTCCGCGGCCGTCCCCTATCTGGACGGAGCGCGCGACGCGGTGCGCGAGGAGTACGTCTCGGGGGGTACCCGGCGCAACCTCGCGTGGGTAACACCGCACACGGACTTCGGCCGCGTCCCCGAGGAGGACCGCCTGCTGCTCGCCGACGCCCAGACCTCCGGCGGTCTGCTCGTCGCCGGCGAGGTGCCGGGCGCGCCAGTGGTGGGCGAGCTCGTCCCTCGCGCCGACCCGGTGGTGATCATCCGGTAGCGGGCCCGTATGTCACGGACCCGCCACCCCCGTGCCCGGTTCCGGGACCGGGCAGGGCATGATCCCAGCTGTGAGCTCCGTGCACGGCACCGACGTGCAGTACGTCGTCGACCTCGTCGGGATCTTCGTCTTCGCGATCACCGGCGCGCTGGTCGGTGTCCGTAAGCGGTTCGACATCGTCGGGATGGCGGTGCTGGCGGAGATCACCGCGCTGGGCGGTGGGGTGCTGCGCGACCTCGTCATCGGGGCGGTGCCGCCGGCCGCGTTCCGGGACCTGGGATACACCGCCGTGCCTCTGGTGGCGACCGCGCTGACCGCCGTCTGGCATCCGCACCTGGAACGCATCCGCCGGAGCGTGCTGGTGCTGGACGCCGCCGGCCTCGGGCTGTTCAGCGTGGCCGGCGCGATGAAGGCGCTGGCGTACGGTCTGGGGGTGCCGGCCGCCGCGACGCTCGGCGTCATGACGGGGATCGGCGGCGGCATCCTGCGTGACGTGCTGGCGCGCGAGATACCGAACGTCCTCCACGACCGGCAGCTGTACATCGTCCCGGCCCTCCTCGGCGCGGCGACCGCCACGGTCGCGTACACGCTCGGGGCGCGCGGATATGTGATGACGCTGGTCACCGCGGCGCTGGCGTTCGGGATCCGGCTGCTGGCGATCCGGCGGCGGTGGCGGATGCCGCGGGCGCGGGGACTCGAGGACCGCACATGATCCGTTCCTGTCCGGCTTCGGTCAGATACGGATCAGCAGGATCCAGGAGGCGGAATCTAGCGTCTTAGGTAAAGGTCGGTTTGCACAGCGGGCCGCAGACTAGTTGGCTAGTACGGCTTTGTGGGGTAATGCAACGAGGGGCGGTCGTCCGTGCACCAATCACCTGAGGGCTACGGCCAGGGGCCGTACCCGAACCAACCGCAGGGCGGTTACCCTCCCCAGCAGCCGCCGTACCCCGGTTCGGGCTATCCCGGGGGCGGGCAGCAGCCCTACCCGGGGCAGGGCGGCTACGGCGAAGGCCAGTCGCCCTACCCGCAGCAGCCGTACGGGGGCTGGCCGCAGCCGCCGCCCGGCGGCCCGTGGGGCGGTGGTGGCGGTTTCGGCCCGTCGGATCCGTCCGGTCCCAGAGGATGGGGCCCGCCGCCGGGGCCCCCGCGGAAGAACAACGGCCCGATTGTGGTGGTGGCGATCGCCGCGGCGCTGGTCGTGCTCGGCGGCGGTGGTGCGATCGCGTGGGCGCTGAGCAACGATGGCACGCCGAAGCACCCGATTGCGATCACCACGCCGTCCGTGCGGTACGGCCTGCCGACCGACTCGCCGACGGGGGGCTATCCCACGATCGGGCCGAGCCCGACCGACAGCAGCCCATCGTTCCCCTCGTCCTCGCCGTCGCTCGACGCGGCGGCGGCGGCGCAGCCGGGTGACTGTGTGAAGAACACCGGCACGAAGACGGCTCCGCACTTGGACAAGACCACGTGCCACTCGGGCGCCTACAAGGTGCTGCGGCGGTACAGCGGCACGTCCGACTGGGACAAGTGCAAGACCGTGCCCGGCTACACCGCCGCGTATCGCCGGAAGAACACCTACAGCTTCCTGAGCTTCGTGCTCTGCATGAAGAAGCTCTGAGGCACGGCGGGACCGACGTCGGCGCCTGAGGCGCCGTGGCGGCCCCAGGCCGCGGCCACTCGAGCCGGGACCGACGTCGGCGGCGTCGCGGGCCTCTGCGTGCTGCCGGGCGGCCAGGTCCTTGAGCGGACTTGACCCCGCAGTTTGTCCCGGCCGGCGACCGGGGCCGGCGGGTCAGGCCGCGGGCACTCAGGCAGCTGTGCGGCGGTCGCGCTGGGGCACGACCGTGTACTTCGGGTCCTCAGCCGACGCATGCCCGGCGTAGAGGACAGCGAAGCGGGTGCACAGCGCGCCGCCCGTGAGCGCGAGGCCGCCGACGACGCCGGCCATCCGGCTCCGCCTCGCCGCGACGGCGACGGCGGCCCCGGCGATGGTCAGGGCCCGCCCGGAGCGCAGGAGGACGCCCGCGCGTCCGGTCCGGTAGGGCTCGGAGATGAGCTCCGGCCGTTCGCGCAGACCGACGCCGCGCTCGAGAGCGCCGGCTGCGGCCAGTTCGAGGCCGGCGCCGAGGAACGCCATCCGGCGGGCGGGGCCCGCCTCGCCGCGCGGCGAGGCGATCATGCCGATCGCTCCGCCGCTGGCCAGTGAGCTGCCCGCGAACAGGAATGGCAGGTGGCGGTAGGCCTCGTGCCAGGCGGGAACCGCCGTATCGGCCAGCAGAACGCCGGTGTAGGTCGCGACGAGTGGACCGGTCACCGCGGAGGCCGCGCCGGCCGAGCGGCCCAGCCGGGGGGCGATCCCGGTGACGGCGGAGGCGGCCGCCGCCCCCGTGAGGCCGCCGTGTCCGGCGAGGATCCACGAGCCGACGCTCATCGGCGAGGTCGGCTTGAACACGCGCAGCATGTTGAGGAACCGCTCCGGGCGGCCCAGCTCGGCGACGAGCAGTCCGGAACCCGCCGCGGCCGCCGCCGCTGCCGTGAGCCTGCCGGTCAGCGCCAGCCGGTGCCGGCCGGTGGCGTCGGCCAGCGCCCCCATCATCGAGCAGGCGCCGGACAGTCCGCCGAGGTAGAGGTAGCCGGGCATGTGCGGGGCCTTCCAGCGCGGCTTCTTCAGCACCGGGCGGCCGTAGTAGGAACGGAACTCCGCGCGCGGGACCATGCGCTCCTCGCGCCCGGCCCGTCCTCCGCCGCGACGCTCAGGCCGCGCCCGCCGGTCCTCGCCGCGACGCTCAGATCCCGATGGCCGCTCTTCGCCGGGCCGCATCAGCGCCTCCCGAGGAACGACAGGGCCACTCCCCCGGCCAGGGCCACGGCCGCGCCGCCGGCCCACTTCCACATCGCCGGCAGGTCGCGGGTGGTGACGACCGGATCCGGCGGCAGGCCGTACACCTCCGGTTCGTCCAGCAGGAGGAAGAACGCACCGTCACCCCCGACGCCGTCGGTGGGACTCTCGCCGTAAAGACGAGCATCCGGTACGCCGCCCTCGTGCAGCTGTTCCAGCCGCTTGGCCGCCCGCTCACGGAGCTCGTCGAGCGGCCCGAACTGTATCGACTCGGTCGGGCAGGCCTTGGCACAGGCCGGCTCCTGACCCTCGCCGAGCCGGTCGTAGCACAGGGTGCACTTCCACACCCGGCCGTCGTCCTCGCGCTTGTCGATGACACCGTACGGGCAGGCCGGAACGCAGTAGCCGCAGCCATTGCAGACGTCCTGCTGCACCACGACAGTGCCGAACTCGGTGCGGAACAGGGCACCGGTCGGGCAGACGTCGAGACAGGCGGCATGGGTGCAGTGCTTGCACACGTCCGACGCCATCAGCCAGCGGAACTCGGTGGCAGTGTCCTCACCGAGCTGCTCGCCCGGCTTTTGGAGGCCGGGCATGCCCAGGTCGACCGGAGGGCTGGTAGGTGCTCGCAGGCCAGAGAAGTTGTTGCCCAGCGCCTTGGGCTGCTCGATGAACTTGACGTGCCGCCAGCTGTCGGCACCGAGTTTCACCGTGTTGTCGTACGACATGCCGGTGAAGTTGATCCCGTCCTCGGGGACGGAGTTCCACTCCTTGCACGCGACTTCGCAGGCCTTGCAGCCGATGCAGACGCTGGTGTCGGTGAAGAAGCCCATCCTCGGCGGCGCGTCCACGTGTCCGGCGTCGGCGGCCACCCGGGGCTCCGCCCCGTACAACATCGTCTTGAGGTCGAAGTCGCTCATGTCAGGACTCCTGGCCGGTGAGGGCCGTGATGCCGGCCCGCTGCTGGTAGGCCTCGATGTAGCGCAGCCGCGCCGCGCCTCTCGGTCTGCGCCCCGGCTGGATGTCGGCGGCCAGCGCCTTAACCTCCTGGATGTGCACGTTGGGATCGAGCGAGATCGACGACAGCTCGTTGAAGGCGTCTCCGGCAGTCAACCCGTTGGGGCCCCAGTGGTAGGGCATCCCGATCTGGTGCATCGTGCGCCCACCGACCCGCAGCGGCGACATGCGGTCGGTGACCAGGACTCGAGCCTCGATCACCCCGCGAGGGGTCACAATCGTTGCCCATCCGGCATTGTCAAGCTTGCGCTCGGCAGCCAGCTCGGGGGAGACCTCGACGAACATCGCCGGCTGGAGCTCGGAGAGGTAGGGCAACCACCGCGACATGCCGCCGGCGGTGAAGTGCTCGGTCACCCGGTACGTCGTGACCACGTAGGGATAGACCTCGGAGCCGGGGAAACTGCCGCGCGGCGCGTAGCGGTTGTTCTTGTCCTGCACCGCCCGCCGCACCGGGTTGCACTGCTGGGCATAGAGCAGGTTGTCGAACGGTGACTCCTGCGGCTCGTAGTGCGTCGGCA
>JBJMIW010000478.1:0-9518 GCA_045806665.1 Actinoallomurus sp.
ACTGGGCGGCACGGGGGATCTTCCCCCGTGCCGCCCAGTGCCGTACCCGGGAGACGACGATGACCGAACGCGCCGTGCTGCGCCGCCTCATGGAGCGGATGCGCGCCGACCCGCGGACGCTGGAGGCGGTCGTCGAGGCCGCCCGGGCCGAGTCCCCGCCGATCGCGGCGCTGCCGGTGCAGGAGGTCCGGCGGCACATCGCGGCGCTGCTGGCGGTGGTGTCGGCGGCGTTCATCGACGCGTCGGGGCTGAACGAGGACGACGCGCGGGTCGCGGACCGGCTGGCCACCGACCGGGCGCTGCAGGGCGTTCCGCTGGCGGCGCTGCTGGACGGGTTCCAGGCGGCGCGCTCGCATGTCATGACGCGGCTGCTGAACGAGGCCCGGTCGGCGGGGGTGTCCCTGGACGGGTTGATCGGGGAGCTCATGGAGCTGGACGCGTACGCGAACGGGCTGCAGAACCGGCTGATCCACGCGTTCCGGGAGACGGAGCTGAGTCTGGCCCACTCCGCGCATGCCGCGCGGGTGCAGGCCCTGCGGGACCTGCTGAGCGGGGGTCCGGTGTCGAGCGCCACCGAGGCGGGACTGGACCTGCGGCGCCGCTACCACTGCCTCGTCACCGACGTGGGCGATCCGCGGGAGGCGCGGCGGGTGGAGGCGGCGCTGGGCCTGCCGGACGGGGAGTCGGGGCTGGTGGACGGCCGGTTGTGCGCGGTGACGACCCGGCCGCCGGCCGAGGCGGCGACGCTGACGGTCGCGGGCCCGGCGGTGCGGCCCGGTGAGCTGGCCGAGGTGTACCGGCTGTGCCGGACCGCGCTGGTATCGGCGCGGCGACGTGGCCTGGGCGGACTGTGGGAGTTGACGGCGCTGGCGGTGCCGGTCGCGCTCGACGCCCATCCCGTACTGGGCGGACTGCTGGCGCGCGAGTACCTGCCGGGGCTGCACCCGGAAGATGAGTTCCACCGGCTGCTGGCCGAGACGGCGCTGGCCTACCTGGACCACGGCCGGCGCGCGGACCTGACCGCCGTCGCGCTGCACGTCCATCCGAACACGGTCAAGCACCGCCTGCGCCGGCTGGCGGGGCTGACGTGCTTCGACGATCCGGTACCGCCGGGGGAGGACCTCGCCTGCGCGCTGCGGTGGCGGTGGGCGCTGCAGGCCTGGCTCGACGGGTGCGGCACCTGACCGGCCGATGCCTCGTCCTCATGCCCTGAGCTCGTCTCCCGGCCACACCCGAGCCCCCGCCGGGCCATCGGCCCGGCGGGAGGTGCGCGTCCGGCGAGGGGCGATCAGTTCACGCACCCCTGGATGAGCGTGCCACCGAAGTTCTTTGGAGTGTTCCTCCGGACGGTCGTGCACCTGAGGGGGACGCCGCCCGATGTGTTCTCGTCGAAGATCCCGCCACCGCAGGTCCCGGGCGCGGCGAAGTCGGCCTTGTTCTGCACCACGAGGCTGTCGAACAGTGACGTCACCGCGTTGGTCGCGTTGTCGATGCCGCCGCCCAGACCCGCTGGTGTTCTCGGCGAAGCCCCATTTGGTCCCACTCCCTCCCGCCCCCGCCGCCCTAGGAGTCGGCGGAGACCCGGTCCGTGGTGTCGGCGGCGGCCGGTCCGGGCGGGGCTTCGCGGCGGCCGCGTACGCTCCGTGCGACCAGGACGGCGACGACCAGACCGATCGAGGCCCAGGTGCCGTAGTGGGAGATGGTCTTGGCGACGTCGACGGCGTCCTGGCCGAGGTAGTAGCCCAGGCCGATCAGCATGCCGATCCACAGGAGCGCGGCCAGCGCGTCGAGCAGCACGAACGTCACCAGACGCATCCCCGTCCAGCCGGCGATGACGAACAGCAGCGCGGCCGGGACGGGAAGGTAGTAGGCGATGACGACGCCGATCCAGCCGAGCCGGTGACCGAGGCGCTCGGCCCGGGCGATGAGGCGTTGGCCCCGGCGGCCGCGCCCGGCCGCGAGCGTGAGCATTCCCCGGCCCCACAGGCGTCCCGCCCACCAGAAGAACGGGTCGAACATGATCATCCCGGGGACGGCGGCGGTCACTGCCAGGATCAGGGGTACCTGGCCCACGCGGGCGAACGCCCCGGCGGTCACGATCGAGGTCATGCTCCCGGAGAGCAGTTCCAGCAGCACCGGGTCTCGGCCGATGAGCAGCGGGCGCAGCGGGATCAGGGCCAGGCCGTACAGGCCGCTCAGCGCGATGCCGGCCCAGCAGATCAGGTCGGCGCGGCCCGGCCGGCCCGTCCAGGGCAGGCCGGGCTGTGATCTTTCCCCCGTGACCGGCATCCTCCGATGGTAGGCGGTGGCTGCCGGGGCCCGGCATAGCGGCGGGCTCGACGCGCGTCTACGGGGATACAGGAGGAGAGGAGACCCGTGAACGCTGAGGCGCGTCGGCAGTTCACCGAGGTCGTCGCCGCGCGGACGCCGAGCCTGCTGCGGCTCGCGTACGCGGTGATGCCCGGGTCGGTGACCTGTATCCGGGTGGCCGGGCCGGGCACTCCGCCAGGATGGTGTCGGATTCCCGCGAGCGCGACGTGGTGTCCACGGGCGATGCTTGTTCGTATGCATGAGGACGTGGAACGCTGCGTGCGCGCCGTGCAGTCCAAGGACGCGCGGTTCGACGGATGGTTCTTCACCGCGGTGCTCACGACCGGGATCTACTGCCGTCCCAGCTGCCCGGTGGTGCCGCCCAAGCCGGAGAACATGCGGTTCTTCCCCAGCGCCGCAGCGGCCCAGCAGGCCGGGTTCCGGGCGTGCAAGCGGTGCCGCCCGGACGCCAGCCCCGGCTCCCCGCAGTGGAACGAGCGCGCGGACCTGGTCGCCCGCGCGATGCGGCTGATCGCCGACGGCGTGATCGACCGGGAGGGCGTGCCGGGCCTGGCCGCCCGGCTCGGCTACAGCACCCGCCAGGTCGAACGCCAGCTGCTCGCCGAGCTCGGCGCCGGCCCGCTGGCCCTCGCCCGCGCCCAGCGCGCCCAGACGGCCCGTCTGCTGATCGAGACCAGTTCCCTGCCGATGAGCGACGTGGCGTTCGCGTCGGGGTTCGCCAGCGTCCGGGCGTTCAACGACACCGTGCGGCAGGTGTTCGCGATGTCCCCGACGGAACTGCGCGACCGGGTGGCCCGCGGGCACCCCACGGCCGCGTCCGGGGCGCTGTCGGTGCGGCTGCCGTTCCGCGCGCCGCTGTGCCCGGACAACCTGTTCGGGCACCTGGCCGCGACCGCGGTGCCCGGCGTCGAGGAGTGGCGCGACGGGGCCTACCGGCGCACCCTGCGCCTGCCACACGGCCACGGCGTCGTCTCGCTGCGGCCGACCCCCGACCACATCGCCTGCCGCCTGCACCTGGCCGACCTGCGGGACCTGTCCATCGCGATCAGCCGCTGCCGGTGGCTGCTGGACCTGGACGCCGACCCGGTCGCCGTGGACGACCTACTGCGCGCCGACCCGCTGCTGGCCGCGCACGTCGACAAGGACCCCGGCCGCCGCGTACCGCGCACCGTCGACCCCGCCGAGTTCGCGGTACGGGCCGTGCTCGGCCAGCAGGTGTCCACTGCGGCGGCCCGTACCCACGCGGCTCGCCTGGTCACCGCCCACGGCGAGACCGTCGACGACCCCGAGGGCGGCCTGACGCATCTGTTCCCCGGCATGGACGCCCTCGCGACGTTGGATCCCGAGACGCTAGCGTACCCGCGTACCCGCCGCACGACGCTGACCAAGCTGATCGCCGCGCTGGCCGACGGGTCCATCGACCTGGGCGCCGGCAGCGACTGGGGCCGGGCGCGGGAGCTGCTGACGGCGCTGCCGGGGCTAGGGCCCTGGACCGTCGAGATGATCGCGATGCGCGCGCTCGGCGACCCGGACGCGTTCACGCCGACCGACCTGGGCGTGCGCACCGCGGCGCGGAGCCTGGGCCTGCCGGTCACCCCCGCCGCCCTCACCCGGCACGCGGCGGCCTGGCGCCCCTGGCGCGCGTACGCCGTGCAGTACCTGTGGGCGACCGGCGAGCACGCCATCAACCGGATGCCCGCCTGACCTTAAGGAGCCTTGATGTCCCAACGCGCGTACACGGTGATGGACAGCCCCGTCGGCCCACTGACCCTCGTGGCGGCCGACGGCGTCCTGACCGGCCTGTACATGGACCGGCAGCGGTACCGGCCCGAGGAGCACACCTTCGGCGAGCGCGATCCCGCACTGTTCGGTGCGGCGATCGACCAGTTGGAGGAGTACTTCGCCGGTCGGCGCACCGTCTTCGACCTGCCGCTCGCGCTGACCGGCACGGCGTTCCAGCGCCGTGTCTGGGCGGCGCTGCGAGAGATCCCCTTCGGGGAGACCGTCTCGTACGGCGAACTCGCCGAGCGGATCGGCCGGCCCACCGCCGCCCGTGCCGTCGGCCTGGCCAACGGCAAGAACCCGATCGGGATCATCGTGCCCTGCCACCGTGTCGTCGGGTCCTCCGGCGACCTGACCGGGTACGGCGGCGGCCTGGACCGCAAGCGGCACCTGCTGGCGTTCGAACAGCGCACCGGTACGGACCCTGGGCCGATGGCGGCCCTGGCCCCCGACGTGCCGGCTCATCGCGGCGCCGAACCGCTGTTCAGGATGGACCCCGTACGGTGAGGTCCTGGGTGCCGATGACCCGCCCGCCGCGCTATCCGGCCTGGCGGGCCCGCCACTCGTCTTCGAGCATCGCGTAGATCACTTCGTCGGTCCACTCGCCCTTCACGATCTCGTTCTGCACCAGATGCGCCTCGCGGCGCATGCCGAGGCGTTCGAGTACCCGTGCCGAGGCGGTGTTGCGGCCGTCGATGCGCCCGACGACGCGGTGCAGGCCCAGCCCCTCGAACCCCAGCCGGAGCATCACCTCGGTGGCCTCGGTCGCGTAGCCGCGGCCGCCGTGGTGGGGATGAAAGACGTACCCGATCTCGCCCTGGCGGTGCCGGCGGCTGGTCCACATCAGCAGGACGTCCCCGACGAGCGCGCCGGACTCCGGCAGGACCACCGCGAGCTGCAGGGTCCCGCCCTCATCGGCGAGGACCGAGAACCGCGCCTTCATCTCCAGCGCCTGCCGGACCTCGTCGCGGTCGCGGGCCTCCCAGTACAGGTAACGCGCGACCTCGGGCCGCGACTGGATGTCGTACAGCGCGTCGAAGTCCTCGGCGGTGTACGGGCGCAGGTGGAGGCGCTCGGTGACGATCGGGTAATCGGGCTTGAGCACGAGCCGATCGTATTGGTCGCCGCTGGGCCCGGCAGCCGGTTCCGTGCCGCTCTCAGCGGTAGAAGCCCTCCACGGGGGACGCGGGCCTCGTCGAACAGCACGTCGCCGTCCGGGCCCACCAGCAGCGAGCCGAACATGAGGAGGGCGCCGGTGGCCTTCTCTCTTCCCTGAGGTGATGACGAGCTTGCTCGCGATCTGCGGCACGGGACCCCGTTGGGCCGAACAGCGGCGCGAGTTGCCGAAGCGTCGGGTTGGGGCAGGGGACGGCGCTCAGGCCGATATGAGCTCGTCGGTGACCCACCGTGCGACATCGGCGGGGTAGGGCGCCGAGAGTCCGAGGATTATGTGCTGGAAGCCGGCGTCGGTCGCTTCGCCGATCGTGTTCCGGGTGATGCCGGGCTGGTCGTAGGAGACGGACAGGTGGATCGAGCGGGTGACCGCGGCGGGGTCGCGGCCGATGTCGGCGCAGTAGCGGTCCAGCAGTGCGCTGCGGCGGACGGCGTCGTCGATGTCGCCGCCGGGGATGTTCCACAGGTCGGCGTGCTCGGCGGCCACGCGCAGCGTCGCGGACGAGCGTCCGCCGATGAGGACCGGCGGGTGGGGGCGCTGTGCGGGTTTGGGGTTGCCGAACGCTCCGGTGAGGTGGTGGTAGGTGCCGTGGAAGTCGAACGGTTCGGCCGCGGTCCACAACCGCCGGATCACCGTGCAGGCTTCGGCGAGGCTCCCCACAGCGTGGGCGGCGTCGTGGAAGGGCAGGCCGTGTGCTTCGTACTCGCGCCGGGCCAGCGGGTGGCCGGGTCGTGAGCCGGCGCCGATACCGAAGTCGAGCCGTCCGCCGGAGACGATGTCGACGGTCGCGGCGATCTTGGCCAGCATCGCGGGCGGTCGGAACCGGTTGCTGGTCACCAGCACGCCGAGGCGCAGTCGTCGGGTGTGGGCGGCGAGGGCCGACAGCAGCGTCCAGCCCTCGTAGGTCGGTCCGTCCGGGGCGCCGCCGATCGGCATGAGGTGATCGAAGAGCCACGCATGCTCGATCTCCGGGATCGTGTCCGCCTCGCGCCAGACGCGCAGGACGTCGTGGTAGTCGACCTGCGAGGGAGCGGTCATGATCCCGAAACGAGGCTGAGGTGTGTGCGACATGGGGCTGTTGGTCCTTTCCGCACCGGGGCAACGCTGACTGTGGCGCGCACCGAGGTTCAAGCGGAACATGTTTCCGGAAGGATGCGATCTTGATTCGCTCAGTCGTTTGCAACGAAGACGTAGCGTCCACGCGCGAGGAGCTGCGATACGTCCCTCTCGGCGGGCGCCGGCGAGTTGGAGGAAGGCCCCCTTCTCGCCGGGCACCTGCGTAATTCCCGCGGACTCGGGATGGGCGGGAGAGGATGTGGCCGCTGCCCCTCGGACGATCAGCGGCGCCGCAGTGACGGGTCGAGTAGCGCGGGCGGAGTGTCGTTCTTCTCGTGCGCGGCCAGGTCGACACCGGGGGCGACGATCGCGTCGATCGCGTCGAGTACGTCGGTGGAGAGCACGGTGTCTGCGGCGGCGAGCTGCGAGTGCAGATGGTCCAGCGTGCGGGGGCCGATGAGCGCGCTGGTCACGCCGGGGTGGGCGGTCACGAATCCAAGGGCGAGCTGGACCATGGTCAGGCCGGCCTCGTCCGCGACCTTGGCCAGCTGTTCGACGGCATCGAGCTTGGCCCGGTTGGAGGGGATGGCCGTGTCAAAGCGCTGCGACATGAACGAGGACCGGTTCGTCGTGACTGCCTGGCCCTCGCGGATCGCGCCTGACAGCCAGCCCGAGGCCAGCGGGCTCCACACCAGCACGCCGAGCCCGTACTGCTCGGTCACGGGCAGCACGTGGGTCTCGATCCCGCGCTGCAGGATCGAATAGCTGGGCTGTTCGGTGACGTAACGGCTCAGGTGATACTCGCGGGCGGTCCACTGGGCTTGCACGATGCGATGGGCGGGGAAGGTCGAGGAGCCGAAGTAGCGGATCTTTCCCGCGCGCTGCAGGTCGGTCAGCGCCGACAGCGTCTCCTCGTCGCTGGTGCGCGGATCCCACCGGTGGATCTGGTAGAGATCGACGTGGTCAACACCGAGACGGCGCAGGCTGCCCTCCAGCGCGGTGACCAGCCAGCGGCGCGAACTGCCCTGATGGTTGCGCTCGTCGCCCATGGGCAGGCTCGCCTTCGTGGCCAGCACGATGTCGTCGCGGCGGCCGGCGATGGCTTTGCCGACCATCTCTTCCGACTCACCGCCGCTGTACACATCGGCGGTATCGATGAGGTTGATTCCTGCTTCCAGGGCGGCGTCGACGATGGCGGTGACCTCGTCTTGGGTAGTGCGGCCGATCTTGCCGAAGTTCATCGCGCCGAGCGCGAGGGAACTGACCTGCACACCGGTGCGGCCCAAGGTGCGGTACTGCATGACCGTGTTTCCTCCATTGCGGGGTGAAGCGTGGCGGCAACGCGTGGAGTGGTTGCCGGTCCCTTGCTCTGGCATCATGAGCAACGGAACCTCGTTCCGTTTAACAATACGGAACATCGTTCCGCTTTGGCAAGATGCGGTAGCGGAGGGAGCGGCGCAGTGAGCGACAGCGACGAGGGGGCAGGGCGCGCAGAGTCCAAGCGGAAGGACGCCCGGCGCAACAAGGAGGCTCTGCTCGACGCGGCCGCCGCGGTCTTCGTCGCGTCGGGCGTGGAAGCACCGGTACGCGACATCGCGGCCAAGGCCGGCGTCGGGCTGGGCACGATCTACCGCCACTTCCCGACGCGAGCGGATCTGATCATCGCCGTCTACCGGCACCAGGTCGACGCCTGCGCCGAGGCCGGGCCGGCCCTGCTGGCGACCTGCTCAACTCCTCACACTGCGCTGGGGCAATGGATCAACCTCTTCGTCGATTTCCTGGTCACCAAGCACGGACTCGCTGCCGTGCTGCGGTCCGACGACACCGGCTTCGACGCGCTGCACGCCTACTTTCTCGACCGCCTCGTGCCCGTGTGCACCCAGTTGCTCGACGCTGCAGCCGCTTCTGGCGAGATTCGGTCCGACGTGGAGGCGTACGAGCTCATGCGCGGCGTGGGGAACCTCTGCATCGGCGCGGACAGCGACCCCCGCTACGACGTACGTCGACTGGTCGAGCTCCTCATCGCAGGACTGCGCCGACCGCACTGACTATCGGCCAGGCAGCTGGTGCAGGCCGACCACCCCGGCCGCGATCAACGGGATCGGCAGCCCCGCAGGGGGCTCACTCACAGCCCCTTCGGCGAGGATGCGGCATCGGTGTTGAGGCGCCGTCTTCCGCGTCGTGGGTCAGGGCGCTATGGCGGAGCCGGTGGAGTGTCCACCTCTCCAGGTCGCCGGAGTGTCGGGGCTGGCGAGGGGGCTGGCCAGCAGCCGGGTGCTCTCCTCGAAGATCTCCATCCGCGCCACGAGCCGTCCGGAACTCAACAAGGCCGTCGCCCTCGCCCAAGAAATGCAGGCGTCCGGGGGCGCGGTCACCCTCGTCGTGCACGAGCACAAGCGGCTCGGCCGCGGCATCGAACTGGCGGCGCCGGCCGAACAGCTCAAGGCCTCCGGCATCGGCCTGGAGTTCCTCACCGGCGAACTGCAGGGCTCCCACGACCCGTCCGGGGTGGTGTTCACCGTGCTGGCCGCCCTGTGGGGCATGGAACGCGAGTACACCCGCGACCGGACCCTGGAAGGCCACGAGTCAGCCCGCAAACGCGGCAAGACCATCGGCGGCGCGGCCGTTACGACGACGCCATGCTGTCCATGGCACTGCACCTGCGCGACCAGGGGATGAGCCTGCGCGACATCGCCTTCCGCCTGGTCATCACCACTGGCAAGCGCAAAGGGCGGCATCCCCCGGCCGCGACCGTCATGCGCATGCTCCGCGAGCACGACACCAAGGCCGCCCTGGACTCGACCGCCGTCCGCCACGAGCATCATCGACGCAGCCGCCACGGCGGCCCGCTGACCCCATCGTTGTCCACGCCTGATCAAGTGTGCCGCATTGTCGTCCCGCGCATCGTCCGCAAGGGCATCGACACCGCCTGCTTGCGGGCTTTAGAGGGTTCGCTCGGCCACCTTCACCCGCTGGGTTGCCTGCAACGCGGCACGCAGCTTGTCGGCTGACAGCGGCGCAGCGGGGGCCTGGAGTATGCGCTCGACCGGCACGTTGGGGTCGGCGAGGTAGATCTGGGTGTAGGAGCCGGACTCGGGCTCGAAGCGCCAACTTTCGGCTAGCGCGTGTTTCATAAGTGGATCTTGACATATCAAGATCCACTTATGAAACACGC
>JBJMIW010000479.1:0-31355 GCA_045806665.1 Actinoallomurus sp.
ACTCGACGAGGTCGTCGACCTCGCCCGCGAACACGCGGACACGGTGGCCGAGCGAGCGGTCGCGATCGGGGTCAACCCGGACGGCCGGGCGCGCACGGTGGCCGAGAGGACCAAGGTCCACCAGGTGGACGCCGGGTACCTGCCCGATGACAAGGTGGTCGCCGCGATCACCGACATCCTCGCCGAGATGATCCAGCGGTTCCGCGCCCGTATCGAGACCACGGACGAGTCGGACCTCGTCACCCAGGACCTGCTGATCGAGATCACGCAGGACCTCGAGAAGCAGCACTGGATGTTCGCGGCTCAGCGCTGAGCGCGCAGCGTCTCGACGCGGAACCTCATGGCAGCGGAGGACCCTCCGCTGCCGTGACCTTCTCAGGACCCCGGGGACGGCTGGCACGAGGGACACCAGAAGGTGATCCGCTCCTCGGGCCGGTCACCCTGGTCCGCACGCCGGATCCGCGTGCCGCAGCGCCGGCACTGCCGGCCGGCGCGGCCGTACACCCAGTTCTCGCGGCCGCGGCGGCGCACGCCCGTCGTGATCTGGTCCAGGTGATCCTTGTTGGCGTCGATCAGCCGGCGGGCCAGCTCCACCAGGCCCTCCAGGTCGGGGACCTCGCCGGCGGGGCACCACGGATCGACGCCGCGCAGGAACAGCGCCTCGGCCTTGTAGAGGTTGCCGATGCCGGCGAGCCGCGTCTGGTCCAGCAGCGCTTCACCGATCGCTCGCTCGGGCTGTTCGCGCAGCCTCCACACCGCCTCGGCCGGATCCCAGTCAGGGCCGAGCAGATCCGGCCCGAGATGGCCGACGACGCGATCCTCTCGCGAGGTGCGCACCACTTCCACGACGCCGAGGGAGAACCCGAGCGCCTGCCATTCGGCGTTCTCCAGGACCAGCCGCAGCCGGTGGTCCCGGGGCGGCGGCGCGCCGGCCGGCCGGATCCGCCAGGCCCCCTCCATGCGCAGGTGCGTGTGCACGGTGATGTCGCCCTCGACCCGGATCAGCAGGTGCTTGCCCCGGGAGACCGCCTCAAGGACCGGGCGACCGGTCAGGTCGGTCGCGGCGTACCGGGGTACCCGGAAGTCGCTGCGCGTCAGCACCCGTCCGGCGAGCGCCTCGTGCAGCCGCTTCGCGGCCGCCCAGACGACGTCTCCCTCCGGCATCGCGCCCCCTGGTCCGGCCGCCTCAGTTCCGGAAGGCGGGGGAGTCCCAGGCGGCGGGGTCCTCGGTCAGTTTGTGCACGGCCGGGGGCAGCTCACCGGAGGCCACGTCGGCCAGGGTGACCTGCTCCAGGATGGCCCGCTCACTCGCCCGCAGCGCGATCCAGACGGTCTGCAGCGCGCGCGCCGGCCCTTCGTAGCCCAGGTGCTCCGGTCGCTCCCCGCGTACGCCGACGAGCGGGCCGTCGATCGCCCGGATGATGTCGGCCAGCGAGATCTGGTCCGCCGGCCGGGCGAGCC
Organism: Actinoallomurus sp.; assembly: GCA_045806665.1. Lineage (GTDB taxonomy): Bacteria > Actinomycetota > Actinomycetes > Streptosporangiales > Streptosporangiaceae > Actinoallomurus. Next base: position 1,462 of record JBJMIW010000479.1, read on the forward strand.
AGTAGCCGCCCTCCGGCCCGCGCTGGCTGCGGATGAGACCCGAACGGCGCAGCTGGCTGAGGATGTTCTCCAGGAACTTCGGGGGAATCTGTTGAGCCTCGGCCAGCTGGACGGCCGTCACGGGGCGTTCGCCGCCGACGGCCAACTCGGCGGACGCGCGCAGCGCGTAATCGACCCGGGCGGACAATCGCATGCTCTGATTATCCCGCCTCGCCAGAACTGATCACGCCTGGTGCCCAGGTTTTCCGATCGGCGTTCGGGTGTTTTTCCCCGCGACCCCCTTGTTTTCGGTCGCTGAAGTCACCCGACCGGCACCCCGCGCTCACGTGAGCGCGTCGCCGGACACGGGCTGGAGCAGGCCGATCACCTCGGCGGCGGCGCGCGCGTTGGCGCGTGTCGCCCCGTAGGTCGCGACGTACGCGACGCCCTCCGGCCGCCAGACCGGCAGTCCCATCTCCACCAGGACGGCGTCGGGGCGGGCCGCCAGCAGTGTCGAGACCAGGGCCCGGTGCCCGGCGTACCGGTGCGCGTCCCGGACGACGATGACGAGCGATCGGCCATCGGCACGTTCCAACAGGCCTCGTGCGTCGGCGTCGCCGGCCTCCACAGGGACCGTGTCCGTCACCCAGGGCCCGAAACCCCAGGGGACCGGCCCGACCGCGATGTTCGACGGCGCCTGGATCTCGACGACGAAGGGGCCGGGGGAGACCGAGGGACTGCCGGTGATCCGGATCGCCCGGCGGGCGGCCTGCAGTCCGGCCGCGCGGTCGACCTCGGCGCTACCCGCGGTCGCGAGCCACGCCTTGAGGGCGGTGACGCGCCCCGCCGCCTCCTCCAGGCGTTCGCCGGGCAGCCGCCCGTCGCGTACGGCGGCCAGGACGTGGTCGCGGATGGCCGCGACACTGTCCTCGTACTCCCGCGAGCCCAGGCACAGCAGGTCCGCCCCGGCCAGGAGGGCGCGGACGGCCGCCTCGGGGATCCCGATCGCGTCGCTCACCCCGCGCATGTCCAGGGCGTCGGTGACGACCGGCCCGTCGTACCCGAGGGTGCCGCGCAGCAGCCCGGTGATCGCCGCGGGTGACAGGGTCGCCGGATCGGCGCCGGTCAGGGCAGGGACGCGGATATGAGCGGTCATGATCGCGGCGACACCGGCGTCGATGGCCGCGCGGAACGGCACCAGCTCGCGCCGCTCGAGCAGCGGCAGGTCCGCGCGCACCGTCGGGATCTCCAGGTGGGAGTCCTGGGAGGTGGCGCCGTGGCCGGGGAAGTGCTTGGCGCAGGCGGCCACGCCGGCCTCCTGCAGGCCCGTCACGGCGGCCGTGACATGCCGCGCGACGAGGCCGGGTTCGGAGCCGAACGCCCGGGTGCCGATGACCGGATTGTCGTCGGCCGTGTTGACGTCCGCGGAGGGGGCGAAGTCGAAGTTGACCCCGACCTCGCGCAACTCCGCGCCCAGCGAACGGTGCACCCGCCGGGTGGTCGCCGGGTCGTCGAGGGCGCCGAGCGCCGCGCTCCCGGGGTACGGGCTGCCGGTCGCGTGGGCCAGCCGCGTGACGTCGCCGCCCTCCTCGTCGATGGAGATGAGCGGATCGCCGTGCCGGCGCAGCCGCGCGGTCAGCTCGGCGAGCTCGGCGGAGCCCGGCACGTTGCCGTTGATGGCGAACAGCGTCACGCCGCTCAGGCCCCGCTCCAGGCCCTCCAGGACCCAGCGCGGTGCCGTCGCCCCGGGGAAGGGCACCAACAGGGTGGCGTTGACGAGGCGCTCGAGAGACGGGTCGCGGGTCATCCCCTCACCGCCCCGGCCGTCAGGCCCGACACGACCAGGCGACGGTGCACGAGCAGGAAGAACCCGATGACCGGGACGGTGAGCAGCGTGGACGCCGCCATGATCGGCCCCCAATCATTGCCGGAACGGCCGAAGAAGAACTGCAACATGATGGGCAAGGTCGCTTTGTCCTGATCTTTAAGGAACGTGTAGGCGAAGAGGAACTCGTTCCAGGCGGTGATGAAGGAGAAGATGCTGGTAGCGATCAGGCCGGGCGCGACGAGCGGGAGAACGACGCGGAAGAAGGTCCGCACCGGCCCCGCGCCGTCGAGCGCCGCCGCCTCCTCCAGTTCCCTGGGCACCGCCGCGACGAACCCGCGCAGCATCCAGATGCCGAACGGCAGCGCGAATCCGACGTAGACGGCGACCAGGCCGGCGAGGCTGTTCAGCAGGTCCAGGCGTGCCAGGTCCGTGAACAGCGGGATGACCAGGGCCTCGGCCGGGACCATCTGCACGACGAGGAGCAGGATGAGAAAGCCGGTGCGGAACCGGAACCGGAAGCGTGCCACCGCCGTGGCGGCCAGCAGCGCCAGCAGCCCCGAAACGGCCACCGTCGTGGTGGCCACGATGGCGCTGTTGGCGAAGTAGTGCCAGAACGGCACGCCGGCGACGTCCCCGGTCACCACGGTGTCGAAGTGGCGAAGGGTCGGATGGCCCGGCAGCGGGTGCGGCGTCGTGGCGAAGATCTCGTCGTTCGGCTTGAACGCCGTGGACACCATCCAGCAGACCGGGAACACGGCCACGACGAAGACGCCGAGGCCCAGCGCGTTCAGCACCGCCCGCCGCAGTCGAGAGTTCACGCGGCGCCCTCCTGGCGGACGATCGTGCGGACGTGGACGGCCGTGACGACCAGGACGATCAGCGTGAGGATCACCGCGATCGCCGAGCCCAGGCCGTACTTGGCGTTGAGGGAACCGAACGCCTCGGAGTAGCCGTACAGGGACAGGTTGAACGCGTCACGATTGGCCAGGCCGGACAGCACGAACAACTGGGTGAAGACGCGGAAGTCCCAGATCACCGAGAGCGTCAGCAGGACGCCGAAGATCGGCCGCAGCAGCGGGAAGGTGATCTTCCAGAAGCGCTGCCAGGCGTTCGAGCCGTCGACGCGCGCCGCCTGGTAGAGCTCGTCGGGCACGCTCCGCAGCCCGGCCAGCACCGACACGGCGATGAACGGGAACGACATCCACACGACGCAGAGCGTCAGCACCGTATAGGTCGGGAGCGGCCGGGCGAACCAGTTGTAGCCCTGCCAGCCCGACCCCACCAGCGAGTCCGGCAGCAGATCGAGGAACCAGTCCACCAGCCCGCCGGTCGTGCCGAACAGCCATGAGAAGACGACCGCGGCCGTGACGGGCGGCGTCGCCCAGGCGACCATGATCCCGCCGGTGACCAGCGCCGACATTCGGTGGCCCAGGCGGCTGAGCAGCAGACCGGTGAGCGTGCCGGTGATCAGCGTCGCCGTGACGGCGACGGCCGCGAAGAGGAGCGTGTGCCGCAGGGCGGTCCAGAACAGGTCGTCGCCGAGCACCTGCCGGTAGTTGGCCAGCCCGACGTTCTCGGCGGGCCGGCCGCGCAGTTGGCGCACGCCGACGTTCTGGAACGACATCCGGCCGATCTGGAGCACGGGCCAGACCAGCAGCGCACCGATCACGACGAGCGACGGCAGGATGAGCAGGTACGGCCCGAGCCGGACGCGACGGCGTACGGGGCCGGTGCGGGAGCCGGGGCCCGGCGACCCGCGGACGCCTCCCCTGACCTCCTCCTCGGCCGTGTCGATCATGGCCACCTCGCTGGTCGGGTCGGATCACTGGTCGGGCAGGGCACGGTCGCTCGTCTCACTGGTTGAGCAGGGAGCCGGCCTGCTCGTCCGCCTTCTTCAGTTCCTGGTCGGCGGGTGCGCCCTGCATGATGGCCTTGACGGCGTTCGGCAGGACCTTCTTGGCGCCCTCGTAGTCGGCCCAGCCCCGGCTGGCCGGCGTGAACCTGACGCCTGCCGCCGCGGCTCGCGCGAACGGCCCCATGATCGGGTCGTGCTGGTAGGAGTCGCCGCGCAGCACGTCGGCGAACTGTGGCAGGAACTTCAGCGTCGCCGCGAACGCCTGTGCGTTCCGCTTGCTGTCCAGGACGGTCAGGTAGTCGAACGCGGCGTCCTTGTGACGGCTGTCGTTCCAGACGGCGAGGTCGGACCCTCCGGAGAAGACCGGCGCCAGGCCGCCGTTCCGGCCGGGGATGGGGAACACCCCCCAGTCGGCGGCGGCCTTCTTGTTGATCTTCTTCAGCTGGGGGAGCGCCCAACTGCCGTCCATGTACATCCCGACCCGGCCGAGTGCGAAGTCCTGCTGCGGTCCCTGCAACTCGTTCTTGCCGACGTAGGCATCCGGTGCGACCTTCTCCTTGGAGACCAGCCCGGAGTAGAACTCGATCGCCTCCCTGGCCTGAGGCTGGTCGAGGGTGCCGGCCCATCGGCCGTTCTGCTTCGCGGCGACGTCCCCGCCGTTCGCCCAGACGAAGCTGAGGATGCCGTTGGTGAAGTCACTCGGCGCGGCGATGCCGGGCACGCCCTTGGCCTGCTGGATCCTGCGCGCCGCGTCCACGAGCTGGGCCCAGGACGTCGGCGGCTGCAGGTGCAGGTCGCGGAACCAGTCCTTGCGGTACCACACGGCCCGGACGCCGCCGTACCAGGGAACGGCGTACGTCTTGCCGTCGACCTGGTCGTTGGCGAGCGCTCCCGGACTGAGGTCGCGGCCTTCGGCCCAGTGCGACAGCTTCGCGCTGATGTCGGCGAAGGCGCCCTGCTGGACCCAGGACCGTATGTCCGTGTTGCCGACCTCGGTCACGTCGGGGCCCGACCCGCCGGCGATCGCGGTCTGGAACTTCTGGGTCGCCTGCGGCCAGGGGATGTACTCCACCTGCACCTGGGTCTTCGGGTGCGTACGCCCGAACTCGGCCTTCACCCCGTCCAGGAACTGGGTCTGCTCGGGGCTGCCCTCGCCCATCTGCCAGACGACGATCCGGTCCACCGCGCCGGCCGGCAGGCTGTGCCCGTTGGACTCGCACGCCGCGGCGAGGACCAACGACGCCGCCGCGGTGGCGGCCGTGGCGAAACGCAGGGTGGAACTCACGTCGATGACTCTCACAGTGGAACTCCCTTCGGTGCGCCCCGATGTGGCCGGGCGGCCGCACGGCCGGTCACGGCATGTCCGCGCGGTCAGTGCGGGTGCATGCCTACAGTCGCGAATTGGGTCCTCCTGCGGGCTCCGCAGTGAGCCGCGGGCAGTATGGTCCACTCTTGCGGCTAAACTAGCAATAAAGTTTCCAATTACATCGAACCGTTAGCGGATCGAGACGGAAGGCGGCCGGAATGGCGACTCGCCCGGGGACACCCAGACTGTTGCGCGAGCTGAATGACCGCTCCGCGCTCGATCTGCTGGTCAGCTCCGGCCCGCTCACCCGCGCCCAGATCGGCCAGCACACGGGACTGTCCAAGGTGACCGCCTCCCAGCTGCTGGCGCGGCTGGAGGAACGCGGCCTCGTCGCCGTGGTCGGCGAGCAGGCCGGCGGCCGCGGACCCAACGCCGCCCTCTATGCCGTCGTCCCCTCCAGCGCGTACGTCGCCGGGCTGGACATCGGGCCGAACACCGTCACCGCCGCGATCGCCGACATCGCGGGCAACGCCGTCGCCGAGGTGACCGTCGACCCGAACGGCGCGGACGACCCCGTCTCCGTCATCCACAGCGCCGTCGTGAAGGCCTGCCGGTCCGCCAAGATCCCGCTCGCCAAGCTGAATGCGCTCGTCCTCGGCACCCCCGGCGTCGTCGACCCGCGCACCGGCGACGTCGAGTTCATCTTCGACCTGCCGCACTGGCACGCGGGCATCCTCGAGGCGCTCCGGCGAGACCTGCGGCTGCCCGTCACCATCGAGAACGACGTCAACCTCGCCGCGCTCGCCGAGAAGGCCGACGGCGCCGCCCGCGACACCGACGACTTCGCCCTGCTGTGGGCGGCCCGCGGTCTCGGCCTGGCCGTCATGCTCGGCGGCCGCCTGCACCGGGGTGTCTCCGGCGGCGCCGGGGAGATCGGCTACCTGCCCGTCCCGGGTGCGCCGCTGCCCGAGAAGGACACCGAGTCGCTCACCTGGGGGATGCCGGCTTTGGCGGGCGGTCTGGGCGCCCTGGTGGGCGCCGACGCCGTCCGTGACCTCGCCGCCGAGCACGGCTTCGCCGGCCCGACGGCCACCGAGTGCGTGCAGGCGGCCGTACACGCGGGCGAGACCGGGGACAGGTTCCTGCGCGAGCTGGCCACACGCCTGGCCTACGGCGTCGCGTCCGTCACCATCGTGCTCGACCCCGAACTGGTCGTCATCTCCGGTGACCTGGGCCGGGCCGGCGGAGACCGGCTCGCCGAGCTGATCGAGGAGGCCGTCGGGCGGATCTGCCCCACCCGGCCGCGGGTCGCCCTCACCCGCGTCGACGGCAATCCCGTCCTGCGCGGCGCGCTGCTCGCCGCCCTCGACCGCGCCCGGGACGACGTCTTCTCCGCCTCACCCGCCTGAGTGTTCGAGCAGTCACCCCGGGTCACCTGACGGAGGAGTTCCGCCATCGCGTACGGATCGTTCCAGCCACGTTGATAGGTTCTGCGGCGTCCCTATTGATCTATCGGGAGGCGCCGTGCCGAATGTCCAGCCGCTCAACAACGGGGATCCCCGGCGGCTGGGGGCTTACGAGGTCACCGGGCGGCTCGGCGAGGGCGGCCAGGGCATCGTCTACCTCGGCCGCGGCGCCACCGGATCCGTCGCCATCAAGGTCCTGCACGCCCAGCTGATGGAGGACGCCGGGGCCCGCTCCCGGTTCCTCCGCGAGGTCGAGGTCACCAAGCGGGTCGCCCGGTTCTGCACCGCGCAGGTCCTGCACACGGGCATGGCCGACGACCGGCCGTACATCGTGAGCGAGTACGTCCCCGGCCCCTCGCTGCAGCAGCAGCTCAAGCAGGAGGGGCCCCGCCAGGGCGCCGCCCTCGACCGGCTGGCGATCAACACCGCCACCGCGCTCGCGGCCATTCACCAGGCGGGCGTGGTCCACCGTGATTTCAAACCCGGGAACGTCCTCATGGGCCCGGACGGCCCCGTAGTGATCGACTTCGGCATCGCCCGCGCCCTCGACGCGACCAACATGACCGCCGCCAGCCAGGTCGTCGGGACGCCCGCGTTCATGGCGCCCGAGCAGCTCACCGAGGGGCGCGTCGGCCCGGCGACCGACATGTTCGCGTGGGGCGTCACGATCGTGTGCGCTGCCTCGGGGACCCCGGCGTTCGGCAAGAAGTCCATCCCCACGGTGATCCACCGCATCCTCCACGAGGAGCCCGACCTCGGCGCCCTGGACGGACGGCTGCGGGACATCGTGGGCGCCTGCCTCGGCAAGGACCCGGCGCGGCGGCCGACCGCCCGCCAGCTCATGGACGCGCTGATGGGCCAGGGCGGCCCCGTGATCCTCGGGACGCCCGGCGGGCCGTCGGCGTCCGCGGATCCGCGCGTGCCCGTCCCCGGCGGTGCCACGGACCTGCTCCCGCCGGCCGGCCGATCCGGCGGTGCGGCCGAAGTGCCGCCTCCGGGCGGCGCGACCGAGGTGATCCCGCCGGCCGGCCGGCCCGGGGGTGCCACGGAGGTGCTGCCCCCGGCCGGTCCGCCGGGCGGTGGCACGGCGCGGATGCCCGCAGCCGCTCCGAACCCGCCGACCCGGCGCATGCCCGCGTACGAACAGGGGCCCGCCGGGCCACCGCCGCGGGGCTACCGCCCGTCCGACGGCGGCACCTACAACCTCCCACCTGTGGCACCACCTCCGCCGGCGTACGGCCGGGAGCCGGCGCCGAGGAGGGGCGGCGGGGGAGGCGTCATCGCCGCGGTCGTTGTCGGCGTCCTGCTCCTCGGTGGCGGCGTCGTGTGGGCGACGATGAAGTCCGGCGGCGACCAGCAGGTCGCGGCCGAGGCCAGCCCGAGCGTCAAGAAGCACCCCACTAAGCGGCGGACGTCGCATCTGCCGTCGCACCGGCCGACGCACAGGAGATCGCCGACCTCCCACGCGCCGACCGCGAAGAAGACCGCCAAGGCCAACCCCTTCACCCCCGAGGGCCTGTGCGGCGGCGGGTTCCACGAGATCGACCGCCACGGGCTCGGCACGGCAACGGCCTACCTGCTGTACAACGACGGCAACGGCGCGAACTGCGTCGTCACGATGGTCCCCAAGTCGAACGGCGACCGGCCCGCCATGACCGCGTCGCTGGCCGTCAAGGACGGCGGGCAGAATTCCAGGTCGGCGACCAACCCGTTCTACGCCGGGCCGGTGCGGCTCCCCGCCAAGGGCCGATGCGTCCGCTGGGGCGGCTCCTCCCCGACGGACACGTGGACCAGCGGCTGGACCCACTGCGCCTGACCGACGCCGCGGACCTCCCGGGAACGGGCGTAGGGCTCCGCCGCTCCGGTGTCGCCGGGCGGTCGGCCCCGCGAGCGGCGGATCGAGGCGGCGGCTCCGCGGCTGCGTCGCCTGCCCGCCGGGTGCCCCGGGCAGACGGAGGCCGTGGAGCGGGATGGATGGGTCCGCTGGTCCCGCGTGGCCGGGCGGTCAGCCTCGTAGACGGAGGCCGCGCGGGGTCGGGTGGAACCCGGCGGCCTCGAGCGCGGCCGCGAGCGGGGAGTCGACGATCGACTCGCCGTCGGCGCGTTCGACGGTGAGCTTGCCGAGCACGCCCTCCCGTACCGCCAGGGCCAGCGCGTCCACGGCGGGCTGTGGATCTTCCTCACCCCAGGACAGCAGCGTCTTGCCGCCGCGCTCGACGTACAGCGTCAGCCGGCCGTCGACCAGCACGACGAGCGCTCCGGCCTTGCGGCCGGGTTTGTGCCCACTCGCCACCTCGCCGGCCCGTTCCGGCCAGGGCAGGGCCGCGCCGTACGGGTTCGCCGGGTCGGTCGCCGCCAGCACCACGGCCCGCGGCGCGTCGGCGTCGGGCCGCATCGCCCGCAGCCGGTCCACCGCGCCGGGCAGCGCGAACTGGGCCGCGCCCAGGCCCTCGACGAAGTAGCCGCGCCGGCACCGCCCGGACTCCTCGAACGCCCGCAGCACCGGGTACACCGCCGCGAAGCCGCCCGGCGTCCGCTCGGCCATGACGGCCCCGCGGATCACGACGCCGTACCGGTCGAGGAGCGTCTCGGCCTGCGCGTGCGCGCGCCGGGTGGCGTCGGTCTCCGGCTCGGGCAGGAGCCACCAGCGGCCCGCGACCGTCGGCGGCCCGGTGCGTGAGGGCATCGCGGGCCGCCGCCGCGTCCGGGACCGGTGCATCGTGCGGGTGGAGCCGAGCCGGGCGCGCAGCGGGGCGAGGGTGTCGTTCGTGAGCCGTCCCGCCCAGACCAGGTCCCACAGCACGGTGACCAGCTCCTGGTCGTTGAGGGATCCGACGCGGTCCGACAGCGTGCGGAAGAACACCGCGCCGCCGTCGGACAGCGCCTCCAGCACGCGTTCGTGCAGCGGCGTCAGCGTGATCTCGGCGGGTTCGGGCATCAGCAGCGGAGCCGTGTCCGCGAGGTACAGGGACACCCAGCCGTCCCCGCCCGGCAGCCCGCCCTGGCCGACCCACACGACCTCGCCCGAGGCGGTCAGCTCGTCCAGCATCGCGGGGTGGTAGCCGGGCACGCGTGCGGGCAGGACCAGCGACTCCAGGGCCGAGGCGGGCACCGCCGCGCCCTGCAACTGCTCGATCGCGTGCACGAGCGCGTCGATGCCCCGCGGACCCGAGCGCGCCGTGATCCCGTGCCACGCCGGCAGGAACCGGGCGAGGGCCTCCGGCGGCGACGGCTCGACCTCGGCCCGCAGCCGGGCCAGCGAGCGGCGGCGCAGCATCCGCAGCACGCCCACGTCGCACCACTCCGTGCCCCGCTCTCCGGGGGTGAAGTCGCCCTCGGCCACCCGGCCCGCCGCGGCGAGCCGCCGCAGCCCGTCGGTGACCACCGCGACGCCCAGCCCGAACCGCGCCGCCACGCCTGCCGCGTGGAAGGGCCCGTGCGTACGGGCGTGCCGGCTCAGCAGGTCGGCCAGCGGGTCGGCCACAGGCTCCAGGAACGCCTCCGGGATCCCCACGGGCAGCGGGACGCCGAGCGCGTCGCGGAGCCGGGCGGCGTCCTCGATCGCGGCCCAGCGCTCCAGGCCGCCGATCCGCACCCGGATGGCCCGGCGGGCGTCCTCCAGTTCGACCAGCCAACGCGGGTCGACGCCGCGCTCGAGGAGCTCGTCGGTGCCGAGCGGGCCGAGCTCCCGCAACAGGTCGGCCGCGCCCTCGGCGTCGCGGGCGTGCCGGTCGGGGACCAGCCGCCGCAGCTCGCGGTCGGCCTCCGCGACCACCTCCGGGTCGAGCAGCTCCCGCAGGTCCGCCTGGCCCAGCAGCTCCGCCAGCAGCGTCGAGTCCAGCGCCAGGGCCTGCGCGCGCCGCTCGGCGAGCGGGGCGTCCCCCTCGTACATGAACGCGCCGACGTACCCGAACAGCAGCGACCGCGCGTACGGCGACGGCACCGGCGTCTCGACCTCGACGAGCCGCGCCTTCCGGCTCGCCAGCTCCCGCATCAGCGCGACGAGGCCCGGCACGTCGAAGACGTCCTGCAGGCACTCGCGCACCGTCTCCAGCACGATCGGGAACGAGGGATAGCGGCTCGCCACCGACAGCAGCTGCGCGGCCCGCTGCCGCTGCTGCCACAGTGGCATGCGCCGGCCCGGATTCCGGCGCGGCAGCAGCAGCGCCCGCGCCGCGCACTCCCGGAACCGGGACGCGAACAGCGCGGAGTTGCCCAGCTCGTCGGTGACGATCCGCTCGATCTCCTCCGGGTCGAACACCGCCAGGTCGCCCGCCGGCGGACCCGCCCCGGTCTCGTCGAACGACGCTCCGGTGTCGGGTACTCGCAGCACGATGCCGTCGTCGGAGTGCACCGCCTGGGCCTCCATGCCGTACCGCTCCCGCAGCCGCGCGGCCATGGCGAGGGCCCACGGCGCGTGCACCCGCGCCCCGAACGGCGAGTGCACCACCACCCGCCAGTCGCCGAGCTCGTCGCGGAACCGCTCCACGACCAGCGTCCGGTCGTCGGGGACGTAGCCGGTGGCCTCCCGCTGCTCCGCGAGGTACGCGAGGAGGTTGCCCGCCGCCCAGTCGTCCAGGCCGGTCTCCCGCAACCGCGCCCGGGCCCGGTCCGGCTCGAGCGCGGACAGGTCACGGCTGAACGCCCCCAGCGCCCGGCCCAGCTCCGCCGGCCGCCCCGGCGCGTCACCGTGCCAGAACGGCAGCTTGCCCGGCTGCCCCGGCGCAGGGGAGACCAGCACCCGGTCCGGCGTGATGTCCTCGATCCGCCACGAGCTCGCGCCCAGCACGAACACGTCGCCGACCCGCGACTCGTACACCATCTCCTCGTCGAGCTCGCCGACCCGCGAGGACTTCTCGCCGACGAGGAACACGCCGAACAGCCCGCGATCCGGGATCGTGCCGCCGCTGGTCACGGCCAGCCGCTGCCCGCCGGGCCGGCCGCGCAGCACCCCGGCCACCCGGTCCCACACCAGCCGCGGCCGCAGCTCGCCGAACTCGTCGCTGGGGTACCGCCCCGCGAGCATGTCGAGGGTCGCCTCCAGAACCGACCGGGGCAGCGTCGCGAACGGCGCGGCCCGGCGTACGAGCGTCTCCAGCTCGTCGACCGGCCACTCGTCCATCGCGGTCATCGCCACGATCTGCTGGGCCAGCACGTCCAGGGGGTTGCGCGGATACCGCAGCTCCTCGATCTGGCCGTCGCGCATCCGCTCGGCCACGACCGCCGTCTGGACCAGGTCGCCGCGGTACTTCGGGAAGATCACGCCCTTGGAGACGGCTCCCACCTGGTGCCCGGCCCGGCCGATCCGCTGCAGCCCGGCCGCCACCGACGGCGGCGACTCGACCTGCACGACCAGGTCCACGGCGCCCATGTCGATGCCGAGCTCCAGGCTGGAGGTCGCCACGACGGCTGGCAGCCGGCCTGCCTTCAGCGACTCCTCGATGCCGGCCCGCTCCTCCTTCGACACCGAGCCGTGGTGCGCGCGCACGACGTCGGCCGGCGCGCCCCGGGCCACCCCCGCCTGCGCCATCATTTCCGCGGGGGAGGAGTCCTGCGGCAGCGCCTCGCCGTTCTGCCTCTCCCAGGCCAGCTCATTCAGCCGCCCGCTCAGCCGCTCGGCCAGCCGCCGGGAGTTGGCGAACACGATGGTCGAGCGGTGTGCGTCGATCAGGTCGAGGACGGCGTCCTCGACATGCGGCCAGATGTTGCGCCCCCGCAGCGGGGACTCGTCCTCGGCGCGCGGGTCCGGAGGGAGCTCGGCCATGTCCTCGACCGGCACCGAGACCTGGAGCTCCACCTCCTTCTCATGCGGCGGCTGCACCACCGTGGCCGACCGTACGCCGCCCAGGAACGTGGCCACCTCGGTCACCGGGCGCACCGTCGCCGACAACCCGATCCGCTGCGCGGGACGCTCCAGCAGCGCGTCGAGCCGCTCCAGGGACAGCGCCAGGTGGGCGCCGCGCTTGGTCCCCGCGACCGCGTGCACCTCATCCACGATCACCGTCTCGACCCCGCGCAGCGCGTCGCGCGCCTGGGAGGTCAGGATGAGGAACAGCGACTCCGGCGTCGTGATCAGAATGTCGGACGGCCTGGTCGCGAACCGGCGGCGCTCGTCGGCGGGCGTGTCACCGGAGCGTACGGCGACGCTGATGTCCGGCTCGTCCAGCCCCAGCCGCCGCGCGGTCTGCCGCAGCCCGGTCAGCGGGGCCCGCAGGTTGCGCTCGATGTCGACGGCGAGGGCCTTGAGCGGGGAGACGTAGAGCACGCGGCAGCGTCGCCTGGGATCTTCCGGCGGCGGCGTGGAGGCCAGCCGGTCTAGCGACCACAGGAAGGCGGCGAGGGTCTTGCCCGACCCGGTGGGCGCCACCACCAGCGTGTTATCACCCCGGGCGATCGCCTCCCAGGCGCCCGTCTGGGCCGCCGTGGGCGCGGCGAAGGCCCCGGTGAACCAGGCCCGGGTCGGGGCTGAGAAGCGGTCGATCGGGGTCATCTTGCCAGTGTGCATCGCACCACCGACCGAATCGGCCGCCGACGACACAGAGGATAGCTTTGGGTCCGTGCGACTAACGGTTTTCTGGGATCGGATGAACCAGCAGTTCGGCGAGGGCTACGCCGAGAGCGTGGCCAAGGACTACGTCATGGCCGAGCTGGGCGGTCGCACGATCGAGCAGGCGCTGGCCGACGGGGTCGGTGCCAAGGACGTCTGGCGGGCCGTCTGCGCCACCTTCGACGTCCCGCAGCGGCTCCGGTAGGCGTCCGCGGTCCGGGCCGACGGGGGTCAGATCACGGCGACGGCGGTGATCAGGCCGATCGTGGCCTGCGTCGCGCCGAGGAGCACGGCGGACGGCTCGAGGGACTCCCCGGCCATCAGCGCCGACACGTCGACGCGGAACAGCGCCCGGACGATCAGCGCCCCGATCTGCTGCGCCACGATGCCCACGAGCCCCCACACCAGCGTCGCGATCAGTCCTTCGCTGAGCCGGCCGCCGGAGGCGTAAATCGAGGCGGCGACGACCAGCCCGACCCCGACGACGCCGCAGACGGCCAGCAGCGCGGCGTTCGTGTTCCGCCCGCTGCGGATGATCGAGGTGAGCCGTCCCGGGGTGGTCAGGTCGACCGCGAAGAAGCCGACGAGCAGCAGCACCAGGCCGAGGGCCGTGTACGCGGCGATCGCGCCGGCGCCCTTGCCCAGCGCGGTGCCGAATCCGTGCGAGAACGCCAGGACCATCTGTTGTCTCTCCTTAGCCGAGGTCGGGGGGTTCGAGCGAGGGTCCCGCCCCGTCGTCCTCGGGCTCGGCCGGGATGCGGTGCGGGACGAACGAGGACGTGTCGTCGGTGATCAGGCCGGCGGTCTCCCGGACGCCGAGGCCGGCCGACTCGTCACCGACCACCCAGGCGCCGAGCACGGGATGCTGACCCTCGAAGTCCGGCAGCGGGCGGAACTCCTGGAACACGAAGCCTTCGGCGCCGTACTCGCCCGGCGTGTCCGCGTGCACGCCGTCCGGCGTCACGATCCGCATGCTCGCGCCCTCGCGCCCCAGCAGCGGCTTCTGGACGTACGAGGTGAGGGAGCCCGGCGTGCCGAGGAAGGCCGGCAGCAGGTTCGGGTGGCCGGGGTACAGCTCCCACAGCAGGACGAGCAGCGCCTTGTTGGACAGCAGCATCTTCCAGATCGGCTCGACCCATGTGGCCCGCTGGACGTTCCGCCCGAACGGCTCGCAGACGATCCACTCCCACGGGTACAGCTTGCACAGGGCCGTGATGTCGCGGTCGTTCAGGTCGACGAAGCGCTCGCGGTCGTGGTGCCAGCCGATGTCCTCCATGGCGATCGCGATCCCGGGGATGCCGGCCTGCTCGGCGGTCTCCTGCAGGTACGCGATCGTCATGACCTCTTCGCCGGTCTCATCCTCGTTTGTCCAGGCGAAGTGCGCGGCCGGCGCGGCGGGCAGCCCCGGCGGTCCGGACAGGACGGCGGGGCCGATCTCCTTCCAGCGGTCGACGAGCCGTTCGTGGATGGAGTTCCACTGGTCGTCGTCGGAGTGGACGTCGCGCACCCAGTGCCACTGGATGATCGAGCTCTCCAGCAGCGCGGTGGGGGTGTCGGCGTTGTACTCCAGCAGCTTCGCCGGGCTGGAGCCGTCGTACCACAGGTCGAAGCGCCCGTAGAGGTGCGGGTCGCGGCGCCGCCACGACGCCTCGATCAGCGGCCACACCCACGCCGGGATGCCGAAGACCGCGTACCGGCGGGTGCTGACGACGTGCTCCACGGCCGCGAGGCACATCCGGTGCAGCTCCTCGACCGTCTCCTCGAGGCCGAGCACCTCGTCCATCTCGAAGGTGTAGTGCACTGACTCGTCCCAGTACGGCCGGGCCAGGTGCTCGGGGTGAGAGGTGCGGTGATAGGCCAGCCCCTGCGACTCGACGATCTGGTCCCAGCGCTCCCGGGGCGGGGAGTGCCCGCGGCGCACCGCTCAGCCTCCCCGCGAACTGCTGCCGTGGTGGCCGAACCCGCCGCGCGAGACGCCGTGGCCGCCGCGGGAGATCATCCGGCCGCCGCGCGAGACGATCCGGCTGCCGCGCGGGCGGACCGACGAGCCGCCCGAGACGAAGCCGTTGTTGCGGTACCTGCCGCCGTAGTACCAGTAGTAGCGCCCGTACGAGCCGCCGTTGTCGCAGAAGTAGTCGGGGACGACGCGGTAGGAGCTGCCGGCCGGCGCCCAGCCGTCGACGCAGTACGCCGTCTCGCTCCGCGAGGAGCAGCCGACGAGTGACAACGACAGCAGGCTCACCGCGCTGAGCTGCACCACGCCGGAGCGCATCATCCGGCGGGCGTCCTTCGGGGGCATTTGCGGTTAGATCTCCGAGCTGCGGAGTGGTGACCGGTAAGTGTAGGGCGAAGATCCCCGCGAGGGCACTACCTGATCGGGAAGCTCAGGTACAGATCCGCGGGCTCGGCCACCGACGGCAGATCGCTGACCTGACCGTCGCCGACCTCGACCACCCGCCAGACCCCGTCCGCCCGCCGCGCCAGGTCCGTCGTGATGAACCGGCAGCCCAGCGCGCGTACGCACGGGGCGATCGGATCCGCCTGCGGGCGCGGATGCCGGTCCGGCGTGTCCGGGTGCGGCCCCACCAGCACCGGCTCGCCGTCGACCCACCACACGCGGGCCTCGCCGTCGTCGAACCGCTCGTACTCGCGGATGACGATTCCCCCGGCGAGGTGGTCGCCCTGGCGCTCGACGAAGCGCGCGACCACCGCGTGCAGCCGCTCGACGTCGGCCAGGTCGGGGATGAAACAGGCCTCGTCCCACTCGTGCTTGCGCGACTTCACGTAGTCCTTCACGACCGCCGGCCCCGACCGGAGCGGGCGGACGAGCTGGGCCAGCTTGTCCGCCGCCGGCGTCGCGCCGGGGGACAGGGACAGCCACACGCTTGCGGGGGTCACGCCCGCGAACGTGTCGTACCAGCCGGGCAGCTCATGCGCCTTCTCGTAACCGTCCGGCGGCACGGCGAGGACGACGTTCCGGGCGGCCAGCGCGTCGGCGAGCGCGGCGTACTGCGCCGGCGTCGTCATCCAGCCCCGATACCAGGTGGTGCCGAGACCGTCGGGCACCCGGCGTACGGCCCCGGCCGCGTCACCGCGCTGCAGGGTGTCATGGTCGATGAGCGCGACGGATCCGCCGAGCGCGCGTACGGCCTCGGCCTCCCGGGCGAAGTGCGCGTCGACCCGCCGGGGATTCAGTGGGTCGGCGCACATGAGGATGGTCACCGGCATGATCCTGAGCTCAGCGTAGGGCAAGACGCCGGGTCTTTCCCCGGGGAATCGGCGCGTCCGTTCATGATCGAACACCTGTTCGGCTAGAGTGAGGGAAGCGACGGTGTTGTCCACAGGGGTGGGCCGGACTCTCGAAAAATGTCGGCGGGTCCCCGTAACGTCGCTCCCGACAACAGCAGGCATCAACCCGACAGGGACACCTCATATGGCAGCAAACGATCGCGAGAAGGCCCTCGAAGCGGCGCTGGCGCAGATCGAGCGGCAGTTCGGCAAGGGTTCCGTCATGCGGCTGGGCCAAGAGGGACGCCCCCCGGTCGAGGTGATCCCGACCGGTTCGATCGCCCTCGACGTCGCCCTCGGCATCGGCGGCCTCCCGCGCGGCCGCGTGGTCGAGATCTACGGCCCAGAGTCCTCCGGAAAGACGAGCATCGCCCTGCACGCCGTGGCCAGCGCGCAGAAGGCGGGCGGCATCGCGGCCTTCGTGGACGCCGAGCACGCGCTCGACCCGGAGTACGCTCAGAAGATCGGCGTCGACATCGACGCCCTCCTCGTCTCCCAGCCCGACACGGGCGAGCAGGCCCTCGAGATCACCGACATGCTGATCCGCTCCGGCGCGATCGACGTCGTCGTCATCGACTCCGTCGCGGCCCTCGTGCCCCGCGCCGAGATCGAGGGCGAGATGGGCGACAGTCACGTCGGCCTCCAGGCCCGCCTCATGTCCCAGGCCCTCCGCAAACTCACCGGCGCCATCAACCAGACCAAGACCACAGCGATCTTCATCAACCAGCTGCGGGAAAAGGTGGGCGTTATGTTCGGATCGCCCGAAACGACCACTGGTGGTAAGGCGCTGAAGTTCTATGCGTCGGTGCGGCTGGACGTGCGGCGGATCGAGACGATGAAGGACGGCACGGAGGCGGTCGGGAACCGCACCCGCGTCAAGGTCGTGAAGAACAAGATGGCTCCGCCGTTCAAGGTCGCCGACTTCGACATCCTCTACGGCGTCGGGATCAGCCGTGAGGGCGGCCTGATCGACATGGGCGTCGAGCACGGCTTCGTGCGCAAGTCCGGCGCTTGGTACACCTACGAGAACGACCAGCTCGGCCAGGGCAAGGAGAACGCGCGGCGGTTCCTCAAGGAGAACCCCGATATGGCCGACGAGATCGAGAAGAAGATCAAGGAGAAGCTGGGGGTGGGACCACGGATCGACGCCGAGGCCGAGCCGGCGGGCGCACCCGCGGCGGCTCCGGCGGCTCCCGTGGCCGCGGCCGCTGCCGCGGCGGGCAAGGCCGCACCGGCCAAGCGGGCCGCGAAGACCCCGAAGCCGGGAGACGTGTGATCCCGGGTCGCCCTTCGAACGCCGAAGGGCTGACCCATGAACGCTCCTGAGGGGTGGCGGCGTCCCGCTCCGCGCCGGGCCGAGCCCGGCGCGGAGATCTTCCCTGGTGACGCCGCCCCCGCTCAGGCCAAGCCTGGCCCGGGTGAGCCGCCGGCCTCTCAGGCCGAGACCGGCCGGGGGCAGCCGTCTCAGGCCGAGCCCGGCTGGGGTTCGTCAACGCCATCTCAGGCCGAGTCCGGCCTGGGTGAGTCGTCGCCGTCTCAGAGCGAGCCCGGCGCGGGTGGGCCCACCGGCGGCAGGTCGGCGCGGCGCGGGCGGAGGCGCGGCGGGGGCCGCCTTCCCGAGGGGCCGACGCCGGGGAGCGCGGCGGCGCAGGGCCCGCCCGCCGACCCGGAGGCGGTGGCGCGCGAGATCTGCCTCCGGCAGCTCTCGTTCGCTCCGAAGACCCGCGCTCAGCTCGCCGACGCGCTCCGGCGCAAGGGCGTGCCCGACGACGTCGCCGAGCGGGTGCTGGGCCGCTACTCCGAGGTCGGTCTGATCGACGACGCGGCGTTCGCGCGGGCCTGGGTGGAGTCGCGCCATGCCGGCCGGGGGCTGGCCCGCCGGGCGCTCGCCGCCGAGCTGCGGCGGCGCGGCGTCGCCGACGAGACGGTCAGCGAGGCCATGGAGGACCTGGGCCCGGAGCAGGAGGAGGCTGCGGCCCGCGAGCTCGTGGCGCGAAGGCTGCCCGGCACCCGTGGCCTCGACCCCGTCAAGCGCACCCGGCGGCTGATGGGCATGCTCGCCCGCAAGGGCTACTCCGGTGGCCTCGCGTACCGCGTCGTCCGCGAGGCGCTGGAGTCCGAGGGCGCCGACGACCTCCCGGACCTGTCGTTCGACGAATGATTCGCGACGCGACGGCGTGTGCGGCTCCCCACTCCCGGACGGGTCCTGGGCCGGGATGACCCTCGGCTTACCGCGCGTCCTCAACGGGCGTGAGATGCACGCGGCCGGTCTCGTCGACCCGCCAGCCGGGGTTGTGGCAGATCTCCCAGACGACGCCGTTCGGGTCGGCGACGTGGCCGTGATAGCCGCCGAACTCGGCGGTCTGCGGGCTCTTGACCAGCGTGCCACCGGCCTCGACCGCGTGGCCTACGGTGGCGTCGACGTGGGCGGGGGTCGGCACGTTCTGGGACAGGGTGAGACCCCCGAGTCTCTCGTCGGCGGCCGTGCCCTGCATGTCGGCGACGAATTTCGCCGCATCGAAGAGCCCCAGGACCAGGCCGGGCGCGACCTGAAAGAAGACGATCTCGCCCGGCACGTCCAGGAGCGGCGTCCAGCCGAGCCCGTCGCGGTAGAACGCGCGGGCGGCGTCGAGGTCGGGCGTCGACAGCGTGATGAAGTGCGCTCGTTGTTCCATGCTCCGAGCATCGCGTATGGCACCGACATCGCGATCGGGCTCTGTGGCACGGAGGGTGACTCGATGGTTCACCGAAGGCCGTGCACCGAGTCGGACGGCGGCGCCGGCCCGTTCCGTGGTGTCCTGGCCCTGACATGGACCGTTACAACAAAGATGGAGCGAATCGTCCGGAACGCCGGGTCTTTCCTTGCCCATTACCTCTTGGCCGCTTACGGTTACGGCAGTGAGGTGTTACTCCGCGCAGTGCGGATTGCCATAGGACTGACCGCGTTCGACCAGTTGAAAGGTGTTGTGTCCGGCTTCCCAGGCCGGTGGTTCGCATAGCAGGGTTCTGGAACGCTCCGGAGCCCGCCGATCGCGCGCGTCCGGCCGTCGCCGGGGTGCCGGTAGCGGCCGTCTCGGGGCCGTACGGCGCGTCTGTAACCCCTCACATCGCCCGCCAGCAGGGTCTCCTGGTGGCGCAGCGTCGAGGAAAGGGGTCAGTGCCGTGATTTTCGTCGTGACAGGTACGGCACTGGTCGTCATCCTCGCGCTGGTCGTCCTCGTGGTCATCGTGCTGCGCCGTCTCGACGCCACCGCGCGTACGGTCGCGGCAGGCGAGGAGCAGGCGGAGGCGCAGCGGGGCGCCGACGAGATCGTGGCCAAGGCGCGGGCCGACGCCAAGGAGATCGTCAGCGACGCCGAGGACAAGGCCCGGGAGGCGTCCGCGGCGGCCCGATCCGAGGTCGAGGACGAGATCAAGTCGCTGAAGGAGGACCTACGGGCCCTCCGGGAGGACCTGGAGCGCCGCGAGGCCCGGCTCGCCGAACGCGAGCATCGGCTGGACGGCGAGGTGCGCCGTCTGGAGCAGCGGTCCCGCGAGCTGGCCGACGCCAAGCAGGCGCTCAAGGAGCGGCGGGCGGCGCTCGACCGTCTCGACGAGGAGCGCAAGAACGTGCTGGAGCAGGCCGCCGGGCTCACCGCCGACCAGGCCAGGACCGAGCTGGTCTCGCTGATCGAGAACCAGGCCAAGCGCGAGGCGGCGCTGATCACGCGGGAGATCGAGAACGAGGCCCGGGACGAGGGCGAGAAGCGCGCCAGAAAGATCGTGACCCTGGCGATCCAGCGGGTGGCGAGCGAGCAGACCGCCGAGTCGGTCGTGTCGGTGCTGCACCTGCCCAGTGACGAGATGAAGGGCCGGATCATCGGCCGTGAGGGCCGCAACATCCGCTCCTTCGAGACGACGACCGGCGTCAACCTCATCATCGACGACACACCCGAGGCCGTGCTGCTCAGCTGCTTCGATCCCGTACGCCGGGAGGTCGGCCGGCTCACGTTGGAGAAGCTCGTCCTCGACGGCCGGATCCACCCGCAGCGGATCGAGGAGATCTACGAGCACAGCAAGGCCGAGGTCGAGCAGTTGTGCGTGCGTTCCGGTGAGGACGCCCTGCTGGAGCTGGGGCTCACCGAGATGCACCCGGAGCTGATCACACTGCTGGGCCGCCTGCGGTACCGGACCTCGTACGGGCAGAACGTCCTGGCGCATCTGATCGAGTCCGCGCATTTGGCCGGGGTGATGGCGGCGGAGCTGAAGCTCCCGGTGCCGCTCCTGAAGCGGTGCACGCTGCTGCACGACATCGGCAAGGCGCTCACGCATGAGGTGGAGGGCAGCCATGCGCTGATCGGCGCGGAGATCGCCCGGCGCTACGGCGAGGAGGAGGACGTCGTCCACGCGATCGAGGCGCACCACAACGAGGTGGAGGTACGCACCGTCGAGGCGGTGCTGACCCAGGCCGCGGACGCCATCAGCGGGGGCCGCCCCGGTGCGCGGCGGGAGTCGCTGGAGGCGTACGTCAAGCGGCTCGAACGCCTGGAGGAGATAGCCACCAAGCGCGAGGGCGTCGAGAAGGTCTTCGCCATGCAGGCCGGCCGGGAGATCCGGGTCATGGTGCGCCCCGATTCGGTGGACGACCTGCAGGCGCAGGTCATCGCGCATGACATCGCCAAGCAGGTGGAGGAGGAGCTGACCTACCCCGGTCAGATCCGCATCACCGTGGTCCGCGAGTCGCGCGCCACGGAGTTCGCCCGCTGAGACCGCCGCGCGGTGACCAGCGGTGTTCCTTGCTCCAGGCTGATCCCGTCAGTACGTTGCCGTACGTCCTTGCACGCGGATGATCGACGGGGGCGTTGCTCCGCCGGGACGGGATGTGCCGATATGGGCTGCACGGGCGCGCTACGGGCCGGGGTGACGATGGGGTTTCTGCTCGGGGCGGTGTCCCCGGCTCTGCCGTCGGTCGCCGCCGGGCCGTCGCGGGAGGCACCCGTACGGGAGGTGTCCGGCATCGAGGCGCTGGCCACCGAGCTGTATTGGACGCCGGAGCGGATGGCCGCGGCGACGCCCGTCGAGGAGCAGACGGTGACCGCGCCGCGCGGCCGCGCGGTGGCGGGCCGGGCGGCGCACGCCTTCCACGGGGTGCCGTCGGTCGGGGTGCTGTTCTTCACCTCCCGGCGGGCGCGGGACCACTTCTGCACGGCGAGCGTCGTCCGGAGTGCGCGGCGGAACCTGCTGCTGACCGCCGGGCACTGCCTCTACCGGTACGACCGGGACCCGCGCCGGGCACACTACCGCTCCCATCTGGCGTTCGTCCCGAGGTATGAGCGGGCCCGCGCGCCGTACGGCGTCTGGACGGCGAAGCACCTCTACGTCCCGGAGGGCTGGGCGCGCCGGGGAGACGTCGACCTGGACTTCGGGTTCGCGACGCTGCGGCCGAACCGCGCCGGCCGTGACATCGCCGCCGTCACCGGGGACAATCCGCTCGCCCCGAACGTCCGCCTGCCGCGGGCCGTGCACGTCATCGGCTATCCCGCCGTACGGCACGTGGCCGCCGACCGGCCGGTCTTCTGCGACACGGTGGCCCGCCGGCGGTTCCGCTGGCAGAACACCTTCGCCTGCGGCGGGTTCTACGGCGGGACCAGCGGCAGCCCGTGGCTGTGGCGGTACGACCCGGCCCGGAGGCAGGGCCGGGTGATCGGCGTCGTCGGCGGCTACCACGCCGGAGGCTGGAGCCACGAGCGGTCCTACTCGGCGGGGTTCGGCGACGACGTGGCGCGGCTCCGGAACCGGGCCGAACGGCTCGGCTGAACCCGTCCAAGAGCCCTTACGCGAGCTCCGGGGTCGCGGCCTCCTCCTCCGGTGTGCCCGGTTCCTCGGCCGCCTCCGGCGCCCGTCCGACGGCGAGCTCGATCGGCGCGACGTCCTTCGGCTGGAATCCGAGCGTCTGCCCGTAGAAGGCGAGCTCGGCCTCCAGACAGGCGATCACCGTGTCGGCCCGCCGGAACCCGTGCGACTCGCCCTTGAAGGTCAGGTACGCGTACGGCATCCGCTTGCGCGCCATCGCCTCGGCGAACCGCTCGGACTGCGGCGGGGCGACGATGGGGTCGTCGAGCCCCTGCAGGAGCAGCACGGGGCAGGCGACCTCCGACGCGCGCGCGATGGGGGACCGCTCCTCGTACGCGCGTTCGAAGCCGGGGATCGGCCCGATCAACCCGTACAGGTAGGTGGATTCGAAGTCGTGGGTCTCCTTGAGCCAGTTCTGCGGGTCCGAGATGCCGAAGTAGGAGGTGCCCGCCTTGAACAGGTTCGTGTGGGTCACCGCGCACAGCGTCGTCCAGCCGCCGGCGCTGCCGCCGCGGATGGCCAGCCGGTCGGGGTCGGCGGCGCCATTGCGGATGAGCGCCTCGGCGGCGGCGACGCTGTCCTCGACGTCCACGATCCCCCACTGGCGGCGGAGCCGCTCCCGGTACGCGCGGCCATAGCCGGTGGAGCCGCCGTAGTTGACGTCGATCACGCCGATGCCCCGGCTGGTGAAGTAGGCGATCTCCAGGTCGAGCACGCTCGTGCTGTGCCCGGTCGGGCCGCCGTGCACGAACACGACGTACGGCGGCAGCTCGCCCTGAGGTGCCTGGAAGGCCGGGTTGGACGGCGGGTACACGTAGGCGTGCACCGGGCGTCCGAAGGGCCCCTCGAGTTCCTGGGCGCGCGGCAGCGGCAGGTAGGCCGCCTCCGGCGGGGCGTCCAGCTCGCTGCGCAGCACCTTCGCTTCGCCACTGTCGGCGTCCACCACGACCACCGACCATGGGATGTCGGGTGCGCCCGCGATGCCCACGATGCTGGTCCCGTCGGCGGACAACTGGGCCGTCCAGTCGGTGTACGGCAGATCGAAGTCGACCAGCTCGGCCGTCTCGGGGTCGTACAGGCCGAGGCGCTGGTCGCCCTGGCCGTGCAGCACCGCGATCCGGCCGTCGTCCAGGACGGCGTACGGACGGCCGCCGAGGTGCCACAGCGGTACGGCGAACTCCTCCTCGGCCGGGTACAGCGCCTGCGGCGACTCGCCGTGCAGGCCGACCTCGTAGAGGTTCCACCAGCCCGGCCAGTCGGACACGACGTACAGCCGGGACTCGCTGAGCCACGTGGGCGCGAGCGCCGACTCGTTCAGGCCGCCCTTGACCGGACGCGGCCGGTCCAGCGCGCCCGTCTCGTCGAAGGCCGCGACCCGTACCTCGGTGCCGTCCCAGGGCATCCGCGGGTGGCTCCACTGCGTCCAGGCGAGGTGGCCGCCGTCCGGGGAGGGGGTGGGGAAGGCGTAGAAGTCGGCGCCGCTGGCCAGTTCGCGGATCGCCTCGGCGTCCTCCGCGGCGGTGCCGTCGAGGGGAACGGCGACGATCGCCCGGCGTACGCCCGCGTCCGTGTGGCCCTCGCAGACGCACCAGATGTGCTGCGCGTCGGGGGACAGTGCGAAGTCGGCGTACCGCAGGCCCGCGGGCTGCGCGGGTTCCGGGGTCAGGGGCCGGGGCAGCTCGCCCGGGGTGAGGCGGTAGAGCCGCTGGTCCTCGTAGTTGGCGAAGGCGATGTCGCCGTCGGGCAGGGGAAGGTAGGACCGGCCGCCGTACTCGTGCACGCGGCTGCGGGCGTCCCACGGCGCGGGCAGCAGGTCCACGCCGGACCGCACGATCGTGGTCCGGCCGCCCTTCTCCGGACGCGTCTCCTGCCACCACACGCGATCACCATGGATGGTCGGGTAACTGAGCCGCAGGCGCGCGCGGGCCACGTCGGCGGCGGAGATCGGAGAGGACCAGGATCCATAGGGGGCGGTAGCGCGAGCGGTCATATCGGAATCGTCTCGCAAACAGGGCGCCGATGGGACCTCGACCCGCGACTTGGCACGGCCAACCTCGCCGGTGTGGTCGGCCGCTCACTTCGCAGTGGCCACGGCCGGAGCGGGGCCGTCCGCTCCTGGAGAGCCCGGAGACGCGAACGGGCCGGTGGATCACCACCGGCCCGCCCAGGTTCTCGTCCGGTCAGGCCGGCGGCATGGCCGTGACCTCTCCGGACAGGCCGGCTCCGGGCACCGTGCCGGGGTCGAGCGGCTTGACGGAGCTCTTGCGACTGCGCCGGCTCCGCTTCTCCAGCCAGGTGGCCAGGTAGCTGAGCGCCAGGTTCATCGCGATGTAGATCAGCGCGATCACGATCGCGGCCGGGATGAGGTTGCCATACTGGGTCGGGATCAGCCGGTATCCCGTGTTCAGCAGGTCCTCATAGGCGATGATCCAGCCCAGGGCCGAGTCCTTGAGCAGGACGACGAGCTGGCTGACGATCGCGGGCATCATCGCGGTGGTGGCCTGCGGGATGAGGATGCGCCCCATGACGCCGCCCTTGCGCAGGCCGATCGCGTAGGCCGCCTCCGACTGGCCTCGTGGCACCGAGTTGATCCCCGCCCGGAAGATCTCCGCCAGCACGGACCCGTTGTAGAGCATCAGCGCGACGACCAGTGCGGCGAACGCGCTGACCTCGGGGAACTGGCGGTTCAGCGCGCTGGCGATGGTCGGCGGCCCGCTGAAGACGAAGAAGATCAGGATGAGCAGCGGGATCGCGCGGAAGAACTCGACGATCGCCGCGGACGGGATCCTGATCCACCGGTGGTCGGACAGGCGCCCGAGCCCGAAGACCACGCCGAACAGCAGGGCGAGCACGGCCGCGACGAGCGCCGCCTTCAGCGTGCCGCCGATGCCGGGGAGGATGTAGTCGTTCCAGGTCGACCACTGGATGAACGGCTTCCACAGCTTGCCCTGCAGCTGGCTCTCTTTGTCGAGGCGGGCGACGACGACGTAGATGATCCCGAGGATGACGATCGCCGAGAGGAGCGTCAGGACGTTGTTCCGCAGCCGCGCCTTGGGCCCCGGCGCGTCGAACAGGACGGACCCCTGCGGCTTCTTGGCGCGCCGGGGCGCCGGCTCGATCTCCGTAATGGTCGTCATCGCGCCACCGCCATCCGCTTGGCCAGCCAGGTGAAGAAGAAGCCCGTCGGCAGGGTCAGGCACATGAAGCCGACCGCGAAGCCGATGAAGATCGGCAGCGTCGCGCCGTACTGCTCGAACATGTCCTTCATCAGCGAGGCCGCCTCGTAGTAGCTGGCGACCAGGACCACCGTGGTGTTCTTGATCATCGCGATCATGACGCTGCCGAGCGGCGCGATGACCGAGCGGAAGGCCTGCGGCATGATCACCATTCGCAGCGACTGAGTGAAGGTCAGTCCGATCGCCCGCGCCGCCTCGGCCTGTCCCATGGGGACGGTGTTGATACCGGCCCGCAGGGACTCGGCGACGAAGGCCGCGGTGTACGCCGACATGCCGATGACCGCCAGCCAGAAGAAGTTGACGGTCGACGTACCCGAGATCCTGAACTTCAGTGTGTCGCTGAGCCCCAGGCTGCAGAACAGCAGCACCAGCGTGAGCGGGGTGTTCCGTAGCGTGTTGACGTAGAACCCGCCGGCGATCCGCAGCGCCCGGACGGGCGAGACGCGCATCGAGGTGATCAGCGTGCCGATCACCAGCGAGAGGATCCCCACCGTCAGGGAGAGCCGGATGTTCGCCCAGAACGCCGCGAGGAGCTTGTCACTGTTGTCCGTCAGTGGACTGAAGTCGAGGAGTACGTTCCAGTTCATCTCACTCCTACGCTCTTACGAGCGGCGCCGGTGGGCCCGTGCGGCCCACCGGCGCCGATCCCGTGCCTGCGGCTCAGCTGCAGCCTTCCGGGGCGGGCGCGGTCGCGTCGAACGGCAGGTTGGCCTTGGCGAACCACTTCTCCCACAGCTGCTTGGCGGTGCCGTCGGAGTACATCGACTTGATCGCGTCGTTCACGGCGTTGCAGGTCTTGGTGTCGCCCTTCTTGAGGCCGACGCCGTACTTCTCGTCGGTGAACGGCGCGTTGACGACCTTCACCGGCGAGCCCTCACGGACGGCGAACCCGGCGAGGATCGTCGCGTCGGTGGAGACCGCGTCGACCGAGCCGCCCTTGAGCTTGGTGATGCACTCCTCATAGCCCTGGGCCGGGACGGTCGTGGCGGCGACCTTCACGTTGAGCTTGTTGGTGCCCTCGGTGATGTTCTTCCAGGAGTTCGACCCGGACACCGCGCACAGCTTCTTGCCCTTGAGCGACTGCACGCTCGTGATCGAGTTGTCGTTGGCCCGGACCATGAGGTCCTGGTGCGTGACGACGTACGGGCCGCCGAAGGTGACCTTCGGCTTGCGGGCGTCGGTGATCGAGTAGGTGGCGATCACCATGTCGACCGTGCCGTTCTGAAGGAAGGTCTCCCGGTTGGCCGACCGGGCCTCCTTGAACTCGATGTCACTGTCCTTCTTGACGCCGAGCTTCTTGGCGATGTACTTGGCGACGTCGATGTCGAAGCCCTCGACCCCGGTGCCGGTCTTCATGCCGAGCGCGGGCTGGTCGTACTTCACGCCGATGACCAGCTTCTTGCCGGACTTGGCCTTGTCGACCACCGTCGTGTTCTTCTTGGCGGCACACCCGGAGACGCCCATGGTGGCCACCGCAAGCGCGGCGGCGACGACGCCGAAGTGACGTACTCGCATATGTGTTTCCCCTGTGTTCTGGAGAACCGCTCCCCGCGGTTCCTCGGGTTGGTCCGTCGAGATCCGTGAGCCGGTCGTGCTCAGTGCGTCAGGATCTTGGACAGGAAGTCCTTGGCGCGGTCGCTGCGCGCGTTGGTGAAGAACTCTCCGGGGGTGTTCTCCTCCACGATCTGGCCGTCCGCCATGAACACGACCTTGTTGGCCGATGCCCGGGCGAACCCCATCTCGTGGGTGACGACGACCATCGTTATGCCGTCGGCGGCCAGGTCGGTCATGACGTCGAGGACCTCTTTGATCACCTCCGGGTCCAGCGCCGACGTGGGCTCGTCGAACAGCATGACCTTGGGCCGCATCGCCAGCGCCCGGGCGATCGCGGCGCGCTGCTGCTGTCCGCCGGACAGCTGGGCGGGGTACTTCTCGGCCTGCGAGGCGATGCCCACCCGCTCCAGCAGCTCCATCGCATGCTGCTCGGCCTCGGTCTTGTCGGTTTTCCTGACCTTGATCGGGCCGAGCGTGACGTTCTGCAGGATCGTCTTGTGCGCGAACAGGTTGAACGACTGGAAGACCATGCCGACGTCGGCGCGCAACTGCGCCAGTGCCTTGCCCTCATCGGGCAGGGGCTTGCCGTCGATCCGGATGGTGCCTCCGTCGATCGGCTCCAGCCGGTTGATCGTACGGCAGAGCGTCGACTTGCCGCCGCCCGAAGGGCCGATCACGACCACGACCTCGCCGCGATGGACGGTGAGATCGATGTCCTTGAGGACATGGAGCTCGCCGTAGTACTTGTTGACGTTCTCAAGCACCACGAGCGGTCCGCCGCCACTCACGTCGGCCTCCCGGGCCTCCTTGCCGCTGTCCGTCATGTGCGCAAAGCGTACGTCAAAGATTTTCCAAGAAAGCCGAGATGAGGTACCGATCCGGTCACATTGAATCTCGCGTCCGCCTGCGGCGGGGGCCGCCGACCCGCTCGCGTCGTGACGTCTCCGTACGCCGTCCGGCCCGCGTACTCTTTCCTATGAGATGAGCGCGCCCACGACATTCGACGACCGCACCCGCACGTACGAGATCCGCACGTACGGGTGCCAGATGAACGTGCACGACTCCGAGCGGCTCGCCGGGCTCCTGGAGGACGCCGGCTATGCCCGGGCGGCCGACGGCGCGACGCCCGACGTCGTCGTCTTCAACACCTGCGCGGTGCGGGAGAACGCCGACAACCGGCTGTACGGCAACCTCGGCCACCTGCGGCCGGTCAAGGAGGGCCACGCCGGCATGCAGATCGCGGTCGGCGGCTGCCTGGCGCAGAAGGACCGCGACACGATCGTCAAGCGCGCACCCTGGGTGGACGTCGTCTTCGGCACCCACAACATCGGCTCACTGCCCGTCCTGCTCGAACGCGCCCGCGTCCAGGAAGAGGCGCAGGTCGAGATCAAGGAAGCGCTCGAGACGTTCCCGAGCACGCTGCCGACCCGCCGCGAGTCCCCGTACGCGGCGTGGGTGGCGATCTCGGTCGGTTGCAACAACACCTGCACGTTCTGCATCGTCCCGTCGCTGCGCGGCAAGGAGAAGGACCGCCGTCCCGGCGAGATCCTCGCCGAGGTCGAGGCGCTGGTCGCCGAGGGCGTCAGCGAGATCACCCTGCTCGGCCAGAACGTCAACGCCTACGGTGTGGAGTTCGGCGACCGCCAGGCGTTCGGCAAGCTGCTGAGGGCGTGCGGCGACGTCGAGGGGCTGGAGCGGGTCCGGTTCACCAGCCCTCACCCGGCCGAGTTCACCGACGACGTCGTCGCGGCGATGGCCGAGACCCGCAACGTGATGCCGAGCCTGCACATGCCGCTGCAGTCCGGCTCGGACCGGGTCCTGCGCGCGATGCGGCGCAGCTACCGCCAGGAGAAGTACCTCGGCATCATCGACCGGGTCCGCGCCGCCATCCCCGACGCCGCGATCACCACCGACATCATCGTCGGCTTCCCGGGCGAGACCGAGGAGGACTTCCAGGCGACGCTGGACGTCGTACGCCGCGCGCGGTTCAGCGGCGCCTTCACCTTCCAGTACTCCAAGCGGCCCGGCACCCCGGCCGCCACCCTTCCCGACCAGGTCGACCCCGCGGTCGTGAAGGACCGCTACCAGCGGCTCGTCGCCGTCGCGGACGACGTCGCCTGGTCGGAGAACAAGGCGCAGGTCGGCCGGCGCCTCGAGGTCATGGTCGCCGAGGGCGAGGGCCGCAAGGACGCCGCGACCCACCGGCTCTCCGGCCGCGCGCCCGACAACCGGCTGGTCCACTTCCAGGCCCCCGGCCAAGCAGCGGGGCAGAGCGAGGCCCGCCCCGGCGACGTGGCCACCGTCGAGGTCACCTACGCGGCGCCCCACCACCTGGTGGCCGATGGCCCGGTCGTCGTACGCCGGACTCGCAGCGGCGACGCCTGGGAGGCGCGGACCCGATCCCGCGAGCCGGCCGGCGTCACGCTGGGCCTGCCCACGGTCGGCGTCCCGGCCCCGCTGCCCGACGCCGCCGCCTGTCGCTGACCGGTGGCTGAGGTGCGAAGGCGCCCTGGCGCCTGAGCCTCGAAGCCTGGTGACCTACGGCTGGGACCTGGCCTGGGCCGGCTGCTTTCGCCGCGGAGGCTTCGAGGCTCGTCGCTGGCGCTCCTCGCACCTCAGCCACCGCAAGTCACCCGACTGGGCTGGGTCGGGTGCTTTCGCGCGCTCATGGACGCATCGCCTGACGGTGGCTGAGGTGCGAAGGCGCGCTAGCGCCTGAGCCTCGAAGCCTGGCGAGCGGGGGCTGGGAGGTGACTCGGTCCGGTGCCTTTGCTGGGGGGCTTCGAGGCTCGTCGCTGGCGCTCCTCGCACCTCAGCCACCGCAAGTCACCCGACGTGGCTGGGTCGGTGCCTTCGCCGCGGAGGCTTCGAGGCTCGTCCCTTCGAGGCTCGCTGCGCTCGCACCTCAGGACAGGGGCGGCGCTCCTCGCACCTCAACCACCGAGGCTGGTCAGGACAGCTTGTCCAGGGTCCCCATGTCCTCGGCGGTCAGCTCGAAGCCGC
>JBJMIW010000480.1:0-9848 GCA_045806665.1 Actinoallomurus sp.
CCGCCCTCGCCGGCATGCGGGTTCACCCCGAAAACCCCGATCCGAGGTGAGGCGATGCCGAGCGGCCGCAAGACGTTCACGGCGGCCAGCCCGGCGTCCTCGACCAGCGCCGGGGTCAATCGGCCGAGGGCATCTGCGAGCCGTTCATGCAGGGTGGCGTGCACGATCCGCAGCCCGCCGCCGATCAAGAACAAGAACACTCGGTCGGGATCGACCCCGGCCAGCTGGGCGAGCAGGCCCGGATAGCCGGAGAAGGAGATTCCCGCTGCGTTGATCGCTGTCTCCGAGTGCGGGCAGGCAACGATCGCCCGCGCGTAGCCGCGGCGCAGCGCCTCGACGGCCATGGCGAGATAGGCGACCGTCGCCCGCCCCGCCTCGGCGTCGACCGTTCCGGGCTGGAAAGCCTGGTGCGACAACGAATCGGCCGGCAGGAGGTCCACCACACCGGGCTCCGGTTCGGCCGAGCCGACCGCCTCCCGGACCTCGAGCCCGGCCTGCTGGGCGTACGTCTCCACGACGAAACGGTCGCCGACGAGCACGGGACTTATACCCGGCTCACCCTGCAGAGCGGCGACGGTCTTGACGGAGAGCTCCGGGCCCACGCCGTTCGGATCGCCGATGCTCAGCAGGACGCGGGGCCGTGGACCGGTCACAGCGGCAAGGCCAGGAGCGTGTCGGTCCGCGAACTGTCGCAGACCACGATCCGCTCCGCGAGCTTGGCCACGTCGCCGTCGATCCACCAGCGGTCGAGGTAGCGGCCGGTGGCGAAGATGTCGGTGGGCCCGTCGTTGGTCACCCGGACCACGAAGAACGAAGTCTCCGAGCGGACCGCGTCACCGTTCTCCTCGAGGATCGCCGGCGCGTTCAACATGTGCCGGTAGGTGTGGCGCTCGTAGATGTTGGCGTCGCGTAGCGCCGTAATGCGGTCGGTCAGCATGCGGCGCGTGTTGGCCCAGATGATCCCGGCTGTCATGCCCTGGCGGTGGTTGTCGGCGGTGGTGACCTGATAGAAGCAGTCCTCGAGGAAAAAGCCGGGCCAGTCCTCCAGCGCGCCGTCGTCGATGCAACGGGCGTACTCCGCCTGCGTGTGGCTGATCAGCCGAAAGATGTCCTGGGTCATTCTCCCGCCTCCTGGTGAAGAAGGTCCATTCCGTCGCGGTAGGCCTTCCAGAAGCCTCGGATGGAGGCTTCGGTGACCCGGCTTTCGCTGGATTCGGCGGTCGCACCGCCCATTTCAACCACGGCGTATTCGCTGGGGGCGCCCGCGACACCGCGTTGTACGAAGCCACCGACGCAGCCGTCCTCCATCGAGACGTAACCGGCCGGGCCGACCAGGTTGGACTGCTTGAGCCGCATCTCGCGCTGCTCGGTCGTGTCGTCCTCGAAGCCGAGGTAGGTCCAGTTGAGCTCGGTCTGCTTCACTCCTCGCGGCAGGATCTGGCGAACCGCCACGGAGTTCTGGATCTGCTGCAGGACGAATCCGGGGAACACCGAAAGGATCTGTAGAGTGATGTCGTCGCCGACCTCGCTGAACCCGTCGAGCAGGGACGGGTCAGCCAGCTTGTACTCGCTTTCGGACCGGATCTTCTGGGCCGCGTAGACCGCGTCGCGCTCCGCCTGGCGATCGATGGCGGAGTAGCTGACGTGATGGCCGCCGCTCTCGTCGACGATGATCCCGCCACGCTGGGACAGGCGGTTGATCCCGAACGTGGTGAAGAACAGGTGCAGGATGCTCGCGTGGTAGGAGTCCTTCACATTCTCGATGTAGAGCTTCCAGTTGTTGGGCAGCATCTGCGTGAACCGGCCGAGCACCACCGGCTTGCGGCCGCCCAGCACCCGCTCGATCCGGCTCGAGATCTCGTCGCCGAGGTACTCATCGATATCCGGCACGTCGTCGTCGAAACTGCCGAATACCAGCCCGTGCATCACGGCGAGCCGTAGCTTGCGAGGGCCGTGCTGCTCCAGGCAGAACGACGGCGGCATCCCGCCCTTGCCCTTGATGCCGTCCTGGAACGCGACGCCGGTCAGGTCGCCTTGGAGGTTGTAGCTCCAGGCGTGATACACGCAGGTGAAGTCCTTGGCCTTGCCTTGCTTGTCGAGCGCCAGTAGCGCGCCACGGTGCGCGCAGCGGTTCTCGAAGGCGTACAGCTCTCCGTCGAGGTCCCGCGACACGATCACCGGCGTGCCGCCGACGAAAGTCGTGCGGTAGTCGCCCGGTGCGGGCACTTCCGCTTCAAGGCAGAGATAGCTCCAGTACGGCCCCTGGAACAGCTTGTTCTGCTCGGCGGCGTAGACGTCCTCGCGCTGGAAGATCCAGTACGGGACCCGGGTCAGGCTTTCCGGCCACGCCGGAAAGCTCAATTCAGCCCTCTCTGAAGCACTGCTCGTCAAGACTCCTCCTCGGTTCGCGGATGCCCGAACCCAGGCGGGTCGCTCGGACACTGCTTGACACTCGGACAATATGTTCGTATAACGAACTCATGTCCGAAACGCGAACATTTAAGACGGGAACCGCCGATCCTGTCAAGGAAAAAGAATCTGGTCGTGCGCCCGAGGGCATGGCAGGGCTGGCGAAGGGCCTCACCGTGATCGAGGCCTTTGGGGAGTCATGTAGGCAGCTCACGGTGGCCGACGCTGCTCGGGCGGCCGGCGTCACGAGGGCGACCGCGCGGCGCTGCCTACTGACACTCACCGACCTCGGCTACGTGACGTACGACGGCAAGTACTTCCGCCCCACGCCGCGCATGTTGCGGCTCGGCACGTCGTACCTGGAAAGCGCCCCCCTGCCGCTGCTCGCGCAACCCCATCTCACCGCAGCCCGGGAGGAGTTGGCGGAGTCGGTTTCCCTAGCGGTGCTGGAAGACGGCTGGTCGATGTTCATCGCACGTGCCGAGGCCCCGCGGATCGTGTCGACCGGGGTTCGCCTCGGCGCCCGCCTTCCCGCGTACGCCTGCGCCACCGGCCGGGTCCTGCTCACGGACCTCGACGAAGACGCGCTGAACGCCTACCTGGACAAATGTCGGCCCGAGCGCCGCACCCCTAAGACACTCATCGATGTCTCGGCGATCAAGGTACGCGTCGACGAAGCATGCGTGGACGCGGTCGCATTCACCGACGAGGAACTCGAACTCGGGATGCGCTCCATGGCCACTCCGGTCAAGAACGCCCAGGGGCGCACGATCGCCGCACTGAGCGTCAGCGTCTTCACCGCCCGTGCCACGCTGGAAGACATGCGCCGGCGCTTCCTTCCAGTCCTGCAGGACCACGCCGACAAAATCGGCAGACTGCTGTGACAGGTGCCGAAAATCTCATCCACGGACTGCGGCCCACGCTGGCACGGCCGCGGCCGCCTGCGCTGATCAGTGCGCGTCGTCTCCGCAGGTGCCCGGTTCCCTCCGCCGCACCGGATCTCAGCTTGGCGTTTAACCCTCGCGCTGACGGTGGGCTTCGAGGGTCAGGTCGCGTTTGACGGTTTTGCCGACGTCGTGGCGGGGTGCGGGCCTGTGGTTTTTCGAACCGGGAGGGCGGCCAGGACCGGCCGTGGAGGGTTTCGGTGCGCTGGCCGGGCGGGTGCTGTTCGCGCGGAGGTGCCGGAACCCCCGCCGCACGCGGGCGGGCGTGAGTCGGCCCGGGGCGGCGGGCTTTTCCCAGGGGCGGCGGAGGTCGGCGGCCAGTGGCCGGGCGAGCCTGAGCTGGGTGTAGGCGGCGATGATCAACCAGGTCCAGCGGTCGGCTGTCTCGGGCGTGCGGACCTTCGGGGCGGTCCAGCCCAGCGTCTGCTTGAACAGGCGGAAGGTGTGTTCGAGGTCGAAACGGCGCAGGAATGCCTGCCAGAGCCGGTCGACGTGCGCGGCGCTCGCGCCGGTGGCCGAGGACCATAGCCAGACCGGCTTGGGGTCCCGGTCGCCGGGCAGGTACTCGACCGCGAGGCGGATCAAGGTGCCTTCCACGATGGGCAGTTCTCCCTCGTGGTCGAGCCAGGGGCCGCGATGGGTGAGGCGGGGGTGCAGCCGGTCCCAGGCGAGGGCCTCGGCTTTGCCGTAGCGGGTGGTGTCCGTCGTGGTGGAGGCGTCCGGCTCGTGCCAGGTGTCGGGCTTGGCCAGGGTGAACGTCTCGCCGTGTTTGCGGGGCCGGCCGCCTGCGCCTGGCCGGCGTGGCGGGGTGGGCCGGAGCAGCACACGGTCCGAGCGGAGTCGGCCGGTCACTTCGACGGGCAGGTCGGCGAGGACGAAAGCCAGGCGGGTGACGTCGTAGCCGGAGTCCATGACGATGAGGATGTCCGCATCGCCCTGGCTCCAGTGTCCGGCGGCCTGTAGCCGGGTGACGACCTCGCGCAGTTGGGCGGCGGTGACGGCGGTGGCGTCATCGGCGGGGCCGAGGCGGATGGCGTCCAGGATCGCGGTCCAGCAGGTGCGGCCCGTCTCCAGGGCGGCGACGACCGAGTACGGCCAGCCGGGGATGAGCTGGGCGTTGTTCTTCGCGCGTCCGTAGACGTGGCAGAACAGGCGATCGGGTGAGGTGGCCGCATCGGGCCGCAGCCACGGGGAGACGTCCACGGCCAGGACGATCCGGCCGTCGGCCGCGCGAGGCAGGGGCAGCGCGGCCAGCGAGCGGCGCAGTCTGGCGTAGTCGAGGCGGCCGCTGTTCAGTGCGTCGTACATCGCACCGTGACCGCGCCTGTGCTCGGCCACGAGCGTCAGATCGACCAACGTCTTCACCGGCCCGTCCGCACACAGCACCGCGTCGGTGAGCTCGAACAGCGCATCCGCCCGGGCGGGCAGGCAGTCATAGAAATCAGTCCGGAACCGGGACAAACCAGTCAGGGACTCGACGCGGGCAGCATTGTCCAGCAGACTCACCCTCACGGCCTTGGGTTTGATCATTGGTGTCTCGACAGCGCACATGATCACTCCAGGGCCGTCCTGCTGTCCGCGGAACGGCGAAACCCCCGGCCGGCTCAACGAGCCGACCGAGGGCCGAGGTTAAAGAACAAGCTTAGATCGCCCGAATCTCAACATTGCGCCCGAAAGGGAAATACCGTCAGCTAATGCTGGGGAATTGCGTAGATTCTTCACCAAATACGGCCGCTAATCCATGTACCATGTCGGACATCCGGGTAATCAGCAGAAGTGTGGTGATGCAGGTAGCAAGCCGCTTGTTTGCTACCGTCCATACGTTAAGGGGAGATATATGAACCTCAAGACGACGGTCCTGGTCGGCACTGCGCTGGCGGCCGTGATCACTGGAGCCGCAGCGCCCGCATACGCGACGCAGCAGAGCGCTCCGCGTGTGGTGCGAGGAGACGGATTCAACGATGGGTTCTTCGATGACGGGTTCCGCCGGGTACCGAGGGGCTTCTTCAGGGAGCGAAATATCTTCAGGGACCGGACCTTCTTCTTCGATCGTGGCAGAAGAGTTACTGCTCGGGCCGGATCCGCCAGGACCAGCGCGTAGCGTTAGGCCTACGTAGGGACGATTGCTTCAGACCGGCCATGCTTTTCCCACGACTCCAGCGAAACGATGCTGAGAGCGAACCCGTTAATGGAAGAACAGACATCGCTTAATCGCTCCGGGGTCGTGGGTTCTCTTATCTCTGGCCGGCATGTGAGGGGGCGGTCCAAATCTGTCCTCGCCGAAAACTTCATCCGGCCTGGTAAGCGAGGCCGCGGATGTTCGTGGCCGCCGGGCGGTGAGACTACTGAGTGGACGTGCGCGCCCAGGCGGCGTGATCTCGGTCGTGCTGTTGCCACTGGGCTATCTGACCGTGTCGACGGTGTTCGCTGTGCTGCGGCTGCTGCCGATGGGAGACCGGGACAAAGACGTGGAAATCCTCGCTCTGCGGCATCAGATCGCGGTACTGGAACGTCAACTCGGCGGGTGCGGCGGCCGATGCTGTACTTGCATGCGACTTCATGGAAACGGCCGCCCTGTCCGGGACGCGCATGTTCGTGCTGGTGGTGATCGAGCACCACTCGCGCCGGATCCGGGTGCTGGGTGCGCCCGCGCACCCGTGTGCTGGTGCGCCCCGGCGATCTTGGAGACCGTTTGGGTTGGTTGCCGGCCGCTCAGGCGGCCAGCGTGTGGGCCTGGTAGAACGCTTCCTCGTATTCGAACGGGGGAACGTCCTTACGATGCGAGTGCAGCCTTTCCGTATTTGTACCAGGAAACCCATTCCATGGTGTTCTTTGTCACGTCTGCGAGGTCATTCCACGGCCCGAGCCGGTCGATAAGTTCCCGCTTGTAGAGGCTGTTCAGCGACTCGGCGGCCGCATTATCGTAGGAATCGCCTTTCGAGCCGACGGAACGGGCTGCGCCCATCTCGGCGAGCCGGTCGGTGTAGGAGATCGAGGTGTATTGGCTGCCCCGGTCGCTGTGGTGGACGAGACGGCCGTCGAGACGGTTCTTCCGCGCCCAGATCGCCATGTCGAGGGCGTCGAGCACCAGTTCGGTGTACATGTGATCCGAACAGGCCCAGCCGACGACCGCGCGGGAATAGCAGTCCATGATGAACGCGGTGTGGCACCATCCGTCGTGCTCGGTGGGCACATAGGTGATGTCGGCGACCCAGCGCGTGTTCGGCGCGCCGGCGGTGAAGTCGCGCTCGAGCAGGTCGGCCGGGTAGGCCGCAGCCGGGTCCGACACCGTGGTACGGGGCTTCTTCGCGGGCGTGCCCACCCCGGCGATCCCCAGGTCGCGCATCAGCCGCTCTACCGTGCACCGCGCCACCTGAACGCCGTCGCGGTTCAACCGCCGCCAGATCTTGTCCGCTCCATACACCCTGTTCCCCGGGCCGGGCTGGCCACACCATCATGATCGCCTCCTTCGATACCTGGTCCCGGCGGGCCCGGGCCGACGGTTCACGCTCCCGCTTCTTCACCGCGTAATAGGTCGATGATGGAATGTCCAGGGCAGCACAGATCGGGTCCACTCCGAACCGATCCCGATGGATATCGACGAACTCAACAAGCGCTACAGTTTGAAAGCGAGTTCCTCCGCGAAATAACTGGACGCGGCCTTCAAGATCTCATTCGCCCGCTCCAGCTCGGCGACCTTCCGCTTCAACTGCCGGATCTCCTCAGCCTCCACGCTCGAGACACCAGACCGCGTCCCAGCGTCGACCTCGGCCTGACGAACCCACTTCCGCAACGTCTCCGCGGACCCGATCCCGAGCCTGTGGGCCACCGCCGTGATCGCCGCGAACTCCGTGTCGTACCCGTTGCGGACCTCGGCGACCACCGCCACCGCGCGCCGGCGCAGTTCCGCAGGGGAGGGGGACTTCCTCGCCATGACTTGATCTTCCCTCCTGATCAAGTCTCCACTGAACCCGGGGGAACTCAACGACGCTGTTTGCTCGTCGTTTGCTCGTATGTCGCGGCACGGTCCGGCAGCACCCGGTACGGCATCGGGCTCATCCGCCGGAGTTGAGACGGCGAACGCGGACCAACCGGCACGTACCGGCAGTGCGGAACACGGTGTGGTATCGCCATATTGGCAGGGCTGTGGACTTTTAATCCGCCGCTTTCAACCTGCAGGTAGCGATGTTTGCGCAAATCGGGACATTTGTAAACCTGCAGTTCATAGGGGTGACGAGACATCGCCGAGGCCTGTCTCGGGGATGAGTGGGCTATCTGCGGTAGACGTCCTCGACCCGCCGATGGTGTGCCTCGCAGAGCGCGAACGTGCTCTCGCTACCGCCGACCTCCCGTACGCGTGTCGACCAGACCGCCGGCTCGTCACAACCACGAGCATCTGCCGACGGCCCCACGGCTCGCGTGTCTGTGCAGCGACCGGTCGTACGGGCGCGAGCACAGCACCCTGCGTCCCGCCGCGGTGGCGCCTTTCATCTCCCCGGGGCTGACCGGTCGTGACGGTGATGCCGTTTCCGGCCCATGTCGCGTGCAGCGACTATCGCGCGCCTGCGACGACCCGCCATACCGTCACCGGCCCGCTCTCGCATAGACGGCGCAACTCGACGTACGTGCGGCCGGCGTTCGCCGCGTATGAGACCGGACGGGTTCAGTCAGATCGACCGGGCCAGAGCCTGTCTCAAGGCCCCATGAGCGGGGCGGCCGGGTCGAGAGGCGCGTCGGTCGTTTCCGGCCTTATCGAGGGGCGCCGTAGGCTCTGAGCCATGAGTCTGCGCCTGAGCACCGTGATCCTCCCGTACCGCCGCTGGCAGGAGGGGAGCAGTGTCGCGTGGCGGCGTGCGGAGGAGCTTGGGTTCCACACCGCGTATACCTACGACCACCTGTCCTGGCGCTCGTTCCGCGACGGCCCGTGGTTCGGGGCGATACCGACGCTGACGGCCGCTGCGGGCATCACGGAGCGGATGCGCCTGGGCACCCTCGTAACGTCGCCCAATTTCAGGCATCCGGTGACCCTTGCCAAAGAGCTGATCTCGCTGGACGACATCTCCGGCGGGCGGATCACGCTGGGCATCGGAGCAGGCGGCAACGGCTTCGATGCCACCGCGCTCGGGCAGGAGCCCTGGACACCGAGAGAGCGCGCCGACCGGTTCGCGGAGTTCGTTCCGCTGCTCGACCGGCTGTTGACCGAGGACAGCGTGCACGGTGTCTCGTACGCCGGCCAGTTCTACTCGGCGCATGAGGCGCGCAACATCCCTGGCTGCGTTCAGCGTCCTCGGCTGCCCTTCGCCGTGGCCGCCACCGGTCCGCGTGGCCTGCAACTCGCCGCGCGCTACGGGCAGGCGTGGGTGACCACGGGCGAGCCCAAGTTGTACGAGACGGGTACGCCTGAGCAGTCACGGCAGGCTCTGCGCGGCCAGGTCGAGAAACTGCGCAAGGCGTGCGCGGACGTCGGCCGTGACGCCGACGCCATCGACAAGATCCTGCTGACGGGTTTCACTCCAGACCGCGGCCGTCCCCTGGAGTCCCTCGACGCCTTCGTCGACTTCGCCGGCGAGCACAGGCAACTCGGCTTCACAGAGATCGTCATCCACTGGCCGATTCCAGGCTCGGAATTCGCCGCGGACGAGAGTGTCTTCGAACGCATCGCCACCGAGGCGATCACGCAGCTGGGCTGACGGGCCGTCTCGTCCCGGTCAGCGGGCGATCACCTCATCTCTTGCCGAGCACTCCGGTATGGCCGGGCAGAGGAACGTCCCTATCCAAGCCTCCGGCCGCAGCCGAGCCGGCTCCTGTTTTCTCCGCGCTCGTCAGCGCATCGTCTCGGCGACCGTCATCGCCGGCGGCTTACGCCATCCAGTTCCGGATCGATAGGGCGACCGGCTCGAACTCCTCCGCGAGCTCCGCGGGCGTCCGGCCGGCCCGCACCAGTTCCACCGTCTGCCGCCGCTGGCTCGGACACAAGAGCATCGAGGTCACCTACCGGATCTACGGCCACCTGGTGCCTGGCTCATGGGAACGTGCGCGAGAAGTCTTCGACGCCGCCTACCGTGATGGCCAAACGGGCCGATGACCGACCTGTGCTGACCCCGTGCTGACCCGTGCTGACCTAGCCCACCCCACATCGCTCCTACCTGCGGAAAC
Organism: Actinoallomurus sp.; assembly: GCA_045806665.1. GTDB lineage: Bacteria > Actinomycetota > Actinomycetes > Streptosporangiales > Streptosporangiaceae > Actinoallomurus. The sequence continues at coordinate 9,510 of JBJMIW010000480.1, forward strand.
TGCTGCGGAATGTAAGATCTTCACGATCTTCGAGGGCACGTCCGAGATCCAGCCCCTCGTCATCGGCCGTACGGTCACGGGACTGCCGGTCCGGTAGCTTTTCCGCAGGTCAGACGCGTAACTGTGGCCGTCCGCAATGGGTTTGATCACGCTGCGTGTCAATCACCGATTGCTCGTCGGACCCCATCCGTTTCCCACCGGTTCCCAACGCAGTGCTGAGTTCCTGCTGAGGAGCACGGATCCGGCCAGGTGCAGGAGGGCGGCGGGGCTGGGGAAGACGCCGACGAATGGCGAGCAACATGACACCTCCCTGTCCGTTGTCGAGTAGCCATGGCAGGA
>JBJMIW010000481.1:0-5556 GCA_045806665.1 Actinoallomurus sp.
CGCCCTCACCGCCGCCGGCTGTGAGCATGTCTTCATCGACAAGGCCTCCGGCAAGCTTGCCAGCCGCCCAGAGCTGGACAAGGCTCTGCTGGTCGCCCGCGACGGCGATCAGCTCGTCGTTACCAAACTCGATAGGCTCGGCCGCTCCCTGGAACACCTCATCGCCTTGTCGAAGGAGCTGCACGAGCGCGGCGTGGACTTGGTGGTACTCGACCAGGGCATCGACACCTCCACGGCCATCGGCCGGATGTTCTTCCAGATCCTCGGCGCCATCGCCGAGTTCGAACACGCGCTGATGTCCGAGCGGACGCTCGACGGGCTGGAGGCCGCACGCGCCCGAGGCCGTACCGGCGGACAGAAACCCAAACTCGGCTCCCGCCAGGTCGCCCTCGCCCAGCAGATGTATGACGAGACCGGCGACGACGGCAAGCGCCGCTACACCGTCCAGCAGATCGCAGACGAGTTCGGCGTCAGCCGCCCCACCATCTACCGCCACCTCGCAGCTACGGCCACCACGGTTCCCGTAGACGGGTGAACCACCACCAGGTGTTCATCGCGGTCTGAACGGACGGGAGGCGGCGTCTGGGGCTACACCCCGTTCTCGTCCACCCGGCCGTCGAGGTCGGGGAGCCGGCCTACGGTGATTGGCCTTCGGGACTGGCACGGGGGCAGGACTGGCAGGAGTCGTTGTGGTGTCGTCATGCCCCCTCCTCCTCGTCAAGAAGCTTCGCCAGCTGTTCGTCCATGCTCAGATCCCCGGTGTTGAGCACGCTGCGGCAAAAGCCGATGGCTGCCTGCGCTTGGTCCAGGACGTGGTGGATGACCTCACGATCCTGCTCGGTCAGCGGGTCGGCCTGGATTAGCGGCGTGAGTCGTTTGATCCCGGTGACGAAGGCATGGCCGGTACTGATGCCTAGGATCGCCACCCGCAACGCGTCAGTTGCCGGTTTGTGTCTGGCGGCACTGGTGGGTAACGGCCGGACTGGTGGGTAACGGCCGGTTTGTTGTTCCCGGCCACGCCTGAATCTTTGGGGGTGGGGGTCAGCCGGTCCTCGCCCGGAATTCCTGGATCGAGGCCCGCGGGTCACCGGAGCGCACCAGTGCCTCACCTACCAGGACGACGTCGGCGCCCCAGCGGTGGTACTCCCGGACGTGGCCGGGTCCAGAGACACCGGACTCGGCCACTTTGATGGCTCCCGCGGGGATCAGCGGTGCCAGGTCCCGGAAGACGGTACGGTCCACCTCAAGCGTGGTCAGATCGCGGGCGTTGATCCCGATGAGATCCGCACCGACGTTACCGGCACGCTCGAGTTCGGCCGCGGTGTGCGCTTCGACCAGGGCGGTCAACCCCAGCTCGCGCGCCAGCCCCAACAGGTCGGCCAGCAGCCCGCCGTCGAGCGAGACCACCATCAGCAGGGCCAGGTCTGCTCCGTGGGCGCGCGCCTCCCACAGCTGGTACGGCGTGAGGATGAAGTCCTTGCGCAGGATCGGGATGTCCACGGCCTTACGCACTGACTCCAGGTCGGCGAGTGATCCCCCGAACCGCCGCTGCTCGGTAAGCACGCTGATCGCCGCCGCGCCACCGGCTGCGTACTCACCCGCCAGACGCGCGGGATCGGGGATGTCGGCGAGTGCGCCCTTGCTGGGACTGCTGCGCTTGACCTCCGCGATGATCGACACCTGCGGCTCGCGGAAACGCGGGAGCGGATCCAGGCATGGCGGCGCTCCGGCGACGCGTGCCTTCAGCTCAGCGAGCGGAACCTCGCTCTGCCGCTGTGCGAGATCGGCCCGCACACCCTCCAGAATCCCCTCAAGCACCGTCACCGCAAACCCCCCAGGTGAGACATACTCCGTTGCCACCGACGGTATCTGCGCTCACCGGACGCCGTAGCTTCGGGGTCGTTGAGGCCGGGGTCTTGATGACAGGGGGGCAGCGGGTGAGGACCGCGACGCTGACACAGGCCCGTTGATCGGCGGGGATCAGCTGTCCGGTGGGGGTGTACGGGGTCGACCAGCATCGGAACGAAAAGTCGCGTTAGTGGGCCTGGCGGAGTCGGCATAGCGTGGATGGTCGTTCCGATACGTCTGAGCTGGGCGTTTGTACCGGTCGGCGGGCTGTTTCGGGTCTAGGCGGGTAACGGTCTGATCTTTGGTGGGGTTCGGCTGGTGGGCTGGTCCTACTTGGGGTACCGGTAGCGATCAAGAAATTTTCGTCGGATAAGGCCCTGAGCTGCGAAAGTTTCCCTGAGCCGCCTCCCTGGCTGCTTCCCCGGGTTGCCCTGCCAAGACACCGGAGCAGGGAAGCACGACGCGCGACCCCGGAAAACCCCTCCCAGAGGCGTTTTTCGCCGCTTCCCTCTGCTTCCCCTCCCCGTGCCGCCGAACGCCGCCAGGAGTGCCCCGCGCGTGTCGTATTCGGCGGTGCTCGGCCGCTCGGGGTTTCCCTGTGTCAGATGGGTTGGTATCTGCAGGAGCAGCAGGAGGAACACCCGCCGGCTCGCCCGCACGGCCGCTAGCCTGCCGGGTGCGCCCGCTCGGCGGCCTCGGCCGCCGGGCCGTGGTGGACGGGTCCGTGACCGGGCAGCAAAACGTCGGCGTCGGCCTCGCCCAGGACGTCCAGCGCGGCGACCGCTGCGGCCCAGTCGTGGTGGAACATCCGCGGCAACAGCTGCGGCCCGCGCGTACGGGACGTGGGGTGCGCGGAGACGAGGGCGTCGCCAGTGATGAGCACGCCGGCCTCGGGCAGGTGGTACGCGCAGTGGCCGTCGGTGTGGCCCGGCGTGTGCACCGGTACCGGGCGGCCGGGCACGTCCAGGGGCTCGGGGAACTCCGCGGCGCGCGGGACGCTCACGTCCTTCGTACCGCCGACACAGACGACGCGCAGCGCCCAGGGCAACACGCCCGGCCGCCAGGCGTTGGCCAGGATCGTGCCCGGGGAGATCTGCTGGAGGAACTCCCGGCGCGCGTGCGGGACCTTCCGGGGATGCATGAGTACGGGGAGGTCGTAGGTCTCGCCGAGGTGACGCGCCGACCCGAGGTGGTCGGCGTGGGCGTGCATGATGAGGATCGCGGCCAGGTCCTCAGGCCGCCGCCCGACGGCCGCCAGCGAGGCCAGCACGCGCTCTCGGTCGCCCGGGTAGCCGGTGTCCACGAGCGTGACCGCGTCGCCCTCGGCGAGAATCACCCAGTTCGTGTCGCTGCCGTGGACGAGGTAGACACCGGGCTTGATCTCCGTGACGTCATCCGCGGCATGAATTGTCGCGGATCTCAGCCGTCAACACTCGCGGGCGTCTTACCGAGCAGGTCGGCGACGTCCCGGGAGGAATCGCGGTCGCGGATCGGGACGCTCCCCAGCACGGCGGTCGTGTCACCTCGGGGCGGCAGAGGCGAGGTCATGGGTTCCCTTCTCGGGCGGCCGGGTAGCGGCTCCAGGTCCCGTGGTCCAAACCTCACACCTGGCCGCATTCCGCGTGGCTCTCGAAACTGGACTGCGAACGACCAGTGGCGGTAGCCCGGCAGGGAGCGGACGCTCTTAAGTGATCTTCCTCATAGTCTGTCCTTGAGTTGATCGTTTCGGTTGTACCGGACGTGCACTGGTCATGACTGTTTTCGCTATCAGGACCGCGCGGATGTTCGACGGGACGACCGCTTCGGGGCCGGCCACGGTGCTCATCGACGGCGGGAAGATCGCCGCGGTGGAGTCGGGCTCCGCTCCTATTCCGATGGGAGCGCGTGTTGTCGATCTGGGGCCTGACTCGTTCTTGATGCCGGGGCTCATCGACGCTCACGTCCATCTCGCCTTCGATGCGGGCCCGGACGCGGTGACCGCTCTCATCGAGGCGGACGACGCCACGTTGCTCACCCGTATGCGCGGCGCCGCCGCGAGGGCCTTGCGAGCCGGGATAACCACTCTGCGGGATCTAGGTGACCGGAACTACCTGGGGCTCACGCTGGCCGCCGAGTTGACGCGACCCGGCGCGGGGCCGGAGATCATCGCGGCCGGGCCGCCCATAACCACGCCGGGCGGTCACTGTTACTTCATGGGCGGAGAGGCGGAAGGCGCAGAAGCCCTGCGCGCGGCGGTCCGAGAACGCCACGAACGAGGCTGCGGTGTCGTGAAGATCATGGCGAGTGGCGGCAACATGACGCCGGGCTCGCTTCCGCAGGATTCGCAATTCTCGCTAGACGACTTGCGCGTTGTCGTGAAGGAGGCGAATCGGCTCGGCCTTCCGGTCGCCGCCCATACGCACGGGGTGCAGGCGATCCGGGACGCGGTGACCGCGGGCGTGAACACGCTAGAGCACGTCTCGTTCTGGACGGCGGAGGCAGTCCACGCGGACCCCGCCCTGCTGGCGGCCATCGCCGACAGCGACGTCGTCGTAAGCATGACGCTGGGTGAGGCTCCCGTGAACGGCCGGGTGATGGAACCTCGACCCGCCGTCGCGAAGCGACTACCGCAGATCAAGGGCGCGTCCCGTCGTCTCCACGAACTCGGCGCGACGATGGTGGTCGGCTCGGATGCCGGTATCGCGCCGTTCAAGCCGCATGACGTCCTGCCTTACGGCGTCGTGCAGTTGACCGACCTAGGTTTCTCGCCGCTGGAGGCTCTCGCCTCAGCGACGAGCGTCGCCGCTCGGGCCTGTGGTGTCGAAGACCGTAAGGGGCGGATCGGCGTGGGCGCAGACGCCGACATGCTGGCCATTACCGGCGATCCCCTGCAGGACCTGAACCGCCTTCGCCATGTCCGCGCGGTCTTCCGCGCGGGAATCCAGGTCCGCTAAATCGCCCCCATCTCCACGAACGACTCGGGCCCCCGCACACACAGGAAAGGTGCGGGGGCCCGAGTGTCGGCAACGCCGGCGGTCGCCTCCCACGTCACTATGACGGGTGCCACCGGAATACGGCGGACATGGGCCGCAGACTTCCGGACGTAGGTTCTCGGACGGTGTTCGTGCAGGTGAGTACGTCGTCCGAGAACATGTACGTTCCTAGACGCGGTGACCATCGGCCCAGAAAATCGCAGGTCAGGCAGGTAGGCGGTCCGAATCTGCCGTATTCCGGTGGCACCCCAACCTGGCATCCCGACACGCCGAGAATTTGCGCTACCGCTACACGTGGCCGGGTTTACGGAATGATCGGCGCCATGTCAGGACAGAGAGGTCCCGGCGCTGTGCGTGGTCGACGCCAGCGCGGCAACTCGATGCCCCGCGCCGCCAAGACGGCCAAGCCTGGAGAGCTGATCGCTACAGGACTCAGGCTCGACGGGGCGGAGTACACCAAGGCGCACATCGCCGCCGCAGCGGCCGGGCTGAGCTTGTCCGGCTACATCGCCGCGTTGGTCCGCCAGGACCAGGTCGACGAGAACGGCCGCCCGCTGTGGGCCGACCCTGGCCCCGAGCAGCTGACCGCCACCGCGGACGATCCCGCCGCGCGATGACCACCACGGCGTACGTACCGCGACGATCGGAGCCGCCTAACGCATAAAAGCTGAAGGTCCCCGCGCCAACGGATTGCCAGCCTAAAGCGCGAGGACCTTCCCAACCCGACATCCGGACC
>JBJMIW010000482.1:0-7550 GCA_045806665.1 Actinoallomurus sp.
CCCCAGGCCGGCCCGGACCTGCGGGACGCCGGGTCGATCCGTTCTTCAAGATCACCCACACAGTCGACGGTGCGATCCTGCGCCCCAGGCCAGCCAACTCCCCGGCGATCCTCCGGTAACCCCACCCGGGATTCTCCGCAGCCATCCGCAACACCAGCCGGCGGATTGTCGGGCGCGTCGGCGGGCGACCGGGCCGTGTGCGTTTGTAAGTCCAGCGTCGTTTCACCAGATCGGCGTGCCAGCGAAGCACCGTGCCAGGCGTGACGAACAAACCGATCCGCCGGGATCGCGGCAGCAACCGCACCAGCGCTGCGATCACCGCCCGATCAGGCCACGACGGCTGAGGACGTGCGACCTGCCGACGCAGCACCGCCAGCTGATGCCGCAACACCAAGATCTCCGCCTCCTTGGAGGCCTCCGACCGCGCCAACAGAACGAGCCAGCCAAGAAGACGGACGAAGATGAGATAGGCCAGTCGTAGCGCCACAAGACTCGATCCTGCTCGTCCCGGACATCACCCGTCTGCCGAACAGGAAACCCCAGGTCACGACCGATGGCCGAGTTTCCGGCACCTACAGGTAGGGCGCCTGGGACTCGAACCCAGAACCTATGGATTAAAAGTCCACAGCCCCACGAATATGGCGATGCCGTACCCTGCTCCACACTGCCGGTACGTGCCGGTTGGTCCGCGTTCGCCGTCCCAACTCCGGCGGATCAGCCCGATGCCGTACCGGGTGCTGCCGAATCGTGCCGCGACATCCGAGCAAACGACGAGCAAACAGCGCCGCGCTTAGACCGCGCGTCCGCTGGCTCGTCTGATGTTGCGTCGCTTGCCGGCATGTCAGGCCCGCGTGTCCTCCTGCCGGGCTCGGGTCGCGTTGGTGCCCGATCGGCTGCGCCGTCCAGTGAGCCCCCGCGCCGGATTTCCTCGTCCGAAGGCCCGCCGTCGCGTTCGTCGGACGACGGACAGAGGCCCGGTTGCGGGCCGTCCTGCTCGAAGTGAGGCCGAAACTCGGCGAGCTCCGCGGCGTAGGCGCGCATGAAGCCGTTCATGACGTAGCGGCCAGGTGCCCGCTCAGTGAGCAGGTGGACTCGCGCGAGCGTGTCAAGGCCCGGCCCGACATGGCTCGCCGGTCGCTGTACCAGCGGTGCCACCGCTTCAACGGTGAGGTCGTCCGCGGTGAAGCCGCCAAGCGCGCGAAAGAGGTCGGCGCATTCGGGGCTGAGCACCTCGTAGGACCATGAAAGGGCGGAACGGACGTCGAGGGCCGGCTCGCCGTCGTTCGTGAACGCGTCGAGGAAACGCGCCTTGGACCGGATGTCGGCGGCGATGGACGCCACGGGCATGGAAGGACGGTAGGCCGCCTTCGCGCCGACGATGGACAGCGCCAGCGGCAGGCCCTCACACAGGTCGGCGACATCCGCGGTCGCCTCAGGCTCTGCCTGCGCTCGCGCACTGCCGAATGCGTGGACGAGGAACCGGCGGGACTCGTCCATGCTCAGGGGCTCCAGAGAGACCGCCGCCGCCTGATGCGTCACCACCAAGCCCGGCAGCTGGACGCGGCTGGTGACCATTGCGATCGAGCCGCCCGCCCCCGGCAGAAGGTCCCGCACCTGCTCGGAGTCCCGGGCATTGTCCAGGACCACCGCCACCCGGCGGTTCGCCAGGATTCCACGGAAGAGGACGGCTCGTCGCTGCGTGCCTGCCGGAACCTCCCCGGCAGGCACGCCGAGGGCTTCCAGAAACTCTCCCAGCACATCCATCGGGTCCCGCGCCCGTCTCTCGGGTCCGAAGCCCTGCAGATCCACGAAGAGCTGACCATCCGGAAACCGGTCCGCCAACCGGTGGGCCATGTGGACCATGAACGCCGTCTTGCCCACCCCCGGCATGCCGTCGACCACGACGGTGACCGCCGACGGCGGCTGCGTCACACCGGTCACCAGCCTCGTGACCAATTCGGACTCCTCATCTCGTCCAACAAAGTAGGGGAGATCCGCCGGCAACTGGGCCGGAGGGAACGATGCCGCGCACAGATGACCAGGAGAGACCACAGGGCCCGAATGAGGCAGCTGCAGCTGGTCCGTGAGGATGAGCTCGTGGACCTTCCTCAGCCTCGGAGAAGGACTGATCCCCAGGCCCTCGCGCAGCGTGTGGCTGATCGTGTGGAAGGCGGTCAGCGCTTCGGACTGTCGTCCGGCGCCGTACAGGGCGATCATGAACAGCTCGCAGAGGCGCTCTCGCAAAGGGTGCTCGCTGACGAGCGCCGACAGCTCCGCAGCGGACTCGACGTACCGCCCGCGCTCGACATCACAGGCGAGCCGCCCTTCGAGCGATGCAAGACGCAACTCACCGAGAAGGGTGCGCTGCGCTTGAGCGTGGGGCCCGGGAACCCCCGCCAATGCCGGACCACGCCACAGCGCCAGTCCGGCCGCATAGGTGGTCGACGCCAACGTCACGTCACCCGCGGCCTCAGCCGCCCTGGCCTCCGCGAGAAGGCGTTTGAACCGGTTGACGTCGAGGGTGTCCGGATCGAAGCGGAGAGAGTAGCCGGCTCCTGACAACTGGATGTGGCCGTTTCCCGCCACCTGCAACGTGCGTCTGAGTCGATAGATGTACGTACGGATCGATCCGATCGCCGAAGCCGGCGCGTCCTCTCCCCACACATCGTCCACGAGCGCCGACATACTCGCCGGAGCCCCTCCCCGCAGCAACAGTGAGGCCAGCACAGCGCACTGCCGTGGTTGGCCGGGGGAGAGCTCGAGCTGACCCATGCGGACGCTTGTGGGCCCGAGCAAGGAAAACTCTGCATCCACGGACAACAGGTCAACACCGTCCAAAATGGCTCTGGGGTACGCATCGAGGAGGCGACGGCTCTCATCCGGTCAGCCAGGCTGTAGCGGGCGCAGCCAGGGAGCAAGACCACAAAAAGTACACCGTCGTTGCCTGAGACAAGACTATATGGTCCGTTTGTGCCGATTTCAGGGCCTTGCTCATGGGCTCGACTTCCGTCGTGAGAGCAAGGTCACGTCACTTGGCCACTCCCCGGGCGCGTCTCTACGGCAGAGGCCGGGCGTGATCGGAAGGGCGTGACGGCGATCACGTCCGCTCATGGGCTCGCCGCCGGCGGCTCCCAGCTTTATCGCCACTTTCGCGACAGGCACGCCTTGATGCGTGACGTCATCGAGACGCGGGTCCAGGGTGCCCGCAACAGCAGCCGCAGCGACTTGACTCCCTTCGTCGACTCGAACGCTGACGGGACGCGATGGTCCAGAACACGCCTCGCAACGGACCCCACGGATGTTCCCTGGGCTCGTTGGCTGGCGAATCGGCCGACCAAGACGGGTATGCCCGATTCTGTGGGCACCTGCCAGGGGGTGGCCGCCCGCGTCGCTCGACGTGTGCTCACGCTGGCCGCAGCGATCTGGCACAACTTCCACACCGGCCGGCCCGTCAGCCGATCACTGACCGCCTACGATCACTGACCGCCTATGAGGTCGTGGGTCAGACGGCGTAGGAGTCGATGACCTGGTGGAGGTCGCCGGGGAACGCTAGGTCGAGGGCGAGGACCGGCCGGTCGGAGGCATCCATGACCGTGGCGAGCAGGCCGAGCACCGGGGTGCGCCGTGAGATGGCGAGCCCGGCGGACTCCGCGCTCGTCGGCAGGCGTGACGTTAGGCGTTCGGTGACGTTCCGGAGGGACTGCCCGGCGGAGGCTGCGAGTTCACGCAGGCTTTCGTCGAGCGGTTCCAAGCGATCCATGCCCGTGGCCAGCGCGAGTTCCGGCCTCAGCCAGAGGCTGACGAAAACAATCGGTGTGTTCTCGGTGTCCTCCCGGACGATCACTCGCTGCCGCAGGACCAGCGCTGCTCCGACCTCGACGGCCAGCAGGCTCGCGACCTCCGAGCGCGCCGGACGCTGTTCGGCCAGTGTGACCTTGCCCGGGTCGTCGGCCTCGGCGCGGTTGAGCAAGGACAGGACCGGACGTGCGCGCTCCGGGGGTGTCGACTCGACCATCAGCGTACGGACGGATTGCGGGAACGGGTAACGCACCAGGAAGAAAAATCCACGTTCGCACCCTATCCTCGCGCGGCCGTGGCCATGACGGACTCGACGGGGCAAGAGCGCAGCTGGCCCCCACACCGATAGGCGCCGGATCCAGCACCTACGTGCAACGCCGCACCACTGAAGGGCTGTGCAAGAAAGAGATCATCCGCTGTCTCAAGCGGTACATCGCCCGTGCGGCGAGCACCTCCCGGGCCCAGGGTTCCACAGCGTGCCTGCCAGGCGCGTTTGGTGCTGCTCTTTTCGCGGTGTGTAAAACCGATTTCACGCCGGGGCTGTCCTCGAATGCGGGAGTGCCAGCGGACGTACGCGCTCCTTGGCCGAAGCACCGAGCCGAGGCCAAGCGGTTCGCCAACTGGCTGACCGACAAGAAGCAGCAGGTCGCGGCGTTCAAGGCCGCGGCAACTCCCCGCCAACCTCGGCTCGGAGCAGGTGCTGTCGGCGCAGAACGCGACCGATGCGTACTTCCACGGCGCTCCCACCTCGAAGATTCTCGCCGACCGGGGGAAGGCCAGCCAGGTAGGCGGCGAGTTTCCGCAGGCTCCAGCGAGTGAAGGGTTGGTCGAGGGCCTTGGGTCCGGTGCTGGCCGTCGCGACGATGAACGCTTCGTCTTCAGGACTGATCAGGCGGGGACGGCCACCCGCCCACTGAGGGTCCAAGCTGGCCACGCTCAGCTCGTTCGCCGGAACGGTGTTCCCGCCGGCGGAGGCCAGCGCGACCATCGCCCGCCGTAGCCGCACCGCCCGTACCCGCACGTTCACCACCATCGGCCGCCCATCGACCGCAACATCGGCCACGACCCGCTCGCACCAGGCATGGACATAGGCCCGAAAACATCGAATCGACCAGCTGGTTGATCTCAAGCGCGCCTCAGCGTGACAGGGCGACACTCTCCGCTACCACCGAAAGAGCGACAGAGCCGATTACGGGACAGAGCCGTTCACTGGACAGGAGCACTGGATCGGCTGCGCTGATCACCTCGGGGGCAGGAAAATTGCCTGGGCGTCCCGGGTGGCCGATGGGTCTGCGACGCCGGTGAGCTCGTTGGACAGGATGGCTAGGGATCTGCCAGGGAATCACGGTTTGTTGCCAGGGCGATTCAAGTTGCCTGGAGCACGCGTGTCAGACTCCGCCTATTCCCTGATCCTGCGGGGCGCCCGCCGTCGCACGAGCGTGCCACGCGGAGGGAGCAGGGAGCATGGCCGTATCCCGGCAGGAAGTCAACGACGAGGTCATCTACCTACGGTCGGCCGGGGTCGACCTGGGCAAGCGATTCCTGCTGGCCTGCGTGCGCACCCCCAGTACGAAGCGGGCCGGCAGCTGGAGCCTGGAGACCGAGCGGTTCGGCACCACCCGCGCCGAAGTCGGTCGGCTGCTGGCCTGGCTGGTGGCACGGCAGGTCGAGGTGGTGGTCATGGAGGCCACCTCCGACTACTGGCGCGCCATCTACTACGTACTGCAACCGCATCTGAACCTGATGCCGGTCAACCCTGCCCACCTGCGCGGCATCCGCGGCCGCAAGAGCGACCCGAGCGACGCGGCCTTTCTCGCCCGTGCCGGTGCCGCCGGGATGGTGAGGGGTTCCTTCGTCCCTGATCGCCGGGTCCGGGAGCTGAGGGACCTGACCCGCCGCCGCACCGAGCTGATCCGGGCCGCCGGCCAAGAGGTCCAACGCTTGGAGAAGGAACTCGAAGACACCGGGATGAAGCTGTCATCGGTGCTGAGCAACATCGTCGGCACCAGCGGCCGGGCCATCCTGGAGGCTTTGATCGCCGGCGAACGCGATCCCGGCTTCACCGTCCGCTTCGACCCCGTCCCAGCCACCCAACCTGCGTAGTGTCCTTATTTTCGTGTCAGACCCACACCACCTGCGTGGACGTGACCTGCGTTCAAGTGGGGATGTGGAAACGGAGGGCGCCGGCAGGCGTGTTCGGAGTTGTAGAAGCGTCCGAGTGCCGAGCCGTCGGCGAGGACGTGAGATGGCGGTTGCCGCGTCTCCTCCGGCGGCGGTCATGCACCGACATCGATGCCGTGTAGACGCTGCGTGCACTCGCATCCCCTTAGATGAGGTTGTCCCAGCGCCATTTCCGCCGCCTTATCTCGTGAGGAGAATCTTGTCCGCCGACGACTACCCCGCCGTGTCCGACCCCGCTCTGCTATCTCCCGAGGAGAGTCTCGACGACGATGAGCTCGGTGACATCGATGCCGGATACACCCCACCGGACCGGCCTCTAGGCAGCACCGCATGGGGCATCACCGAACGCGAACTCGGCTCACACGAGGACCTCGCCCACCGCCTGGCCCGCGAAGAGCCTGAGTTGGCTGACGTGGAGACCGACGGGCTCGGCGACACGACCGATACCGACGGCGAACTGATCGACGACCAGGTCGGCGATCAGCGCGCCGGTCGGCTCACGGCCTGGGAAGTCGAGCTCGACAGCAGCTCAGACTACTGGGCCCACGACGTGGGCATCGACAATGGCGCGGCCTCAGCGGAAGAGGCGGCCATACATGTCGTACCTGACACCGACGAGCGGGACAGCTGAAGCACCAAGGTCAGACTTCCATGACGGCTGTAGTGGTGTGGCATCGCTGACGGTGAAGCGGACGCCTCGCCCGGGGCCGTCGTCATCTCCCGGCGATCCTGGGGACTCCATTCGATGGCCGCCGAACCGGACAGGTGCAACGTCTCGCCGCTGGCGAAGTCGATGGACAAAAGCGCCGCCGTCGCGTCGATGGCCAGGTCGCGTTCTGCGCCACGACCATCCCCATGACCGGTCGAGCCCGTCACGCCTCCCGGTCCGGCGGACCGGGTCTTCGCCATGATGGTTTCCTCATTACCTCCGGGAGTTAGCCGTCCGGCAGACTCCTGGATCCGCTGTCGGCCGGGCGGCCGGTGGCGAATCCCTTGACCCGGTCCACCGCCATGTCCAGGGCGATCTTCACCGAGGTGGCGTCCCGTGTCATCCGGGCGAGCAGCAGCCCTCCTTGAAACGCGGCGACGAGCCCAGTGGCCAGGGCGTCCGGCTCGGCTTCCGGGCGCAGGACGCCGGCATCGCGCATACGGCCGAGTACGGTCCTGATCGCCCTCGTCCACTCCTGGCACTGCTGGGAAGAGAAGGACCGGTCGCGATGAGGTTCGGCATGTGCGATGACGGCATCCCGCCACTGCTCGAGTCCACAGGTGGAGTCCAGCTGCCGAAGCTGAGCGGTCAACAGAGGATCCGGGTGATGCCCGGAGCTGTCATGCATCGATCGTACGTGTCCCTTGTCCGACAAGTGGCCGATGAACTGCGGTCGGCCAGCCTCGCCCAATACATCACAGGCCTGTCGACCCGGCCTCTACACGACGTGAACCCCAGTGACCCTCGACCCGGCGGATCGGCGTGTTCGGCAGCCCCGGTGGTTCGGATGCGGCCGCTCGAACATCAGCGGAGAAATTCCTCCAGATCGCGCACCAGGGCCTCTTTGGGCTCGGCGCCGACG
>JBJMIW010000483.1:0-11558 GCA_045806665.1 Actinoallomurus sp.
CCGGCGGCGTGCCCAACAGCGCCGACGGTTTCGCCAAGGCGGGCCCGGCCTTCAACAAGGCGGGAGAGAAGATCCGTGCCGCCGGCATGAAACTCGGCTACCACAACCACACCGGCGAGTTTCTGGGGCACGGGCCCGACGGCCGGACGTTCTACCAGATCCTGCTCGACAGTTCAGATCCGCATCTGCTGCACATGGAACTCGACATGGGCTGGTCGAGCGCCGCGGGCCTCAGCGCCCAGGACAACCTCGACCTCATGGCCGCGAACAAGGAGCGCATGCTCCTGGCCCACGTCAAGGACCTGCACCCGGACGGCAGCCTCGCCGACCTCGGAACCGGCATCGTCGACTACAAGACGATCCTGAGCGCGGCGACCCGGCTCGGCATGCGCGAGTTCATCATCGAGAACGACGACCAGAGCAACCCGCTGACCGACTCCCGCGCCGCACGAATGCACGACTACCTGGCCACACTGAGGCTGTGACGCTCGAACCCCGCGGACCACGCCGGCCTCGGGCCACCGGCTACGGCCCCGCTGGGCGGGTCGAATAGGACCTCCGGGCCCGGTCGCCTCATCGGATGGCCGGGCCCGGATGGTGCCGGCGTGTTCCTCGGCGACCGGTACAGGACTACCGATCACACCATCGAAAACCCATGATCGCGCGCGACCCATTACTGCACGTCTCGGCATCGAACGGCTACACTGCGAGCCGAAACATCCACTACCAATCCCCAAAGACAAAGATCGCGCGCAGCGGACACCATCCCCGCAGGTCAGACCCTCAAGGAACCGTGAAGGGTTTCAATTCAACGCCCGCCACAAGGGCATAGAAACGATGTCGACCTCCAGCAGTCACGCCTTGATGAAGGGTTTCAATTCGGTGGTCGGAAGAAGGCCCATGGACGGAACGCTCAACCCCTCATCGACCGGGTGAAGGCCGATGGCCCGTTCTATTCCGGCAAACACCGCAGACACGGGTGGAACCTGCAGGTGATTGTCGGCCCCGACGGGACGATCGTGATCGTGTGGTGTCCGGCCCCTGCGTACGGCTGACGGCGGGCTTTGCAGTAGGTGGCGTTCAGAAGCACGTATCGGAACAGCCGGCCGGCCAGGGACCGGTCGCGGCCTCTGGCGCGGGCTGGCCGCCGGAGCCATCGACTGCGTCGTGTCGGATCACTCGCCGTGTCCTCCCGAGCTCAAGCGGGGCGGGTTCGACGAGGTGTGGGGCGGGATCTCGTCGCTACAACTCGGCCTGCCGGCCGCCTGGACCGAGGCACGGGAAACGCAGTCATGACCTGGCGGACGTCGTGCGCTGGATGTCGGCCGCGCCCGCGGCGGTCACGGGCGTCACCGGTAAGGGCGCGATCGCGCTCGGGAACGACGCCGACCTGGTCGCGTTCGTCGCGGACGAGCCGTTCACCGTCGACCCGGCGGCCCTGCGGACCCGTCATCGCGTCACTCCGTACGCGGGCCGCGAGCTCACCGGCGTCGTACGTGCCACCTGGCTGCGCGGCAAGATCGTGAACGAGACGCCCCGCGGGCGCCTCCTGGAGAGGTGATCGATGGCCGACTTCACGGCGTTGCCGGATCTGGCGGTCCGCAACCTCGGCGGCTCCGTCATGGCCGCCAGGCGACGAGTCCTTCGCGGAGCGGGGGAACCTGATCAACCCCCTGGGCGCCGAGGCATCGGGCGGAGACGTTCGGCTCGAAGGGGCAGGTCTACAACGGATGGGAGACCGCCCGGCGACGGCCGTCCGCGCTTGGGCTCCCCATCGACGACCGTGGCCACGGCTGGGCGCTGATCCGGCTCGGGCTGCGCGGCATGATCCGGGGCGTCGTCGTCGACACCGCCTGGTTCCGGGGCAACTTCCCGTCCTACGCGTCGGTCGAGGCCTGTGCGGCCGAGGGGCACCCGTCGGTCGCGGAGCTGGCCGCCCATGAGTGGACGGAGATCGTGCTGCGCAGCCCGCTGCGCGGGGACGCCGAGCACTGCTTCCCGGTGGAGGTGGCGCGGCGGTTCACCCATGTCCGCCTGAACGCGCTGCGACATCGACGTCTGGCGTTGCCGAATCGCGTGACTAAGCTCACATGTATGGTTACTCTGTGCCATGAGCCGCGTCCCACCGCGGTGTAACCCAGGTCGTGATCAAGAGACCCCACGCGGCTTACCCCCGGAGGCCGGCCATGGTGGCACAGCGTGACCCGTACGAATCCCCCACAATCCGAGCGTTCGCCGCTGAATTGGAGACATGGCGTAGCGACGCCGGGCTGTCCAAGGTCGAGTTCGCCGAGACGCTTGGGTACACACCACAACTGATCAGTCAGCTCGAAGCCGCCAAGAACATCCCGTCGAAGAAGTTCGCCGAGGACACGGATACGTTCTTCAAGACCAACGGCGTGTTCGTCCGGCTATGGAAACTGGTCAACGACACCCGCCACCTCGCCGCCCTGCCGCCGGGATTTCCAGAATTCGTCGAGCGGGAGGCCCAGGCGGACGCGGTACGGGTCTTCGGACTTCTGTTGGTCACGGGCCTACTTCAGACCGAGGATTATGCTCGCGAGATTCTGCTGACCGTACAGCAGCCGAACATCGTCGACCGATTCATCGCATCGCGCATGGAGCGTCAAGCGATCCTCGCCCGCGACAAACCGCCACGCCTGTGGGCCACCTTCGACGAGAGAGCCCTGCGTTGCATGGTCGGCGGCCCGGACACCATGCGGGGTCAACTCGACCATTTGCTGGAAGCATCCGAACGTCCCAACATCATGATCGAGGTCGTGCCGATCAGTGCGGGCGCCTACGCCGGGCTGGAAGGTGACTTGACCTTGCTGAGCTTTAGCGGGAGACCCGACATTGCGTACACCGAAGCGGCCGGTCGCGGGCAAGTCGTGGAAGACCCCACCGGGGTCGCGGACTTCCACGTAAGGTACGACTTGATCAGGGGACATGCCCTACCAGTGGCGGAGTCCCGAAAATTGATCAAGTCGATCATGGAGAGCCTATGAGCACCCCCGATCTGTCGGCGGCGCAGTGGCGCAAGAGCAGCCGCAGCGGAGGAAGCGGCGGCCAGTGTGTTGAGGTGACCGCGATCGCCTCCGCGTCGGCCCCCACGGGAATTCCGGCCCAAGTGACCTGAAGCTGATTGTCAGCAGCGCCCGTGCGAGCCTCCGTCCCACGCCGGGATGGGGGCTCTCCTCACATGCCGGGCAGCGGCAAGGCCGTGTAGTTAAGGGTCGGGTGCGGCTGTCAAGCCGGCAAGTCGCTCCCTGATCAACGGCACGTCCGATTCTGTCGGTGATCTGTGCTTCGCTGCTGTCAGCAGACCAGGGGCGGGGGAAGACGAATGCCGGGCGGGTACGACGATGACACCGAGGTTCTTACACGTGGCGGCTGGAAATTCTGGTCGTTGAGGACAACCCCTGTCAACGCCTGTGGCGATCAGAAGAAGCGGCGGGCGCTCGGGTGGTCCTGGGCGCCGTCGACGGGGACGTTGGCGCCGTTGATGCCGCTCGCCCGCGGGGACAGCAGGAAGCAGGCGGCGTCCGCCACCTCGTCCAGCGTGACGAGCCGGCCGGCGGGGAAGTCCTCGCGGGCGAAGGCCGCCAGCCGGTCCGGGTGGGCCGCTCCGAATTCTGCCCAGCCGCCGCCCTCGAAGTAGGTCGAGCCCGGGCTCAGGGCGTTCACCCGGACGTGGCGGCTCGCAAGCTCCTGGGCCAGTGTCGCGGCGAGGTGGATCTCGGCGGCCTTGGCGGAGGCGTAGGACGACTTCGGGCCTGGCTTCCAGCCGGTGATCGAGGAGACGATCAGCACGGAGCCTCCGCCGCGCCGGTCGAAGTGTGGGACGGCGCAGCGTACGGCGTGTGCGGCGTGCAGGACGTTCAGCGCGTAGGTCGCCGCCCAGTCCTCGGGCGTTGAGTCGAGGAGGTCCCCGCCCTGCGCGCCGCCGGCGTTGGCGACCAGCATGTCGAGGCCGTCCAGCCGTTCGGCGGCGTCGTCGATCGCCCGGCGCAGTTGCTCGGGGTCGGTGACGTCGGCGATCGTGCCGTACGCGCCGAGATCCGTCGCCGCCTTCTCCAGGCGTTCGGGATCCCGGGCGCAGACGGTCACCGATGCGCCCTCGGCGATGAGCGAGCGCGCGATGCCGTACCCGATGCCCGCCGAGCCGCCGGTGATGAACGCCGTCTTCCCCGAAAGACCCAGGTCCACAGGCTTCCCCTTGATCGCCCTGCGTTTCACGGCAAGCCTAGATCAACGGCAGAGCGGGGACAGGCGCGAACGGTCAGGACCGCAGAACGGCCTGGGTCTGGTCGATTGTCCGCCGGGCATCGACCGTCAGCGGCGGGCGAGGTCGAGGGCGACCGCGGCGGTCCAGGACTGGGGCCTGCTGCCGAGCGGATGTGCCGTGAACGGCTGGTAGTACTCCGCGAAGACCCCGTCGGTGAGCTGGTGCAGCGCGGCCTCGCGGAGCCGCTCCGCGGCGTCGTGTTCTCCGGAGCGATCCAGGCCCCAGATGAGCAGCAGGTTCATCGGCGGCCACTGCGGACCCCGCCAGTACCTCGCGACGTCGAACTCGGGCGCCTCCGGACTCGTGCTGGGCGGCAGGGCGTAGGCGAACTCCGGGTTGCCGCACCAGGCCGGGGAGTGCAGGAGGTCGACGAGGCGGCGCCGGCGTTCCGCGTCCAGTCCGCCGGACAGCAGCGGTGCGAACCCGGCGATGGTCTTCGTGCGCACGGTGGTGTCCGTGCGCAGGTCGACGTCGGCGGCGAACCCGTCGTCGTCGGTCGTGCCGAGCACGCCGCGGCGGAAGCGCGCGGCGTAGCCGAGCAGTTCGTCGGCGGTGCCCAGGCCGAGCTCGTCGCCGACGCGGGCGAGATCCTCGTTCGCGGCCGCGAAGATGGCGCTGGCGAAGACGTCGGCGACCCGGAAGCTGAGCGATTTGCGGGCGAGCTCGTCGTCATAGCGCGCCTGCCGGAGCTCCTCGATCAGCCACTGGTACTTCACGTAGTCCGCGTCGGTCGGCCGCTGCGACTGCTCGCCCAGGGCGTCTAGGTCGGACCGGCGGAACGGCTGGAAGTCCGGGTCGGGGAGGACGTCGGCGTACGGGGCGTCCCAGCGGGGGGAGTTGTCCATCCCGCTCTCCCAGCCGTGATAGATCATCAGCAGGCCGCGGCCGTCGGCGTCGCGATGGTCGGCGAGGTACCGGTGCCAGGCGAGCAGCTTCGGCCAGAGCGCGCGGATCCGGGCGATGACGTCCTGCCGCTCGGCGGCGTCGGCGCCGCGCGCCGCGTCGAGGATCCGGAGCAGGGCGAGCGCGTGCACCGGCGGCTGGATCAGTCCGCTGGTCGCGGCGTGGTCCGGCGCGTGGGGCGAGGTCTCCTTCGAGGCCCACCGATCCGGTCCGGGCTCGTACAGCGGGGCGTTCGCGGAGAAGACGATGTGGGGGACCATGCCGTTGCCCCACTGCGCCGCGAACAGCGTCTCCAGTTCCGTCAGCGCCCGGCTCGCCGACATCCGTGCCAGCCCGACGGCGATGAACGCCGCGTCCCAGCTCCACATGTGCGGGTACAGCCGCGGAGCCGCGACCGTCAGCGCGCCGCGGTCGTTGCGGCGCAGCACCTCCATGGCGCGTTCGGCGACCTCTGCGGGGCTCAGTCGGTTCACCAACCAGAGCCGATGGCGCGGGGATCTCGGTCTGTCACTGTCGGTCATCTCGACTCTCCGCACCCAATGCTTCGTCCATCATGGTGGCAACTTCGTCCGCGATCATAGACATAGTGTCCGTAATGATCCTGCGCCTCGCTCCGGGCCGTGGCAAGGCGCGTGCCGGTAACCGCTGTATAGCGGCGGTAACCGGCACGAAACCTCAGGCGCGCAGCGGCTCGGCGGCGGCGATCCGGGCGTCGACGGCCTCGGGCGAGAAGACCCGGTCGATGACCAGCGAGGCGGCGCCGACCACACCGGCGCGCGGGCCCAGGCGCCCCTCGCCGATGTGCAGTCCACGGGTCGAGCGGTACTGCACGCCCCCGAAGACGACCTCGCGGATCTCGCCCACCAGGGCCCCTGCCAGCGATCCGGAGATGATGAGGGAGCCGGGGTTCACCACGCTCACGACCACCGCCAGGACCTGGCCGAGCGTGCGCCCGGCCTCCCGGGTCAGGCGCACCGCCTCAGGGTGGCCGGCCAGTGCGAGACGGGCGACGTCGGACGCGTCGTGGACGGTCGGGTCGGACGCGGCGAGCGCGCGCGCCAGCGCGGCCCCGCCCGCCACCGCGGCCAGGCAGCCGCGGGAACCGCACGAGCACACCGCGTCGTCACGGCCCGGAACGCGGACGTGGCCGATCTCGCCCGCCGCCCCGCCGACGCCGCGCAGCACCCGGCCGTCCTCC
The DNA here is from genome assembly GCA_045806665.1 of Actinoallomurus sp. Classification (GTDB taxonomy): domain Bacteria; phylum Actinomycetota; class Actinomycetes; order Streptosporangiales; family Streptosporangiaceae; genus Actinoallomurus. The sequence goes on from JBJMIW010000483.1 coordinate 6,390, forward strand.
ACGATCCCCGCGCCGATGCCGGTCGCCACCTTGACGAGCAGGACCGGCGGCGCGCCGGAGCCCGCGGCGGTGTACTCGCCGAGCGCCATGACGTTCGCGTCGTTGTCGAGCATGATCGGACCGGGGAACTCCGCGGCCAGCGCGGCGGGGATGTCGTACCGCTCCCATCCCGGCGCGATCGGTGTCTGGACCGTACGACCCGTGCGCACGTCGACCGGGCACGGCAGGCCGAGGCCGACACCGCACACCTCGGCGACCGACCGGCCGCAGTCGGCGAGGAGGTCGCGGAACCGGGACGTCACCCAGGCGATGGCCTTCTCGGGTCCCTCGGAGCTGAGCGTCCGGCCCGTCGTCTCACCGAGCGCCCGGCCGGCGAGGTCCGTCACGGCCACCCGGCCGTGCGTGGCCCCCAGGTCGGCGGCGAGCACCACGGCGGACCCTTCGGCGATCTCCAGGAGGCTGGGGCGGCGGCCCCCGGTCGAGGCGTCGACGCCACCCTCGCGGACGTATCCGGCGTTGACCAGCTGGTCGACGCGCTGCGCGACCGTGGACCGGGCCAGCCCGGTCAGGTCCATCAGATCGCGACGGGTACGTGCCGCGCCGGACCTGACGAACTGCAGGAGGTGCCCGGCCGAGGGCGCGCTGACGTTGGGCATGCCGTCGAAGCCCTCTCTCCGGCGGCGCGTGGCGGGGCCCGGAGCGTGGTGTCCCCGTGGGCGGATGCGCCGCCAGGACGGATTTTCCCACGAGACGCCGGCCCGCCGTGCCGGTCGGCCTCCCGGGCGTCATCGCGTCGACTATCTCACGGGTAATCGTCGCGCGCCGGTGCGCCCGATAGCGTCTGATCGTCATGGTCACCATCACGCCCACGCGCCCCGTCGGCGACCTGCTGTGCGACTGGCGTCGCCGCCGACGGCTCAGCCAGCTGGAGCTCGCCCTCGAGGCAGACGGGCCCGGTCCGCCAGGCCCTCAACAAAGTCCTGGACGGGCACGAGCCCTACCCCGCGCTGGTGGTCGACCGGTTCTGGAACCTGGTCATGGCCAACAACGCCGCCATGCTCTTCCTGGAGGGCGTGCCCGACGAGCTGGTCCGTGCCACCCGTCAGCGGTCCGGCGCGTCGTAGTGGATTCGCTCCGCCGGGACGCCGAGTTCCTGAAGGTTCGTGACGGTCCGCGACACCATCCCGGGCGGCCCCGCGACGTACACGTCATGTCCGGACCAGTCCTGGAGGCGGTCGAGGGCGTCGGACACCGGCCCCCGTACGCCGTCGAAGGCCGGATCCTCCGAGACGACCGGCACCAGGTGCAACCGCGGCCGCTCGTCCGCGAGCGACCGGAGGGCCGGCAGGTCGTACAGGTCCGTGGTGGTGCGCGCCCCGACGAGCACGTGGACGTCGCGTGCCTCCCGCGTGCGGAGGGCCTCCTCCGCCAGCGCCTTCAGGGGGCCGAGCCCGGTGCCGCCCGCGACGCACAGGACGTCGCGGTCGGACTCGGGGTCCAGGATCATGCCGCCGCCGGCGCGCCCCAGCAGCAGCGCGTCGCCGACCTCGGTGTGGCGGACGAGCGCCCCGCTGACCCACCCCGTCGGCAGCGCCCGTACGTGGAAGCGCAGTAGCCCGTCGTCGCCGGGCGCGTTGGCGATGGAGTACGGCCGCCAGACCCGAGGCCAGCGGGCGGTCTGCACGCTGACGTACTGTCCGGCCTGGTAGGGCAGGGGCTCGGTCGGCCGTAGGGTCAGCACCGCGATGTCCGGGGTCCGGCGGTCGTGCTCGACGACCTCCCCGATCCACCAGGGAGGCGTCTGCGCGGCATCGTCCTCGGCGGCCTGAATCATGATCGCGGTCGCGGTGCCGAACATCGCCGTCCAGGCCGCCTCCATCTCCGCGGTCAATGCCTGGCCGGCGAACGTGCGGAGCGTCGCCAGCATCGCCCGGCCCATCGCCTCATAGTCGGCGGGGGCGATCCCGAACTTCCGGTGGTCCCGTCCGAGCCGGGCGAGGAAGCCGGTGAAGGTCTCTGGATTGTCCAGGCTTATGGCGATTTGCGAGAGGGCCCGGAACATCCTACGGCGTTGCGCCGCCATGCTCGAGGGGAAAAGCGCGCGCAGTCGCGGATTCTCCGCGAAGAGGCGCCCGTAGAAATAGGCGACACACTTTTCTCCATGCGGCTCGATGAGTGCGTAGGTTTCCTTGATCACCCGAGGTTTCAGGGATTCCGCTGATTTCACTGTCCGTTCCCGCTCCTCGCTCCGCGCCGCCCCCTGCGACGAGTTTCGCATCCCACCTGGGAGAACATCAACCTCTTCGAAGGGACGAATGGCCAGATGTGCGAAGGGTAATCGAGTGTGGATTTTTTGTGATCGGAGAGTAATTGTCGTTGATTCTCAGATACCCATCGGTATGCAACTGGTTCGGTCGCCACCCTGGCCGTATACGGGGAACGATAGAAGAAACATATACGCGTTTGAATAAACCTCTACTGATCTGCCTCGCGTACGGGAGGATGTTCCCGCGACTCGGGGTCCTCCGGTCGTACGGGGGCGAGATGCTCAGGGGTCGGGAGTCCTCGACGCGGGACGCGACAGGTGCGGCGGTCACCGGCTCCGGCATGCGCCATGATGGCCCAGAGCATCGAGACGACCGCCGCAGATGTTCGGGAGGGAGGCTCTGGATGGTAAGGGCGACGTACGGCACGGGGTCCGCGCTCGTCGGCATCACGACCGACCTGGAACCCGCACGCTGGAGCGACTGGGTGCGCGAGGCCGCCCTGCTGCCCGCCTCGTACCTCCGCGCGATCGAGCGGGCCCGCGCTGTGCCCGTGCTCGTCCCGCCGTCGATCCGTGCCGCCGTACCCGTGCACATCGAGCGCCTCGACGGACTGATCATCGCGGGTGGCACCGACCTCGATCCCGCCCTGTACGGCGAGCCGCCGCACGAACGGACCGGTCCGCCGCAGCCGCACCGGGACCGCTTCGAACTGGCGCTGCTGCGCGCCGCGATCGAGGCCGACCTGCCCTTCCTGGCGATCGGCCGCGGTATGCAGGTGCTCAACGTCCTCCGGGAGGGCAGCCTGATCCAGCACCTGCCCGACGTCGTCGGCCGAGACGCGCACGCCCCGGCGTCCGGGCGGATGGGCACCCACCGGGTACAGCTCAGCGGCACCAGCCTCCTGGGACGGAGCCTCGGCGAGCAGGTGGAGGTGGCCAGCCGCCACCATCAGGCCGTGAAGCGTCTCGGCAAGGGACTCGTCGCCGTGGGCTGGGCCGAGGACCAGGTCGTCGAGGCGGTCGAACTGCAGGGGCACCGGTTCGGCGTCGGGGTGCAGTGGCACCCCGAGGAGAGCGACGACCCGCGCCTGATCGAGGCGTTCGTCCGCGCGGCCTGCGAGGCCCGTTTCTGAGCGACCGGGCACCGAGTGGCCGGAGGCGCGGGCATCCGGCCCGGCCGAGCGAGCGGTGATCTTCGCGATAGGGTCGGGCCAACCCACTGCGGAGGTCGGATCGATGAGCTACGAGTCCTACGAGCGGCTCCGGGTCGACTGGGCTCGCGCGGATGTCCTCCGCGTAACGATCAGCGCACCCGAACGCCTGAACGCGGTGGACGCGACCGGCCACCGGGAACTCGCACAGATCTGGCGGGACGCCGACGCCGACGACGAGGTGCGCGCCGTGGTCGTACGCGGAGAGGGCACCGCCTTCTCCGCGGGCGGAGACCTGGCCATGATCGAGGAGATGATGGCGGACTACGCGGTCCGCTCCCGTGTCCTCCGCGAGGCGCGCGACATCGTCTACAACGTCCTCAACTGTGGCAAGCCGGTCGTGAGCGCGATCCAGGGACCGGCTGTCGGCGCGGGTCTGGCAGTCGCCCTGCTCGCCGACATCTCGGTGGCGGGCCGCACCGCGAAGATCATCGACGGCCACACCCGGCTCGGTGTCGCCGCCGGCGACCACGCCGCCATCGTCTGGCCGCTGCTGTGCGGGATGGCCAAGGCGAAGTACCACCTTCTGCTGTGCGAGCCCCTCACCGGCGAAGAGGCCGAACGCATCGGTCTCGTCAGCGTCTGCGTCGAGGACGACGCCGTGCACGACAAGGCTCTGGAGATCGCCGGCCGCCTCGCGGACGGCGCCGCCCAGGCGATCGGGTTCACCAAGTACGCGCTCAACAACTGGCTGCGGATGGCCGGCCCCGCATTCGACACGTCACTGGCCCTGGAGTTCTACGGCTTCGCCGGCCCCGACCTGCGCGAGGGCGTCCAAGCCCTGCGCGAGAAGCGCCCGCCGCGATTCTGACCTACGACTACGATGAGCCCGCCTCGGTCCCGATCGGCACGCGCAGATAGCGCGCGACCAGCCGCGCCAGTCGCTCGGCGACGACCTCGGCCGGGTCCGTGGGCAGCATCACGTGGCTCATCGTCAGGCGGATCACCGCGTCGGCGATCTCGGCGACCTCGGCCGCGTCGAACTCCGGCCACTGGCGTACGACATGACTGACGATGCGCTCGCGCGCGGCGAAGAGCACCGGCTCGGCATGCGTGGTCATCAGCGGGAGCAGGTCCTCACTGCCCTCGCCCGTCAGCGTCGCCTTCTTCAACGGGTCGTCGGCGGCGGTGCGGAGCGTGTACGACACGGCGGCGGCCACCGCGGAGTACAGGTCGGCGTGGTCGGACAGCGCCGCGTCCACGCCGTCCAGATAGCGCTCGTTCTCCCGGAGGTTCAGCGCCTGCGCCAGGCCCCATTTGTCGCCGAACTCGTTGTACACCGTCTGTCGGCTGACCCCGACCGCGTCGGCGACGTCCTGCATCCGAACCCGCCGGAACCCACGCTCGATGATCAGACCTGTGGCGGCGTCGAGCAGGTCTTCGCGGAGCCGGCGATGTTGCTGCATGGTCTCAGGTTCGCAGAGAGACGGCGGCGCGGGAACATCCCTGTCATCCAGACGGCGGCGTGACGCGTCTTTTCTGTGTGGGGACGACGAGAAGAGACGTGATGAAGGTATGGCCCCCGGGCAAGCTTCACCGCCCGGTTCCCGGCGCGCTCACCCGGCACGCGGCGCGCCGTCACGGCACCGACCTCGCGGGCTGGGTGATCCGTGAAGAGAAGCTGCTGGTCGAGAGCAAGTTCGGTGGCGACCTGGAGCTGTACCGCGCCTGGCGTGACCGCCTGTGGCAGGA
>JBJMIW010000484.1:0-5651 GCA_045806665.1 Actinoallomurus sp.
GCCAACGGCACGGTCGTCGCCGACGCCGTCAAGCTGGTCCGGGACAACTCGGCCGACACCGACAACGAGAAGAAGAACTTCTCCTACACCTACGACGTCAACGGGAACCTGACCGACCTCGCCGACTCCTCGCCCGGCGCCCGGTTCGACGACTACGCCATGACCTACGACGGGCTGGACCAGATCGCCAAGGCCGAGGAGAAGGCGTCCGGTGCCGTCAAGCACACCACCTCCTACACCTACGACGAGAACGGCGACCTGCTGAGCCGGACCCACGACGCCGACCAGTTCGCCACCTTCGAGTACGACGTCAGGGACCTGGTCACCAAGGTCACCAACAAGGAGTCCGCGAGCGACTCCAACCCGAAGGTCACCACCTTCGCCTACAACCCCGTCGGCGACGTCACCCACCAGGTCAAGGGCAACTCCAACACCGTCGACTTCGACTACTTCCTCGACGGCCTGCTGAAGCACGAGGTCGAGAAGAAGTCCAACGGGACGGTCGTCGGCGAGCACACCCTCGAATACGACCTCAACGGCAACAAGACCAAGGACGCCGAGAAGAAGCAGAACGCCGACGACCACGCGTCCGACATCAGCACGACGAACACCTACACGTACGACCCGCGGGACCGCCTCGCGAGCGTGACCAAGAGCAGCGGCGGCTCGGAGAACTACGTCCACGACGACAACGACAACGTCATCTCCCAGACCGTCGGCGGCGTCACCACCACCTCGACCTACGACCGGAACCGGCTGCAGTACTCCACCGCGAACGGCGCCACCTCGACGTACAACTACGACCCGTTCGGGCGGACCGACACCGTCACGGTGAACGGCACGATCACCGAGAAGTTCACCTACGACGGGTTCGACCACGTCGCCACCCAGCGGTCCGGCACCGGCAGCGCGGCGACGACCACCAAGTTCACCTACGACCCGTTCGACCGCACGGTGACCCGCGTCGCGGACGCCGGCGGCGCGAACGAGAAGACGACCACCTACAACTACCTCGGCACGACGCAGGACATCCTCAGCGAGGAAGAGAACGGGAAGGTCGCCAAGACCTACCAGTACGGCCTGGAGGGCGACCGTCTCTCCCAGGTCAAGATCGCCAGCGACGGTTCCAAGGACCCGACGTACTACAGCTACAGCTCGCACGCGGACGTGGACGCCGTCACCGACTCCTCCGGCGACAACAAGGCCACCTACGGCTACACCGCCTACGGAGCCAACGACGACTCCCAGTTCTCCGGGGCCGACAAGCCGAGCACCACCCCGGACCCGACCCAGGAGCCCTACAACGCCTACCGGTTCAACGCCAAGCGGTGGGACCCGGCGACCGGCGACTACGACATGGGCTTCCGTGACTACGACCCGGGCCTGAACCGGTTCCTCACCCGCGACATGTACAACGGCGCGCTCGCCGACATGAACCTGACCACGGACCCGTTCACGGGTAACAGGTACGCGTTCGGCGGAGGCAACCCGATCAGCAACGTCGAGATCGACGGCCACTTCGGCTGGGGCAGCATCACCGGCGCCATCTCGAAGGCCGCCGACTGGGTGGACGACCACAAGGCCGAGATCGCCGGCGCGGTGGTCGGCACGGTCGTCGGGCTCGGCTGCGAGGCCGCGCTCGGGGTCGAGACCTTCGGCACGGCCACCGTCGGCTGCGCGGCGCTCGGCGGCGCCGTCGGCAACATGGTGACGTACGGCATGCAGACCCCGACCGACCAGTGGAGCCTCGGCGGCTTCGCGAAGTCGGGCGTCGAAGGGGCGGCATGGGGCGCCGCGGGAGCGTTCGCCGGTTACGGCGCGAGCAAGCTGCTCAGCGCGGCCGGGTCGAAGATCGCACCGTGGCTCGGGCGTGCGGGCAGCCGCGTGGCGGGTGAGGAAGGCGACGACGCCGCGCGGGCCGGCCAGAACCTCGCTGAGAACGCCGACCATCCCCCGGCGGCGAAGGCCGGAGCGTCCGACCGGCCGACGAACAGCGGAGGGAGCCGCGGCGAGCCCGCCGACGGCGCCGCGCCGAGCTGCCCGAACAGCTTCGCCCCGGGCACGTCCGTCCTGATGGGCGACGGCACCCACAAGCCGATCGAGCAGGTCCACCCCGGTGACCTCGTCCAGGTGGGCGACGGTGCCTCCGGCAAGACCCGTGTGGCGCGGGTCGCCACCCTCATCACCGGGCAGGGCGCCAAGGATCTCGTCGCCGTCAGTACCGACCGGAGCGTCTCGCTGGGGGCGGCCAAGGCGGGCATGCTGATCGCCACCGCGGGCCACCCGTTCTGGGTCGACAACGCCCACGGCTTCGTGAACGCGACCGACCTCAAGAGCGGCGACCGGCTGCGCACCCCGGACGGCCGGTTCGTGACGGTCACCGACGTCCAGCGGTGGCACCAGTGGGCGCGTGTCTTCAACCTCGGTGTCGCGGGGGCGCCGCACACCTACTTCGTGCGCGTCGGCTCCCAGGACGTTCTCGTCCACAACGCCGGCGGCTGCCCGCAGAACCTGAGCCCCGGCAACAGCCCCGCGGCGCAGGCGGGCCGGGCCGTTCACGACGATCCGGCGGTGGGGGACGCGTTCGACGCGATGGGATACCAGCGGGGCCCCACCTCGGGCGCCGACCAGCCCGACTTCGTCACGCCGAACGGAGACCCGGTCGAGCTCAAGCCGCACACCAGGAGCGGCATGAGGAAGGGCACCCGCCAGCTCCGCCGCTACATCGACAACAACCCGAACAGCAACTACGGCGAGCTGTGGACCTACGCCTACGAGAACGGCCTGCTGATCCTGCGCCGGGTCGCGATTCCGAAGCCGGGCTCGGCTCGGCGCTGGCTGTGGACCAAATAATGGGGAGGTGACACCCCGCAGCCGCGATACTTGGTCTGGGCCCGCGCAGGCGGGCCCAGACCCCTTCGCCGACGCGCACGAAGCGGGCCCAGACCCGTTCCCGACCGAGACCGTCCGCCCCTTCCGGAGGTGCCGCCGTGTCCCGTCCGTGGCCGATGTCACGGCTTCTCGACGAGGTGATCGCTCGATGCGGTCTGGAGCGCCCCGACCGGATCGAGGACGGTGCGCTGATCTACCGCGACGGCGGCATCCGGCACACGCTCCACGTCGGCAAGGACAAGCACAACAAGCAGCTGTTCGGCTGGTCGGTGGAGAGCGCGGACGAGAAGTACCACGAGCTCATCCGGGTGCCGATCTGGCGGCCTCGCCGCGAGGCGCACCCGCTCTCGGGCGACCCGCGGGGCCGCGACAGGTACTTCTGGCCGAGGACGGGGGAGGACCTCGATCCCGACGCCGTGCATGAGATCGCGCGGTACGGGAGACCGGCAGTGTCCTTCGTCCGCGACCGGGCCGACCTGGGGCGGCTGCTGCTCTCGGCGGACGACGTGCACAGAGGCCCGGTATGGGGCAAGCTCCCGCCGGGCGAGTCGGAAGCCATACGGCTGGTGAACGCCGTCATCATCGCCCGCGACTCCGGCGACGCCGACCTGGAGGCGGCGGCCATGGCGAAGCTGGCCGGTGAGGGTGATCGGGACGTGAGCTGGGCCCCCGGGCATCCCTACCTCTTCCGTGACGCCGTGGCCGACCACGCCAAGAAGGTGGCCGGGCGGGTGGACGTGGACCTGTCCGACCTGATCCCCAAGAGCCCGCGCCGCGCCAGGCGCCGCTGACCGCCCACCGGCGGCCGGTCCACTCGGCCAGGCGCGCGGTGAGGGCCCGCAGGCCGGTGCGGTCCGCGGGCCCGGCGGCACCCGGCTGGCGTCGAGGCGCGGGTGGCGCCTGCGATCACCTGCCGGGTGTCCGTGGAGCGGGTGATCAGGAGCCGGCCGGTGCGGCCGGGTCGTCGTCGTGCACGGTGATGTGCGCGAAGTCCTGGCCGACCACCGCGTTCGTGGGATCGACGACGAACACCTTGTAGACCGTGTCGGTCGTCGGCGCCGGTACGGTGTCGCCCTTGACCGGGATCCGCACCGCCGCCTCACGCTGACCCGGCTCGATGACGACCTCCTGGGCGCCGTTGGCGATCTGGGTGCCGGTGCCCGCCAGCGCCTGCACGTTCGCGGTCACCGGCACCTTGCTCGTCTCCGACAGCCGCAGGGTGACGGTCGCCGTACCCGGGCCGTCGCCCTCGTTCACCGTCGTGCCGACGATGGACACCTGCGGAAGCGGGCTCGGCCCGCCGTTCCCGACCGTGGGGTCCTGGAACGCCAGGTCGGAGAGGAAGACTCCACCGGACGGCGTGGCGGTCGAGATCTCGACCCGCCGTAGGTCGTGCACGTTGACGCCGGTCATCTTCGCCACCGGCCACCGGACCGTCCGCAGCCAGGTCTTGGGCAGCAGGGTGCCCGATCCGGGGAACGGGGTGAGGGCATCGCCGAGGTTGGACACCGTCATCGACTGCGTCCGGCCGACGCCGTCCACGACGGTGAGCTTCAGGTTCGCGGCCGTGCTGACGTCGTCGAGCGCCGCCCGGAGGGTGAGGGCGGCGTAGTCGGCGACGTTGGAGCGTTCCCGAGGCAGGTCCACGCTCACCGACGTGGGAGAGGTCCAGCTCAGGTGCAGCAGCGGCGTCGCCGTCACGTTCCCCCCGTAGTTCGCCGGGGTGAACGACGGGAACCGGCCGGTCGCGGTCGACATGCTGCACGACGGCAGTCCGCTCTGCGGCGATCGGTCGCCCATGCTCGCGCAGAAGGTACCGGCCTCCGCAGGGGAGAACCGTACGTTCGACGCCGGGCCCCGCAGCGGCGCGAGGTCGAGCCGGTCCGGGGTCGGAGCCTGGTTCTCCTGCAGCACGGTGGCCGCACCGACGGAGATCTCCGCACCGGCGCTGCCGTCGAACATCGGCGCCAGGGCCGTCTCGTGTCCCATCACGAGGCGGAAGAAGCCCGCGATGTAGTCGACGCCCACCTGGTACTGCTCTGCCGCGGTGAGCCGGATCGAGGTCGGTGAACTCGTCCCGCAGGTGGCGTCGCTCTGGTCGTACCAGTCGTCGCCGGCGGGGGCGACCGCGACGCCCGGCGTCCACTCGGTGTTGAAGAAGTTGTGGTCGGCGCCCATCACCAGCAGCGAGGAGCGCAGCACCGTGTCCGAGGGGTCGGCGTACCGCGTGTCCTCGTAGAAGTGCTGCCCCTGGAGGTTGGACACGTCACCGTCGCAGTACGGCAGGATCACCGTCATCGGGACGTCCGGCAGCGTCTCGCGGCCGAAGTCGATGGGTGCCAGCGGCAGTACCGCCTTGATGCCGTACGGGTGCGGGAGCGCCGCGTTGAGCAGCGCGGCCTTGACCACGCCCTCGCCGCCGCGCGAGTGGCCCATCAGCCCGACGTCGTTCAGGTCGAGCCGTCCCTTGAGCAGCGGGCTCATGTCGGGTGCCCGGCCGGCGTTCGCCTGCGCGAGGAGGTCGAGGTGGTCCAGCACCAGCTGACCGCGTGCCAGGGTGCCGGCGTCGTCGCTGTACGGGTTGTCCTGGGCGTTGGTGCCGTTCGCGCTGATGGAGACCACGGCGTAGCCGTGGCTCGCCAGGACCTCGGCGGACTTGTCGTACCCGTGGAAGCTCGGGATCGGCTGGTACCTGTCGACGCACGGCCAGTGCGTGTTGTCCGTCTTCTTGGCCACCGGGTCGTAGCAGGCGGAGTGGC
>JBJMIW010000485.1:0-43543 GCA_045806665.1 Actinoallomurus sp.
CGATCAGGCCGAGGTCCTTGAACCGGAAGTCGGTGGTGAGCAGGCGGTGGGTGCCGATCACGACGTCCACGCGGCCGTCCCGGATGCCCTCCTTGACCGCCTCGGCCTCCTTGTCGGACTGGAAGCGGGACAAGGCCTTCACCACGACGGGGAAGTTCGCGTAGCGCTCGGAGAACGTGTTGAAGTGCTGCTGCACCAGCAGCGTCGTGGGCACCAGCACCGCGACCTGCTTGCCGTCCTGCACGGCCTTGAACGCCGCGCGCACGGCGATCTCGGTCTTGCCGTAGCCCACGTCGCCGCAGATCAGGCGGTCCATCGGGACCGGCTTCTGCATGTCGGTCTTCACCTCGTCGATGGCGGCGAGCTGGTCCGGCGTCTCCCAGTACGGGAAGGCGTCCTCGAGCTCGCGCTGCCACGGGGTGTCCGGGGCGAAGGGGTGCCCCGGCGACGCCTGGCGGGCCGAGTAGAGACGGATCAGCTCACCCGCGATCTGGCGGACGGCCTTGCGCGCCCGGCCCTTCTGCTTCTGCCACTCGGCGCCGCCGAGCCGGTGCAGGCTCGGCGCCTCCCCGCCGACGTACCGGGTGACCTCGTCGAGCTGGTCGGTCGGCACGAAGAGCCGGTCGCCCTTGGCGTACTCGATGATGAGGTACTCGCGGGTGGCGCCCTGCACGGTCCGGCTGGCCATCTCGACGTACCGGCCGACACCGTGCTGCTCGTGCACGATGTAGTCGCCCGGGGTGAGCTGCAGCGGGTCGACGCCGCCGCGCCGCCGCGACGGCATGCGCCGCATGTCCTTGGTCGAGGACTTCTGCCCCGAGAGGTCCGTCTCGGTGAGCACGGCGAGCTTGACGGCGTCCCAGACGAAGCCGTGGTCGAGAAGACCACAGGAGACGTTGACGATCGCCGACTCCGGTGGTCCGGCCAGCTCGGTGATCTTGGCGCCGAGCCCCTCCTCGCGGACGACCTCGGCGAGGCGCTCGGCCGGCCCGTGGCCCTCGGTGACGAGGACCACGCGCCATTCATCGTGGATCCAGCCCTTGATGTCGGCCATCACCCGCTGGGTGTCGCCCCGGTAGGACTCCGCCGCACGCGCCCCGATCCGGATCGTGCCGCCGTCGTCCTCGTCCGGGACCTCGTCGGCGGCCACCTCGGTCAGCTCGCCGGTGGAGGGGGAGTACTCGCGGCGGGTCCGTCCGCCGCCCACCGACTCGGCGCTCGCGAACGGCGTGATCGTCCACCACGGGAGGCCGAGCTCCGCCGTCCGGTCGCGGACCTCGTCGAGGGTCTTGTACGCCGCCGCGCCCAGGTCGATCGGGGCCTCTCCGCCCGCGGCCGCGTTGACCCAGGACGCCTCCAGGAACTCCTGGCTCGTGCGGACCAGCTCGGCGGCCCGCGTACGGATGCGCTCGGGGTCACAGACGACCACCGAGGAGCCGGACGGCAGCACGTCGAGGAGGAGCTCCATGTGGTCGGCGAGGACCGGAGCGAACGCCTCCATGCCCTCCACGGCCGCGCCGTCGGCGATCTGCTCGAGGATCTCGGCGAGCGCCGGATGCCGTCGGCCGAGATCGCGGGCACGCTCGCGCACGGACGCGGTGAGCGGCAGCTCGCGGCATGGTGGTGCCCACAGCCCGTCCTGGCCGACCTCCAGCGAACGCTGGTCGGCCGCCTTGAAGTAACGGATCTCCTCGACCTGGTCGCCCCAGAACTCCACCCGCAGCGGATGCTCCTCGGTGGGCGGGAAGACGTCGAGGATGCCGCCGCGGACCGCGATCTCGCCGCGCTTCTCCACGAGGTCGACGCGGTTGTATCCCCCGTCCACCAGGCGGCGTACGGCGTCCTCCAGCTCGACCTCGTCGCCCGACCGCAGGCGCACGGGCTCCAGGTCGCCGAGGCCCGCGACGATCGGCTGGAGCACGGCCCGGACCGGGGCGACGACGACCTGCAGCGGGCCGGCCGCCGGGTCGTCAGGGTCGCCATGGGCCAGGCGCCGCAGCACGGCGAGGCGCTGGCCGACCGTGTCCGAGCGCGGCGACAGGCGCTCGTGCGGCAGCGTCTCCCAGGCCGGGAACTGGGCGACCCCGGCAGGGTCGAGCAGACTCGTCAGGGCCGCGGTGAGGTCCTCGGCCTCCCGGGCGGTCGCGGTGACCATCAGAACCGTACGCCCGCGCTCCCGAGCGAGCGCGGCACCGAGGACCGGGCGGAGCGCGGGCGGCGCGACGAGGTCCAGGTGGGCGTCGGCGCTCTTGAGGGCGCGGACGAGGGCGGGATCGGCGGCGGCGACGTCGAGCAGTCCGGAAAGCGTCATCAGCTCATCAAGGGTGAGGCAGCGTGAAAACCCGAGAGTGATCTCATCCCGGGGTCACCAGCCTACGCGTCCGCTCCTACCACATCCCCCAGTGCCCCGGCCGAGCAGGTGAGACGACCGAGCGGGTCCAGCGACCCGACGACCGGCGCTGGGAGGCCGATCGCGGAGCGCGCACCGGACGACCGGACGACACGCACAATGCCGAATGTGAGCACCCACCGCGACCGGACGGCTACGCTCCGGGGCGTGACCGAGCTGCGAACGCCGCCGACCTATGACGGTGACCATTTCCACGCACGCGTTCGCGAGTACGCCGACGAGAGACCCTTCGAGCGACTACGCGTGCTCGACGCCGGCTGCGGCCGGATCGCCCCGGTCGCCCTCGACGCCGCCGAGTGCCACGTCACCGGGGTGGATGTCGACCTGCCGGAGGTCCGCGCGCGTGTTCGCGCCCGCCGTGACCTCGACGCCTGGCACCTGGGCGACCTGCGCACGGTCCCCATGCCGCCCCGCGTCTACGACGTCGTGCACGCCGCCTACCTGATCGAGCGGACCCCGCACGCGGAGTTGGTCCTCGACCGGTTCGTCGCCGCGCTGCGGCCCGGCGGACTGATGCTCCTGCGGTTCCGTGACCGCGAGAGCGCGTTCGGCCGCCTGGACCGGGTCGCGCCGCGGTGGCTGCGCTCCGTCCTGTGGCTGCGCGACGCTCCACCCCGAGCGGTGTACGAGCGGGTGGCGTCGCTGTCCGGGATGCGGGCGTACTGCCTGATGCGCGGCCTGGTCGTCACCGACGAGCACACGTCCGCCGAGACGGTCTCCCGGTCGGGGACGATCGCACGGATGCTGTGCCGGGCGGTCGCCGCCTTGTCCCGGAATCGACTGACCTCGGCCTACAGCGAGGTGTCCATGGTGATCCGCAAGCCGGAGAATCGCTACGCTCGGATCATCTGAGATGACGCGGCCAGAGCGTAGAGTTCAATAGTTCAACGGTCGAAGAACGATCGGAGCCTGCGTTGACGACGGAAGCCGGCGACCTACGCGACGTGCCGAGCCTGACGCCCGGTCCGGCCGAGCTGGCCGATCTCGAACTGCTGCTGAACGGCGCGTTCCATCCGCTGACCGGGTTCCTCGGCGCGGTCGACGCGGCGACCGTGGCCGCCGCCGGACGGTTGGCCGACGGCACACCCTGGCCGGCCCCGGTGACGCTCGCCGTCCCGGAGGACCTCACCAAGGAGGAGCGGCTGATCCTGGCCGACCCGGAGGGGGCGCCGCTGGCGGTGCTGCACGTCGGTGAGACGTGGCAGGACCTCGCCTCTCCGCCCGGGTTCCCCGAGGGCGACCCGCTGCGGGCGTCGGCGACGACGTCCTGGCGAGCGGCCGGCCGGGTCGAGGCGTTGCGTCCTCCCGAGCACGGGCCCTTCCGCCGGCTGCGCCGGTCCCCGCGTGAGGTGCGCGCGGAGCTGGGCGGGGCGACGACGCTGGCGATCCCGACCCGCTCCCCGCTGCACCGGCGGCACCTCGGCCAGTTGCGCCAGCTCGCCGAGAAGCTCGACGCACGGCTGCTCCTACTCCCGTTGATCGGTGAGGGCGACGACGTGCTCGTCCGCGCTCTGCTGGCCGTACGCCGGGAGTTGCCGACCGGCTCGCTGGTCGTTCCGGTAGCCCTGAGCGAGCGGCCGGGCCGCGACCTGGCCCTCGCCGCCCACGTCGCCGCCGCGTACGGCGCGACCCACTTCTTCGTGGAGCCCTCCCCCCACTCCGAGGAGGCCGGGCACGCCGGCGCTCCGGGCCTTCCGGCGACGACCGGAGAGCCGCCGATCGAGCCGGTGACGCCGGAGCCGTGGGCGTACGACGAGAGCGTCGAGGTCTGGCGTCCGGTCTCCAAGATCGAACCCGACCACATCCGGCCGGAGCCGACGGAGGCCGAGCTCGCCGCGATGCTGGATCGCGACGAGGAGATCCCGGAGTGGTTCACGCCACCGGCGGTGGCGGAGGAGTTGCGCCGCGCCAATCGGCCGCGCGACGGGCGGGGCGTCACCGTGTTCTTCACCGGCCTGTCCGGCTCGGGCAAGTCGACCATCGCGCGCGGGCTCGCCGATGCGCTCATCGAGCGGGGCGGCCGTACGGTCACCCTCCTGGACGGCGACGTGGTCCGCCGGCTCCTGTCGGCCGGCCTGACGTTCTCCAAGGACGACCGCGATCTGAACATCCGCCGCATCGGCTACGTCGCCGCCGAGATCACCCGGCACGGCGGGGTGGCGATCTGCGCGCCGATCGCGCCGTACGCCGCGACCCGGGCGGAGGTGCGCCGGATGGTGAACGCCGCGGGCGACTTCGTCCTGGTGCATGTGGCCACGCCGTTGGAGGAGTGCGAGCGCCGCGACCGTAAAGGCCTGTACGCCAAGGCACGGGCCGGTCTCATCCCGGAGTTCACCGGCATCTCCGATCCGTACGAAGCGCCGGACGACGCCGAGTTGACCATCGACACCTCGCAGCTGACCCCCGAGGCCGCGGTCGACCGGGTCCTCGACCTGCTGGTCACCGGAGGATGGGTGCGCTCCGAGTAAGGAGACGGTCACCCCTCGTACACGACACCCTCCCTGGCGCGGTCCCGCCATCACCACATACCCTGAGTGTCCGACTTTCCCGATATTACGGGTAGGGCATACGGATGCAGTTCGACATACAGATGGCCATGGGATCGTTCCTGGTGGCGATCGTCGTGGGGCTCACGGGGATGGGCGGCGGCGCCCTCATGACGCCGATGCTCACGGTCTTCTTCGGGGTTCCGCCCCTCACGGCGGTCTCCAGTGACCTCGTCGCCGCCGCCGTGATGAAACCGGTGGGCAGCCTCGTACACCTGCGCCGTGGGACGGTCAACCTCCGTCTCGTCGGCTGGCTGTGCGCCGGCTCGGTGCCGACCGCCTTCTGCGGAGTGCTCCTCGCCCGCACGCTCGGACGCGGCGACCAGGTCCAGAACGTCATCGAGATCGCCCTCGGGGTCGCCCTGATCATCGCGGCCGCCGGTCTCGCCGTGCGCAGTTACCTGACGATGGCCGACCGCGCTCCGCGCCGAGCGGCCCGTCGCACGGCGCCCGACGGCGCCTCCGACGCGGAGACGCCCTCGCCCATTTCCGTGCGCCCCATCCCGACAATGCTGGTCGGAGCAGTGGGAGGCCTCGTCGTCGGGATGACCTCGGTCGGCTCCGGCTCTCTGATCATCGTCGCCCTCCTCGCGCTGTACCCGTCGCTCAACGCGAACCGGCTCGTGGGCACCGACCTCCTTCAGGCCGTGCCGCTGGTGTGGGCCGCGGCGCTCGGTCACATCCTGTTCGGGGATTTCAAGCTGGAGGTCACGCTCGCGCTGCTGGCCGGTTCGATCCCCGGCGTCATCCTCGGCTCGCTGGCGTCGTCCCGGGCGCCCGGCGGCCTCATCCGATGGGCGCTGGCCTTCGTCCTGCTGGCGTCCGCGCTGAAGATGTTCGGGGCCGGGACCGCCCCGATGGCATGGGCACTGATCGCGGCCGCGGTCGGCGGCATCACGGTCTGGTCCCTGCTCCGCGCCTGGAACGGCCTGCGGCCGCTGCCGTTCCGCCGTGACGGCGCGCCCGCCGCACGGACCGTCCGGGCCGACCACCAGGAACGGGATACCCCGGTCGTCACCCCGGGATCGGTGCGATCCCGGTGACGTCGGCCGCCCGCCCGCTTACCGGAACCGGCGCCTGAGCCAACATCGCATAGTGCGGCGGATTGAAGGCAATTCACGGCTGAATGCCACCATGCCATGGATTGCCGCGGCCGCGCCCCGCAGTACCCTGCGCAAGGCTGAGAAGGCTCCGGGAGACCTGAGCTTCTCCCCGTCCTCGTACCTTTCGCATATCTCGGAAATCGGAGGGCGATGAGGCATCTTGTCAGCACACCGCAGTCGGCATACCGGGCGCCGAGTTCGTCCGATTTGCCGATGAGTCGCCGCCAATGAGCGGGTAATAATTCACCCGCTCACCTCTGACAGCGTGATCGGAATCTGCGTTCAGGGTAGGTCCGCTGAACGGACCTTCGTGTCTGGAATCACCGACTCGCAGAGGTGGGGGAATGATCCGACAGGGCTCCCGGGACGCATCGACCGTGAATGAGACCACGATCTACCGAAGGGCCGGTGCCTACGCCGTGGCGGGCGGCGTTCTCGGCCTCGTCTGGCTTCCCTCCGCCGCCGAGGCCGCCCGAACTCCCGTGGACACCCGGACGCGTCTCGTGTCCGACCACAACAACGACGGGAACGGCCACCACAACGCGACCTCTCTGTCCGTGCGGAGCCCCGTCCGCAATCGCGGCTACCAGCACACGACCAACCGCAACGCCGGGGGTGTCAGCGACGCTCAGAACGCCCTCTGCCACAACGTCCGGGTCTGCAACGTGACGCAGAGGGTGACGATGGTCGTCCCCGAGAAGACGGTGGCGGCGGGGGCCCCGCCGTCGGGCGCGGCGGAGGCCCTGCCGTCGGGCGCGGTGCCGCAGACGCGCACCTCCCCGCTCGGGTCCTTGGTCTCCATGGGTCCGTACGGCCTGATCGTGATGGGCGGAGGCTCGGCCTCTCCCGAGGTTGGGAGCGCGCAGCCCGGGCCGCTCGACTGTCCGCCCAACTTCTTCTGGTGACCCTGTGGAGGAAGCACTCATGAGAGGATCCACCGGCGCTCGGCTCGTCGCCGTCTCCGGGCTCGCGCTGTCCGTCACCCTGGGTACGTCGATGAACCTGGAGGCGTCGGCGACGCTGCTTCCGCAGCCGTCACCGATCCTCACCCCGGCCGGCGACCGCAACACCACCGGGAACGGCAGCGGCAACGCCAACTCGGTCGCGATCCGCAGCCCCGCCCGCCTGACGGGGATCCAGGACCTGGCCGACGGGAACGTCGTCTCGTTGGTCAACACGAACAACGCTCTGTGCAAGAAGCGACGGTTCTGCTGGATCCGCCAGCGGGCCACGAACGTGTGGCGCTGAGCGGCGGGCCGGTGAAACGCCTTCGCCGGCCGCCTCTTGCCGTGACGGCGGTTCTCCGGTGGGGCGGAAGGGCCCCACCGGACCGTCCGCGGTCAGGACGCGCGGTCGGCCGCCACCTGGTCGAGCAGGTCGGGGATCTCGGGCTGCGCGGAGACGTCGACCTTGCGCGCGAAGAACGCGTCGCTGGCCCGGAGCTCGTCCACGTATGCCGCGGTGATCAGGTCGGGATGGCTCGCGTCTGGACCCCACTCGATGAACCGCTTGCTGTCGTTGGCGACCGTGCGGGCCGGTCCTGCGTTCAGAGCCATCGAGCAGATGAACGTCTCGTCGGGGATCGGCGCGTACCGCAGGTAGCGCAGCAGGCGGTCGGCGAGAGGGTCGGCGAGCATGCCGTGCACGGCGGGTGCGGACAGGTTGAACCACATGTCGCCGACGTACAGGCCCACACCATCCCGGTACGGATGCCGCCGCGCGAACGGCAGCGGCACCGATCGATGGGTGCCGGGCAGCCGCCGCTTGCGCAGATAGCGGCGACGGGTCACCCCCTGCCAGGGATCGGTGTCCTCCGCCGGATCGGAGGTCACGGCGAAGTGCCTCAGGTACGCGTCGTACGGCGAGGCGGCGAGCTCCTTCTCGATCGCGGTGATGGGCCGGATCGGATAGTCCTGGCCGGAGACCAGCAGAGCCCAGGAGAACTCGGGGATGTTGGTCGCCACCCAGCGCAGTGACCGCCACTGCGCCTCGACGATGGAGAGCCGTCCCCATCGACAGGGCCGGGCGTCGGGGATCAGGGCGAGGTTGGAGGACGGGCGCAGCGTCAGCGGCTCGCCGCTCGGGTCGTGATGGACGACCGCGACCGTGTCGGCGCCGGTACGGATCCGGTCCACGAGTCGGGCGACCTGCCCCGGGTGCCGGTGCGACAGCACGATGACGACCAGCGGTCCGCCGCCCATTGCCATCCCGTGCCCTTCGCGTGGAATTCCGCCGCCGTTGCGTGACCGAGAGTACTGCCGTTCCGCAAATGCGGTGACGCGTCCGTTGAGGAAAGGCTGATTACGGTAAAGTGCCGGAAAAGTTGAGTCGGCTTCCGGGACGGATCCGGGCTGATCAAGGGCACCAGGGGGCGCAGTGCTCCGCGCACTTGTCGAACGGCTGTGGCTGCCCGAGCCGGAGTCCTCAGGCTGGCCGGTCCGGGTGACGTCGGGCGATGTCCCGCCGGGCCATCGCGTGGTCGAGCGCTACGCCGTGGTCCCCTCACCGGAGCGGCCGCGTTTCCTCGTGCCACTCGACGGCCGGGCCGTCGCCGCGGGCAGCCTCACCCACTACAACGGGCTGCGCTGGGCCCGCCTCCGCGTCCCGCGGACCGTGCTGGGCACCGGTTTCCGCACCGGGATCGCCTCGCTCCTGCTGCGCCACCGGCTGCTCGTCTGCGTGCCCGAGGAGCTCACGCCCGATGAGCTGGGCGACCACCTGCTGAGCGCGCACCTGCAGCAGGTGCTTGGCCTGCCGGGACTGGCGCTGGGCGTCGGCGTACGACCGCCCGATCCCAACCTGAAACCGACGCTGCAGCTCTTCGGCCCGGGCGGTGCCCCCGTGGGCTACGCCAAGGTCGGCTGGAACCCCGCCACCCGGGAGATGACCCGGCGCGAGGCGGCCGCGATCGCCGCGGTCACCGAGGAGGCCGGACCGGCGACCGGCCGCATCCGCGTGCCGCGGTTGCTGCACCACGGCCCGTGGCGCGACTACGACCTGACCGTCACGGCGCCGCTGCCGCCGAAGATCGGGCGCTACCGGGAGGCGGACCGGCCACCGCCCGTGTCGTACGACCACGGTCCCTTCGCCGCCCGGCCGACGAAGCTGGCCAACGCGGGCTTCTGGCGGGCGCTGCGGGCGGAGGCCGCCGTGCTGTCCGCCGACGACGAGGAGCGGCGCCTCGCTGCACTGGTCACCGCCCACTGCGACGAACTCGAATGCGAGCACGGCGACACTCCCCTGCACGTCGGCCGCTGGCACGGCGACTGGGTGCCCTGGAACATGGGCCGGTACGCCGGTGACCTGTACGTCTGGGACTGGGAGCACAGCGCCGAGGAGGCCCCGGTCGGCTTCGACCACCTGCACTGGAGGTTCCAGGACGCGCTGGTGCTGCACGGCCGGCCGCTGAGCGAGGCGGTCGCCGCCGTGCGCGCCGCGGTCGACGAGCTTCCCGAGGTCCCCCCCGACCACCGCCGACTGCTCGGGCGGCTCTATCTGCTGGAGATGTTCATGCGGACGTACCACCTCAAGCGGCTGGGCGGCGGCTGGAACCCCGCCCTTCATCCGGCCATGCTCGAGGTCCTGGAGGAGCGTTGAGAGTCCTCCTGGTCTGCTCGACCGGCGGCCACCTGACCCAGCTCTACCGGCTGCGGCCCTGGTGGTCCGAGCACGAACGGATGTGGGTGACGTTCGAGAAGGCCGACGCCTGCTCCCTCCTCGCGGACGAGCAGGTGACCTGGGCCTACCATCCGACCACCCGGAACATCCCCAACCTGCTCCGCAACGTGTGGCTCGCCCTCCGGCTGGTCCCCCGCTACAGGCCCGACGTGATCGTGAGCTCCGG
The DNA here is from genome assembly GCA_045806665.1 of Actinoallomurus sp. Classification (GTDB taxonomy): domain Bacteria; phylum Actinomycetota; class Actinomycetes; order Streptosporangiales; family Streptosporangiaceae; genus Actinoallomurus. Next base: position 9,904 of record JBJMIW010000485.1, read on the forward strand.
GGCGGGCGTCGCCGTCCCGTTCTTCGTCCTCGGCCGGCTGCTGCGCCGGCGCACCGTCTACCTCGAGGTCTACGACCGCATCGACTCGGGCACGCTGACCGGCCGCCTCTGCTACCCGATCGCGAACCTGTTCCTGCTGCAGTGGGAAGAACAGCGGGCGCGTTATCCGAAGGGGACCGTCGTGGGGCAGCTGCTGTGACCGGCCAGGACAAGCCGCTGGTATTCGTCACCGTCGGTACCGACCATCACCGGTTCGACCGGTTGATGGGCTGGATGGAACAGTGGCTCGCCGCGAACGGCCACGCCCGCTGCGTCGTGCAGCACGGCCCGGCCGATCCTCCGGCGGGCGCCGAGTGCCACGCCTTCCTGCCCCACGCCGACATGCAGGCACTGTTCGGCGAGGCGACCGTCGTCGTCTGCCAGGGCGGCCCCGGCTCGATCACGGAGAGCCGGCAGGCGGGCAGCCTGCCGATCGTGGTGCCGCGGATCGCCCGGCTGGACGAGGTCGTCGACGACCACCAGGTGCGGTTCTCCCGGCACGTCGCGACCTTCGGCAAGGTGGCCCTCGCCGAGACCGCCGAGACCCTGCACGCCCACCTGGACCGTGCCTTGGCCGACCCCGCCGAGTACGCCGTACGGGGCGAGACCGACGAGACGGCGCCCGCGGTCGCGCGGTTCGGCCGGCTGGTGGACGACCTCGTCGCCGCCCCACGGCGCCGCCGGCGCTTCCGGCCCGGCGGAACGACCTAGGGCAGCCGGAACCGCCGGCGCCATGGGCGGGTCCGTCAGGACCCGGCGTCGCCGGGCTTACCGCCGGACGGATTCAGATAGGCGTCGCGGCCCGCCGTGGCGTACGAGCCGAGCATGCCCGGGCCGTTGTCGACCTTCAGGTTGCAGCCCGGTCCCGCGTCGAAGCGGATCAGCCCGGCGATGTTCGGGTACTTGCTCCGCAGCACGCCCGGGATCTCGCGGTACCACTGGCGCGAGCGGCCCGGATCGGCCGGGTCGAACTGGGTGCCGTACTCCGGGAGGATGAACGGCTTCTTGGCGAGCCCGTTCTTCTGCAGGAACCGGTACGTCTGCCCGACCTTCTCGTCGAACGAGTGCCACTTCGTGCCATGGCACTTGTAGAAGTTGTACGGATCCCAGCCCACCCAGTCGGCGTAGGCATCGCCGGGATAGGAGTTGAGGATCCGCTGGGCGTTGTCCCCGCTGATCGCCCCGGTGGTGGTCCAGACCCAGACGACGTTGGTGACGCCGGCCTTGGCGAACAGGTCGTGGACGTGCCGGGCGGCGGCGACGTACTCCGCCTCGTTGCCCTTCATCTCGCCCTTGGTCATGTGCCGGTCCATCTCCGGGTCGAAGGACATGAAGACCTTGCGCCCGTAGGCCCGGATCCGCTGGGCGACCGGCTTGATGACGGACTCGTCGTACGCTCCCGCCGCGATGTCGCGCCACTTGTAGCTCTGCTGCTTCTGGTAGAGCTTGCTCTCCCAGGCGAAGAACAGCAGCCGGGAGCGGCCGAGTGCGCGCTCGGAGGCGTCCGGGAAGACGCCCGGCCCGGGCGTGTTCGAGAAGTCGTGGAAGCGCAGGACGATGTCGAACTGCCGCCCGACCTGGCCCTCGATGTCGGTGACGGCCGACGTCAGCGACGCGCCCTGCACCGAGTAGATGCCCCAGTAGGCGCCGCACTTGGGCATCAGCTTGGCGTCGGCCCCGCAGGCCTTGCCTCCGGCCCGGGACCTGCCCTCCGCGAGAGTGGACAGTCCGGACTTCTTCGCGGATCCGCCCTTGGAGTCGTCGGTGCCGGCCGCGGAGCCGCAGGCGGACAGGATGGTGCCCGCTCCGATCAGCGTCACCGCCGACAGCGCGGCGGCGCGTCCACGTCCTCTCGCGATCCTCATACGTCCAAGACCTCCCATTACGGCCGGCCCCTAGGCGTGATCAGGGAATCGCCCGAAGGTGATTCCCTGATCACGACGCGGAAGCGACCGAGTCCGGCCCGAAGGTCGGGTCAGGGGCAGAATCGGCCGAACCCGCCGAGCCACTGGTAGGCGGAGCCGGTCCAGGAGCCGCTCTTCAGGTCACCGCCGGCCCACATGCACCCATTGTTGTCCTTCACGAGCGCCCAGACGCCGTTTCCGGCCCGCGACGCGAAGGACGGGTTCCAGTTGGGCAGGTACTTGCCGGTCTGAGCGTTCCAGGCGCCCACCATGTTGAGGCGGTGCACGTTGGAGTAGCCCCCGGTCTTCGGGTCCGGGTACGTCCAGGCGTCGGTGTAGTCGAAGTCGAAGCCGTGCGATCCGGCGTACACGACACCGTTGATCTCGACGGACGCCTGGAAGTCACCACCCGCGCGGGCGATGTTCCCGCCGATCTTGTTGGCGAAGTCCCGGTCGTAGACCTGCAGGTCGTGCTCTGAACCGCCCATCCAGACCCGGTCGCCGACCTCGAGGACCGTCTGGCGGTAGGCCCCGCCGACACGGTCCGTGCTGGGGATCCACTTCGTGTCGCCCAGCCCGGAGACGTGGCCGCCCGGCGCCGCGGTGCTCACGACCGCGAAGTCGTTGACCGAGGTCTCCTGCTTCTTGCCCATGTGCTGGAAGCGGCCGCCGAAGTAGACGCGGTCGCCCTTCGAGCTCGCGTCCAGGGCGTACACGCCCTGGTCGAAGAACGGGTTCCAGGTGGTGTCCGGGGTGCCGTCCGTCACCTTGACGCGCGCCGCCCCGCCGACCCAGAACGGCGACTTGGCGATGGTGGTGCCGCCCTTGATGTGGTCGAACGTGCCGCCGACGTACAGCCAGCCGTCCTGGATGTCCATGGCCCGGCCGCGCGGCGCTCCGCTGCCCCGGATCAGGCTCGACTTCCAGGTGGACAGCGGCGCGCCGGTGTTGAGGTCGAGCGCCGCGAGGCCGGCCGTGTTCGCGGCGCCCTTCGCGTTGGTGAAGTCGCCGGAGACGAACAGCTTGTCGCTGGTGCCCTTGATCGACCAGACCTCGCCGTCGAGCTTGGGCCGGAAGCCGGACTTCCACTCACCGGTCTTCGTGTCGAACGCCGCGAGGTAGGACTGCTCGATCTTCTCACCGGCCGCCGGGCTGGCGCCCTTCTGCACGTACTGGAACTTCCCGCCGACGTAGAGGGTGCTGCCGACGACGTCGAGGGCGTGAACCTCGATGTTGTTCTCACCCGTGCCGCCGCCGACGACCCCCGTCACGCCCCAGGGGCTGGACGAGGTCTTGCCGCTCAGCGGCTTCGGCGTCGCCGGGGCCGCTCCGCCGCTCGCAGTGGTGATCTTGGGTCGGATGTAGACCTGCGTGAACGGGATGGGCAGCCCGGTGGAGGTCGCCTTGTACAAGTAGCTGCTCGCGCTGGTGGACCCGCCGTAGACGTTGGTCCCGTACGCGAAGCCCTTCTTGTACGCGTTGTTCTTGTCCTTGACCGTCGACACGCGGTTGTACGGGTGCAGGGCGCTGTCATGGGCGACGTTGTCGGTGTACCCATCGGTGTAGCTCACGCCGTCGAAGGACACGGACGACAGCGGAAGGCCGCCGTCGAAGGTCCAGGACCAGTCCGCCAGGCTCTTGTACTTGAACCGCACGTCCTGCCAGGTGGTGCCGCCGGTGTTCTCGGCGCGGCGCAGCCGGACCTCACCGATGGCGCCGCCGTTGAACAGGCCGTTGATGGTGTCGCCGGGAAGCGCGGCCGGAGCGAAGGCGGCGGTGCCGGTGGGCGTGTTGCGCACGTTCGACGCGCTGCTCTGACCGGCGTAGTGGAAGTTCCAGCTCTCCCGACCGCGACCGACGAGGACCCAGCCTCCGCCGTCGGTGGTCATGTCGCAGTAGAACTGCTGGGCGCTGCTCATCCGCGGCGTCTTCAGCCAGTAGAGGCCGGTGCTGCTCGTCGGGTAGGACTGCTTGATCGCCCAGCAGGACAGCGCGGCGGCGCTGGAGGACTTGCCGTCCGGGGCGCCCGCGGTGGCCGACTGGGAAACGACGACGACGCCAGCGGCCGCGACCAGGGCCGCCGCACCGGCGACCAGGGACGCTTTACGCGCAGGCAGATGAAATGCCATGAACTCTCCCGCGATGTAAGCGGCGAGCAGAGGGGCTCGGAGGATAAGTAATCTGTGGCACAGAGGAAGCTGGCCTTAGAACGGGGTAAAATTAGTGCAAACGCGCACCGGCTGTCAACGCGTGCACTCAATTCGCTATTAGCGGGAATTTGTCCCAGAAAAACCCGTCGACTCAGGTAAACCGGGAGCCTTGGATGGGCGTCGCGCCGCCCGTCAGGCCGACCAGGAATACTCCTCGCCGAGCAGGTCGTACAGCGCCCGGTTGTGCGGGCGGTAGAACTCCGTGAGCCGCTCCTTGGTGTCCGTATTCATCGGCGGCGCCGGAAGATGATTGTGCCGCTCGGCGATCTTCAGCGGGTGTGGAGGAAGCCCGAGGAATTCGGTGACCCGGTCGACGGCGGCCTGTTCGTTCCCGTACAGGTCCTCGGCGGGCATGATCAGGAACTGCTCGCGGGGGAAGATCGAGAACCAGTTCTCCAGTTGCGGCCGGTAGATCCCGCGGTCCCGGTAGCTGTAGAAGTCGTGCGCCCGGCTGTAGTACATCGGGTCGACGGCCATCTTCTCCCGCTCGCCGCGCAGCCGCTCCGGCTCCGCCTCCAGAGCCTCCTCGAAGCTCAGGTCCTCGACGCCGTCCCCGACCCGCTCCCAGTAGTGGGAGTACGCCCGCTTCACCGGGTCCCGCAGCGTCACGATGATCTTCACGTCCGGCGTGCGGGCGCGGACCCGCTCCGGCACCGGCGGGTAGTACAGGTAGTAGGGGCAGGCCTCCCCGGTGACGGGCCGGGGCCCGCCCAGGCGCTCCTGGATCCGGTCGAGTTCCTCTTCGGTCGCGAAGTGCGAGCGGTACCAGGCGTCGCCCCTGTCGTAGTTGACGTAGTAGTAGCCGGGGCTCTTGACCCCGCGTGACGCCGGATACATCGGCATGACCAGCGGGTGCTGGATGAGGTAGTTCCACAGCGAGGTCGTGCCGCCGCGCTTGGTGCCGATGATGAGGAAGTCCGGCAGGTGGCGCTGGTCGGCGGTCCGCACGGCGTACGCGCGCGTCGTCGCGTTGGCCGCGTCCTTCATCCAGCGTGGCGAGCGGTCCTTCGCCCACCCGACGAACCCCGTCGGCACGTCAGCCCTCCTCCTTTTCGTCGGTCCGCCCGCGTGACCGCAGGGCTTCGAACATCACATCGGCGTGCAGGACGTGCCGCAACCGCCACAGCACGGCGCCGTAGCCGCAGGTGGCCAGGACGGCGTACGCGGCGAAGGCCGGCAGGCCGGTGCCGAGGAGGGCCCGGAGCGCGATGCCGAGGGCACCGAACCACACCAGCGCCCAGGCCCCCACCGGGGCGAGCGTCCGCGTCCGGAGCCGCAGGCCCATCAGGTAGCGGACCTGCACGACGGCCAGCAGGTTGTCCACGAGCATCGAGACTCCCCACGCGACGGCGGCGCCGATGATGCCGAACGGCGGCACGAGCAGTAGGTGCAGCACCACCATGAGGACGACGACGACGGCCTTGTCGAGCAGGTTCCACGAGCTCTTGCCGCCCATGAGCAGGACCGTCTGCACGTTGCCGGTCGCCAGCACGAGCGCCATGGCCGAGGCGAGGATCGCCATCGCCCCGGCGCCGCCGCGGAAGTCGGTACCGAAGAGCGTGAGGACGAACGGCCCGAACACCGCGAGGGCGAGGTAGAGCGGCCAGGAGGCGGCGACGATCCATCCGGTGGCGACCGCGTTCAGGTCCTCGGCCTGCCGGGTCTCCCCCCGGGCGAGCAGCCCGGCGATCTGCGGTGCGACGGCGAGCCGCGTGGCGGCGAGGACGAGGGTCCCGGTGGTGATGAAGCGCCCGGCGGTGGCGTAGATCCCCGCGTCATGGCTGGAGACCATCGCGCTGACCAGGGGCACCCCGAGCCAGACGACGACGATCTCGAGCATGGCCGCGACGCCGCGCAGGCCGGAGAAGGCCCAGAACTCCCGAACCGGGTCGACCGGCGCGTCACCGTCGGCCCCGGTGTACGGCTCCGCCTCGACCCGGCGGAGCAGCCGCCACAGGATCGCGACCGCCGCCACGAAGGTGAGCCCGATCGGCAGGGACCAGGCGACCATCACCCCGCCGGCGCCGTAACCGAGCGCGGCGGCGGCCATGACCAGCACGGGGCGGCTGAGCGGCGTGATCACGTTCGCCTGGACGGTGAACGCGGCGAGACTGCCCATGCCGCGGGTGCCCGACAGCGCGACGTTGCGGGCGGCCGACACGGCCAGGACGGGCCCGCAGACCCGCAGGAGGAACACCGCGTCGTCGTGGTGGGCGGCGTCGACCAGGACCCCGGCCAGCCAGGGTGCGAGCGCGAACACCGCAAGCCCCGTGACGGCGCCGACGGCCAGGACCGGCACCAGCGCCGCCACGATGACGCGGCGAAGGTCGCCCGCCCGGCCGAGGGCGCGCAGCCGTGCCGCGCTGCGCACCAGGCCGGTGTCGGCGCCGAGCTCGGTGACCTCTGTGAGGATCATGAACAGCGCGACGACCGTGAAGAACACGCCCGTCCGGGCCGGGCCGAGGACCCGCGCGACGACGACCGTGAGCACGAAACCGGCCACGGCCGCGACGACGGAGCCGACCAGCCCGATGGCACCGCCGCGCGCGAACTCGCGAAAGTGCGAGCGACGCTCGGCCCGCTCGACCTCCTCGGCCTGTGTGGTCACTCGTCGTCCTCGCCCTGGCTCCAGGTCGGCCCCGGTGTGTACCGGACCCAGCCGGACAGGTCGCGGATCTCCGGCCGGCCCGGGGAGGAGCCGGTCCGGGCGAGGCCGGTCCCGGACCGCCGGCCGGGCGGGGTGGGCGGCTCGGCCTCCGCGCCGGCCGCAGCCTCCCGCAGCACGATCGCGGACGCGACGAAGATCACCACGAGTTGGGAGCCGTCGAGCCCGTAATAGAACATCATGAAGGAGGCCATGACGGTCACGACGTGCAGCCAGAGGAGCGCGCCCGGCGCGGCCCGCGTACGCAGGGGCAGCGACCACAGCCAGGCGCAGAACAGGACCATTGCCACGAAGCCGAACGAGAACATGACGTTCCAGATCTGGCCCTGGGTGCCGACCGAGATGCTGAGCGTCAGCGACGGACGTGGCGCGCCGTAGCCGATGAACGGCGACTGCAGCGTGCGCTCGAACGCCTCCCGGTAGATCGTCGCCCGGCCGGCGTTCGTGGAGCTGTACTGGGTGCGGCTGCCGATGCTCTGCCCCACCCCGAGCGCCGAGGCCGTCGCCAGGCCGATGCCCAGCAGGACGAGCACCGCCGCGAGCCACTTGACCTGCCCGCGGAACCCGAACCGGACCGCGGCGTACACGACGCCGACGCCGACCGCGAGGAACATGCCGCGGTTCAGGGTGCTGAAGGCGGGGATCAGGGACGCGATGAGCAGGACGGTGACCGCGTGCCGCCGCCATTGAACGGCCGCCGTGCGCATGTAGAGGATGGCGAACGGGACCAGCAGCGCGAAGTGGCTACCCCACGTGTTGGTGTAGGGGAACGGTGCGCTGGGCCGGTTGTACGCGCGCGGCGCTCCCCAGGGCCGTTGCACCTCGGCGAACTTCGGGTGGACCAGGTCCTTCACGTAGTCGTTGCCGACGATCGACCCCGGCAGCAGGCTCTGCATCGGCGTGCCGAGCGACCCGTTGGGCAGGAGCACGCCCAGGTAGCCGCCTGCCACGACCCAGATCCAGAACAGGACCATCAGCCCGATGAGCCGGGAGGCCGGCAGCGTGCGGCGGGAGGCGTTGTAGACGTAGACGAAGAAGAGGGTCGCCGCGGCGTAGTTCATGAACCGGAAGACGAATCCGATCATGCGGCCGGCGCTGTCCAGCTGGGTGGCCGAGAACGTCATCCAGACGAGGAACAGCAGCCACAGCCCGAAGCCGGGGGGTACGCGCAGGCCGCGCCGCAGCAGCAGGATGCCGAACATCGGCAGCGCCGCCAGGCTGGCGGCGAACCCGCCGAGCCCCAGCACCCACAGCAGCGGGTACCCCGCGAAGAAGAAGCCGAGCGGCCAGCCGGGCAGGGCCTGACCCCATGACGACTCGTCGCCGGAGGCGGGGACCTCGGAGCCGCGCCGGAACCCCGGCCGCACGCTCATCAGGCTGAAGGCGGCCACGAGATGATCAGACCCGCCGGCCGAAGGACACAATCGGCCCGGCGTGCGTGGTGACCGGAACCGCCTCTTCGTACCCGTTCGACACCGGCAGCTCCCTAGACTCGCAGCACCGCAGGAGCTTACCGGGGTCGGCCCCGGGCCTTACCTTTTCTGCGACTCAGTGGGGAGATCCGGGAAACAGCATGCCCATCCGCCTGTATCGCGCGTCATCGGCGGTGCTGGCCGCGCTCTGCGCCTTCTGGCCGACCGCCGCCACCGCCCGGGTCATCGACGGGGACCCCGGTCCGATCGACTCGCAGGTCGTCGACGTCGTCACCGACCCGCGCATCACTCAGGCGAGCGGGCTGGCGACCAGCGAGAACGGCCGCATCCTCTACAGCCACGAGGACTCGGGCCGCTCCACGGACGTGTACGGCCTCGGTGCCAAGGGCAAGGTGCACTTCACGGTGCACCTGCCCGCCGGGTCCAACGAGGACTGGGAGGACATCGCCGCGGTCAGGCTCCGGAACGGCAAGCGCGCCCTCTTCCTGGGAGACATCGGCGACGCGCTGCTGACCCGGCAGACCGGTCACAAGTCGGCGCGCCGCGATTACAAGGTGCTCAAGGTCGACGAGCCGCCCGCCAACTCGACGGGCGAGGTCACCGCGACCGGGCTGGAGACCTACCGCCTGCGGTACGCCGACGGCGTCCCGGGGCGCAACGCCGAGACGCTGCTGGTCCAGCCCGGCACCGGCCGCGTCTTCGTGGTGACCAAGACCGAGACCCCCCAGCAGCAGGCTGCCCTGTGGGAGGCGCCGGCCGACCTGAACCCGCACGGCGTGAACCTCCTGCGCAACGTCCTGCCGAACCTGCCGGTCACCCGGGCGTCCGGTGGGGACTTCTCCCCCACCGGCGACCGGGTCGTGATCCGCAACGACGACACGGCGTTCGTCTGGTGGATCACAGGCAACGACGTGGCCACATCGCTGGCCGAGAAACCGGAGGAGATCCTGCTGCCTCAGCAGAAGCAGGGCGAGGGCGTGAGCTTCACGCCGGACGGCCACGCCCTGCTGGTGAACTCCGAGGGGACGGGCCAGCCGATCTGGCGGGTGCCGTTGCCCAGCTCGGTCAATGCCGTACGCACGCCTGCACCCGCCCGGCAGAGCGCGAGCGGAGACACCGGCGGCGGCCAGAACACGACCCTCATCGCAGCGGCCATCGGCGGGGTCGCCGTCCTCCTCGCGGCCGGGCTCATCGGCTTCCACGTTCGCCGGCGCACGTAGTCGTCGGCGACCTGCGGTTCCGCGAGGGCGGGATCGGCCAAGCCCGGCAAGGTATGTTATGGCGATCTCATAGACCTTCGGCGAAGGGGCCACGCAGCCAGATGGACGCCACGGCCACGGGGGGCTCGCGAGAGCTCGCGGACTATCTCGCAATGCTCAAGCGCCGCTGGTGGGTGGTGATCGCCGCGGCCGCGCTCGGCGTCGCACTGGCGGCGCTGCTCGTCGTCGTCATGCCGAAGACGTACTCCGCCTTCACGGTCGTCAACGTCACCGCCACAACGCTGGACAGCGGCAGCCAGTCCGGTAAGCAGCAGGACATCAACCTGCAGACCGAGGCGCAGCGCGTCCGCTCGTACGACGTCGCCGAGCGGGTCGCCAGGGACCTGCACACCAAGGAGACCCCGACCGATCTGAGCGCGTCGGTGTCCGTGAACGTCCCCAACAACTCGACGGTCATCTACATCACCGTCGACGCCTCGACCGCCCAGGCCTCCCGTGACCGCGCGCACGCCTTCGCCCAGGCCTACCTCGACGACCGCCGCGACGGCGCGACGAGCGTCCTGATGAGCCAGATGGCGGCCTTGGAGCGGCAGATCAACTCCCTGTCGAAGCAGTTGCGGACGATGACCGACAAGGTGCAGAAGAACCTGGTCGTCTCCCAGATGCAGGCCCTCAACAACAAGGCGTCCGACCTGCGGGTGACCGCGGCGAACGTCAGCCCCGGACAGATCATCACCGACGCGCGGCTGCCCACCTCGCCGTCCGACCCCAGCCTGCTGAGGTACCTGCCGAGTGGGCTGGTCGGCGGCCTGCTGCTCGGCGTGGTCCTGGCCATCCTCCTGGACCGTACGGACAAGCGCGTGCGCACCGCCCAGGACATCGAGCGGGTCCTCGACCTGCCGGTCCTCGTCGATATCCCGGCCAAGCGCGGCCGCGAGGGACTCGGCCTGCTGCCGGCCCGCAGCCGTACCGGCCAGAGCTTCCACGAGCTGTCCCACGTCCTCACGGCCACACTCGGCCACGGCAACCACGTCCTCCTGGTCACGGGCGCGGCGCCGGGCCGCGGCGGGAGTCTCGTCGCCGCCAACCTCGCCGCCGCCCTCGCCCGTACGGGTTCGGACGTGCTGCTGGTCTGCGCGGACCTCGGGTCGTCGATGGCCGGTGAGCTCCTCGCCCTCCCGGAGGGACCTGGACTGTCGGAGGTGCTGCTCGGCTGGGCGGAGCCCCGCGAGGTGATCCGCAAGAACCACGGGGCGCCGACGCTGAGCGCCATCACGGTCGGCGCGAACAGTGAACTGGCCGCCGAACTGCTGCAGCGGGAGCAGATGTCCCGGCTGATCGGCTCGCTGCGCGAGGACTACCGGTTCACGGTGATCGAGGCGCCGTCCACCGAGCTCGGCGCGGACGCCCAGGCGCTCGCGGACCTGGCCGACGCCGCGCTCATGGTGGTCGAGATCCCCCTCGCGCGCTACGCCCAGATCCGCGACGGTGTCCGGCGCATCGACCGGATGGGCGCGGCCGTGATGGGCGCGGTCGTGCTGCCCGTGCAGGACGACAAGGTGCCCGCGGCACCGCCCCGTCCCTCGTTGCCGGCCCGGACCCCGCCTCCGCTGCGCGAGCGGCCGGCCGCCGCCCCGCAGCCGCAGCCGCAGCCGCAGCCGCAGAGCAAGTACCAGGCCATCGAGGACGCTCCGACGGTCCTCGACATGGTGGCCGTGTCGGACGAGGACGGCCCTGCCCCGAAGGGCCGGCGCCACCGCCCCGAGTCGCTCCCGCCCGCGTCCGGCGAGGAGCCCGCCCGGCCCTCCCTGGCCGCCCGCTCCCCCGACCAGGCTCGCTCGGCCGCCCGGTCCGCGGATCCGGCGCGGTCGGCACCCGTCGACAACAGCGCGGAGGAGACCGCCGCACACCCGAACGTCACCTGAAGCTGACCATAAGGGGCCCCGACGCGAGGACGCCCGGGCCGGAGGCGCCACGCCCCTCGTGTACAGGACCGGGCGTGGCCCGCTGCGCCGACGCCTCGGCCGCGGGGCAGCAGCCGCTCCGCCCAGCCGTGCCGACGTCTCTCAGATGCCGCGGCCGCGCGTGTGCAGCGTCAGCAGCACTCGCTTGCCCGAGACCACACCGGAGGCGACCGCGAGCGCGAACGGTACGCGCCGCTCCTTCCAGTTGGCCCGCATCGCCCGTCCCGCCCAGCGAACGGCCTCCCGGCGCCTGCCGATGGTGGCATAACCGAAGGCGATCTGGCCGTACACGCGCCCGGCCGCGTCCGGGGACCGGCCGATCTCCGGATACCGGTCGAGGAACCATCGCAGGGCCTCGACCTTGGTCTCCCACGCCTGCGCGTAATAGGAGGTCTGGCCGAACAGTACGCGGACGTACGGGCGGTCGACGTTGACGATCGGATGCCGCCGGGCGGCGCGCAGCGCCAGGTCCCAGTCCTCGCCCTGGCCGCCGGGGATCGTCTCGTCCACCATGCCGATGTCGATCAGCGCCTCCCGCCGCGCGACATACGTCGAGGAGTGCACGCTCATCACGCGGTCACCGACGAGGTCGTCGAAGCGGACCCGGTCGCCGCCGGCCAGCCGGGGCACCTCGCGCCCCGTGAAGTCGATGAGGATGCCGCAGCTGGCGAGCACCGCGTCGGGTTCGGCCCGCAGCGCGGCGACCTGGGCGGCCAGCTTGCCGGGCAGCCACTCGTCATCGTCGTCGCAGGAGGCCACGAGGTCGGTGCCGAGCGCGAGGATGCCGGTGTTACGGCTGCCGGGGAGCCCGGGCGTACGGGTGTTGGCGAGCACCTCCACCCGGTCGCCCGCCAGGCTCTGGTCGGGCTCGGCCCGGTCGTAGACGACGACGACGCGGACCTGTCCGTCGTACTCCTGCGCCAGGACCGACTCGATCGCTCTGCGCAGCAGCTTCGGGCGGTTGTGAGTGGGGATCACCACTCCCACAGAGGGCGGCACCCGGCACAGTTTAGGCTGCTGCGGGTAAGGACGAGCAGTGTCCGGAAAGGTGGTTTCTGTGGCTCCGAGGATCGCGACGGCCGACCGGGTCGACCGTGCTGAGCTGCTGGAGTTCGTGCGCCCCCGGCACCACGGGCTCCTCGCGACCGTACGCTCGAACGGCCGGCCGCAGATGTCGCCCGTGACGTGCGGTGTGGACGCCGACGGGCGGATCGTAATCTCCACCTATCCCGCGCGGGCCAAGGCCCGTAACCTGCGCCGGAACGAGCGGGTGTCGATCTGTGTGCTGTCCGATGACTGGGACGGTCCGTACGTCCAGGTGGACGGGCGCGCGGAGGTCCTCGACATGCCCGAGGCCGTGGAGGGGCTCGTGGAGTACTACCGCTGCATCGCCGGTGAGCATCCCGATTGGGACGAGTACCGCGAGGCGATGCGGCGGCAGGACAAGTCGCTGATCCGCATCCACATCGAGGAGTGGGGGCCGATCGCGACCGGCGGATTCCCGCCCGGTCATGACGCCTGAGGTGAGCCGATCGCCGACCGGCGGATTCCCGGCCTGATCACTCACAACGCCTGAGCGTACGGACCCGGCTCCTCGCGGAGCCGGGTCCGTACGCTCTAGCGGTTCTCCATGATCATGCCGGCGGCGACGGTGGCGTTGGTGGCCTCGTCGATGAGGATGAACCCGCCGGTGCCGCGGTTGCGGGCGTAGTCGTCGGCGAACAGCGGCTGGGTCACGCGCAGCCGGACCCGCCCGATCTCGTTGAGCTCCAGGCGCTCGGCGTCCTCGTGCCGGTGCAGCGTGTTGATGTCCAGCCGGTACTGCAGCTCCTTGACCATCGCCTTCGCGGACCGCGTGGTGTGCTTGATGATCAGCTTGCCGCGCGGCACGAGGGGGCGTTCGTCGGACATCCAGCAGACCATCGCGTCGACGTCCTGGGTGACCTGGGGCCGGTTGTGCGGCCGGCAGATCATGTCGCCACGGGAGATGTCGATCTCGTTCTCCAGCAGGAGCGTCACCGACATCGGCGGGAACGCCTCCTCCACCGGGCCGTCCGCGGTGTCGATGCGCTTGATCCGCGTGGTGAGCCCGGACGGCAGGTGCATGACCTCGTCGCCGGGCTTGAGCACGCCGCCCGCGACCTGCCCGGCGTAGCCCCGGTAGTCGTGCAGGTCCGGGTCGGTGGACCTGTGCGGCCGGATGACGTACTGCACGGGGAACCGCACGTCGATGAGGTTCCGGTCGGAGGCGATGTGAACGTTCTCCAGGTGGTGCAGCAGCGACGGGCCGTCGTACCACGGCATGTTGGCCGAGCGCTCGACGACATTGTCGCCGTGCAGGGCCGACATCGGGATGAACGTCAGATCGCCCACCGAGAGCTTGGCCGCGAAGGACGTGAACTCGTCCTTGATCCGCTCGAATGTCGCCTGGTCGTAGTCGACGAGGTCCATCTTGTTCACCGCGAGCACGAGGTGCGGCACCCGCAGTAGCGTCGCCAGGAACGCGTGGCGGCGCGACTGCTCCAGGATCCCCTTGCGCGCGTCGATCAGGACGATCGCCAGGTCGGCGGTCGAGGCCCCGGTCACCATGTTCCGGGTGTACTGAATGTGCCCGGGGGTGTCGGCGATGATGAACTTCCGCCGGGGCGTGGCGAAGTAGCGGTACGCCACGTCGATGGTGATGCCCTGCTCCCGCTCGGCGCGCAGGCCGTCGGTCAGCAGCGCGAGGTTGGTGTAGTCCTCGCCCCGGTCGCGGCTGGTGCGCTCCACTGCCTCCAGTTGGTCCTCGAAGATCGATTTCGAGTCGAACAGCAGGCGCCCGATGAGGGTGGACTTGCCGTCGTCGACCGAACCCGCGGTGGCGAGCCGCAAGATATCCATGCTCATCAGAAGTAGCCTTCCCGCTTGCGGTCCTCCATGGCGGCCTCGCTGGTGCGGTCGTCGGCGCGGGTCTGGCCGCGCTCGGTGATCCGCGTGGCCGCGATCTCGGTGATGACCTCGTCCAGCGTGACCGCCGTCGACTCGACCGCACCCGTGCAGCTCATGTCGCCGACCGTGCGGTAGCGGACCATGGCCTCGAAGGCGGGCTCGTCGTCGCCCCGGTTGGAGTACGGGCTGTCGGCGAGCAGCATGCCGTCGCGTTCGAACACCGTGCGTGTGTGCGCGAAGTAGATGGAGGGGATCTCCAGGCCTTCCAGCCGGAGGTAGTCCCAGATGTCGAGCTCGGTCCAGTTCGACAGCGGGAAGACCCGGATGTGCTCGCCCTGGCGGATCCGGGTGTTGTACAGGTTCCAGAGCTCGGGCCGCTGGTTCTTCGGGTCCCACTGGCCGAAGTCGTCGCGGAAGGAGAAGACGCGCTCCTTGGCGCGGGCCTTCTCCTCGTCGCGCCGGGCCCCGCCGAACGCGGCGTCGAAGCGGTGCTCTTCGATCGCGTCGAGCAGCGTGGTGGTCTGCAGGCGGTTCCGGCTGGCCCGCCGGCCGGTCTCCTCGACGACGCGTCCCTGGTCGATGGACTCCTGGACGGAGGCGACGACGAGGCGGATGCCGAGCTCGGCGACGCACCGGTCCCGGTACTCGATGACCTCCGGGAAGTTGTGCCCCGTGTCGACGTGCATGACGGGGAACGGAATCGGCGCCGGCCAGAAGGCCTTCTCGGCGAGGCGCAGCATGACGATGCTGTCCTTGCCGCCGGAGAAGAGCAGGACGGGCCGTTCGAACTCGGCCGCGACCTCCCGGATGATGTGGATCGATTCGGATTCCAGGACGCCCAGCTGGGACGTCCGGTAGTCACGAGTGTCAGCGGTAGTGCGCTGCATGTGGAGCCGCTCCCGGGTTCGCTTACGAGACCGCTCGGATACCGGCGAGCAGCGTCGGCGCCAGATCCGGGTGGCAGACCAGAATATCCGGCAGCAGAGTGTCCTCATTGTTGTAGGTCAGCGGCGACCCGTCGATGCGGGAGGCGTGCGCGCCCGCTGCCAGGGCGACCACGACCGGTGCTGCGGAGTCCCATTCGTACTGACCGCCCGCGTGCACGTACGCGTCGACGTCGCCGAGGATCACCGCGGCGACCTTCGCGCCGGCCGATCCGATCGGGATGACCTGGACGTCCGGGTCCACCTCGTCGGCGAGCCGGTCGAGGAACGCCGGCGGGCGGCTGCGGCTGACCGTCATCCGAATGTGGGACGGATCACGCAGCGGGCGCAGCGACGGCGGCTCCGCGGTCGAGAGCGTACGACCCTGGGCGGGCAGCGCGACGGCGCCGGCGGTGAGCCGCCCGGTGCCGTCGCCGTCCCGTTCCCAGAGGGCGACATGGACGGCCCAGTCGGCCCGCCCCTCCTCGCCGTACTCATGGGTGCCGTCGAGTGGATCGACGATCCACACGCGGTCGGCGTCGAGGCGGGCGAGGTCGTCCCTGCCCTCCTCGCTGAGGACGGCGTCGCCGGGACGCTGCCGGGCCAGCGCCTCGGTTATGTAGAGGTGCGCCTCCCGGTCTCCCGTGTCCCGCAGCGTACGGATGTCGGCGAAGCCGGATTCGGCGCGCAGGCGCAGGAGGAGCGCTCCCGCCTCGGTGGCCAGGTCCCGCGCGAGGGCGTGGTCGTCGTGGATCACGTACTTCTCTCTACACGTCAGTAGGCGCCGGAGCCGTGCAGCACGGCGGCCCAGGTCTTCCACAGGATCTGCAGGTCGAGAGTCAAGGACCAGTTCTCGACGTAACGCAGATCGAGGCGTACGGATTCCTCCCATGTCAGATCCGCCCGTCCGCTCACCTGCCACAGGCCGGTCATGCCCGGACGTACGACGAGGCGTCGCCGTACGTCGTCGCCGTACTTCGCGACCTCGTCGGGCAGCGGCGGGCGGGGCCCGACCAGCGACATGTCGCCCCACACGACGTTGAACAGCTGCGGCAGTTCGTCGAGGGAGTAGCGACGCAGCCAGGCCCCGATCCGGGTGACCCGCGGGTCATTCCTGATCTTGAACAGGACACCGTCGTGATCGTTCAGCGTCAGGAGCTCGGCCTTGCGCCGCTCGGCGTCGACGACCATCGTGCGGAACTTCAGCACGGTGAACTCACGGCCGTCCCGGCCGACCCGCACCTGGCGGAACAGCGCGCGGCCAGGGCTCTCCAGCCGGATGGCGATCGCGACGGCGGCCAGAAGCGGCCACAGGATCATCAGCGCCGCCACGGCGACGGTCCGGTCGAACGCGCTCTTGATCAGCCGGCGGGCGCCGCTCAGCTCCGGATGTTCGACGTGCAGGAGCGGGAGTCCGGCGACCGGGCGGATCGAGGTCCGCGGACCGGCGACCTCCATGAGCGCGGGCGCGACGACGAGGTCGACGTCGTCCTTCTCCAGCTGCCACGCGAGGCGGCGCAGAGCCACGCCGTCCAGTTCCGGACAGGCGAGGACGGCGACGGTGTCGGCGCGCACCGCCTCGACGGTGCCGGCGATCCCGGCGAAGTCGCCGGCGACCCGTACGCCCTCGATCTCGCGGACCGCATCGTCCCCGGAGGCGAGCATCGGCGGGACGCAGGCGGCGACGATCTCCATGCCGTGCTGGGGCTCGCGGCGCAACTGCCGGACCAGGTCGGCCACTGCCGCCCGGTGACCGGCGGCCACGACCCGGCGCATGCACTCGCCCGCCTTCCGCCGACGGTGCAGCATCTTGCGCAGCCGGTAGCGGCCCACCAGCCCGAACGTCGTCGTCAGCGGCAGCGCCACGACGACGTAGCCGCGGGCGATGTCGACCTTGGTGGCGTACGCGGCGATCGCGACCGTCGCGGTCAGGGAGAACCCGGCCTGGATGATCCGGCGGAACTCGTCGGAGCCGACGCCGAACAGCCGCTGCTCGTACGCGCGCGCCATGCCCAGCACGCCGGTCCACAGGAAGGGCAGACCGAGGCTGAGCCCGATGTAGGGAGTGCTCCACGGGTCCCCGAACGTGGGGTAGCGGAACCGCGCCACAAAGGCGAACAGCCCCGCGAGCAGAGCGACGAGGAAGTCGACGCAGAAGGCCTGCCGGGCATAGCCGGAGGCCCAGGACTCGACCTGCGAACGACTGCTGTGGGCGGCCTGGGTTTCGGGCCACGCCTTTCCGACGACCGCCATCTCACCCCTCGCCGAGGTAACAGGGGACTCTGCCGAAGCAGGACGCCCAGAGACCACCGAAGGTTCACACGTTTCGGTGCTTAACGCCCTTCGCGCCATACCAGTGACGGAGTGTGGCGAAAAGTGATCTTTCCGGCGGCGGCCACGGAGATGGGACCGCCTTCTCTGGTGGGACACCTGGCACGATAGAGAGCCAGAGCGAACACAGGGGCGGAAACCACATAATCGCCGCCCGTGTCGGCCCGGCGGTGCTGAAGTCCTTCCAGCCGGTGTGAAAGACCTTCTCCTGTCGGCCTCGCGAGGCTGAACTCTCTTTCACCGCAGTCAAAAACGTTACCCCGGCTTCGCGAGGCCGACGTCGTTCTAAGTGGTGTGAAAGACGTTCTGCGCGCGGTCCAGGCCGTCGGTCAGCAGCGCCTCCGTGGCGTCGGCGGCGCGCTCGACGCTCAGGTCGAGCTCTTTACGCTCGGCGGCGGAGAAGTCGCGCAGCACGAACACCGCGGCGTCCATGCGGCCGGGCGGCCGGCCGATGCCGAACCTCACCCGCAGGTAGTCGCGTCCACCGAGCGCCTTGGTGATCGAACGCAGACCGTTGTGCCCATTGTCGCCGCCGCCGCGCTTCAGGCGCAGCGTGCCGTACGGGATGTCGAGCTCGTCGTGGACCACGACGACACGCTCGAGCGGCACCTTGTAGAAGTCGCGCAGGGACTTCACCGGGCCGCCGGACTCGTTCATGTACGACCGGGGCTTGGCGAGCACCACCCGGTGCCCCGCCAGCCGGCCCTCGACGACCTCGGCGCGTGCCTTGTGCGCCCTGAACCGGCCGCCGATCCGCGCGGCCAGCACGTCGAGGACCATGACGCCGGCGTTGTGCCGGTTGCCGGCGTACTCGGGCCCGGGGTTGCCGAGCCCAACGACGAGCCAGGGAGCGTCCGCACCCACGTCCGCCATCACCGACCACCCTCCGACACATCAAAGCCCGCGCGGGGACCGCCGGGCCTGTCCGACGCCCATTCCGCACGGGCTCTGTGCGCCCCCTGCCGAGGGCGCCTCACATTCGCGGGCGACGCCGCACCGGGCACACCGAGGTGTCTCGCGGCCGTCGCCGGACGTACGCCGGCGCGGGCGGCTTCCGCGCGATAGGCCGCGCGGAACCCGTCCAGCGCCTGGACGGGCGTTGTTACTCCTCGCCGCCCTGCTCAGCGGACTCCACCTCGGGGGCGGGCGCCTCGCCCTCACCGGTGGTCGCCGCCTCGATCTGCTCGGCCGTCGGGGCGGCCAGCACGTGCAGCACCAGGGCCTCCTCCTCGGCCCCGAGGGTGGCGCCCTCCGGCAGCTTGAGGTCCTTGGCGAGGAGCTGAGTGCCGACCGCCATGCCCTCGACGTCGATCTCGACGGCCTCGGGCAGGTGGGTCGCCTCGGCCTCGAGGGCCACCTGAACCAGCTGCTGGTCGAGCATGCCGCCCGGCGCGACCTCGCCCGTCACCTGGATCGGGACCTCAACGGTGACCTTCTCGCCGCGCTTCACGACGAGCAGGTCGACGTGCTCGAGGAAGCCCTTCAGCGGGTCGCGCTGGACGTCCTTCGGCAGCGCGAGCTCGGCGCCGCCCTCGAGACCTTCCACGCGCAGCAGCACGTTCGCGGTCTTCAGGGCGAGCATCAGCTCGTGGCCGGGCAGGGTGATGTGCTGCGGGTCGGTGCCGTGGCCGTACAGAACGGCGGGCACCTTGCCGGCCCTGCGAGCGCGCCGTGCGGGGCCCTTACCGAACTCGGTGCGGGGCTCGGCGGCAATGCGTACCTCGGACACGGCGAAAACTCCTCGCTCAAATGAAGCTTGTCAGTACAAGTCGACGCGCGTAACGTCGAAGATCATCGGTGCTCCTCGCGGCCGGGCTCATAGTGGGCAAGCCCAATAGCGCAGCGTCGGACGCACACGGTCTCCCAAGTTTAGCCGATCGGCGTTCCGCTTCGTGCCGAGGGTCGAAATATCAGCTGTGGCCGCCAAAGAGGCTGGTCACCGAGCCGTCGCTGAACACCTCACTGATCGCACGGGCCAGCAGCGGCGCGATCGACAGCACGGTCAGCTTGTCGAACCGCTTGTTGTCCGGGATCGGCAGGGTGTTGGTGAGGACGACCTCGGAGATCCGGGAGTTCTTCAGCCGGTCGACGGCGGGCCCGGACAGCACGCCGTGCGTGGCGGCCACCACCACGCGTTCGGCGCCCTCCTCGAACAGCGCGTCCGCCGCCTTCACGATCGTGCCGCCCGTGTCGATCATGTCGTCGACCACCACGCAGGTGCGCCCGGCGACTTCGCCGACCACGTCGAAGACCTTCACCTCGTTCGCGACCTCGGGGTCGCGCCGCTTGTGGATGATGGCCATCGGGCAACCGCCGAGCTCGTCGCTCCAACGCTCCGCCACGCGCACTCGGCCGGCGTCCGGAGCGACCACCGTCACCTGGGAGGTATCGAGCTTGGCCCTGATGTGCCGGGTGAGGATGGGCAGCGCGAACAGGTGGTCCACCGGACCGTCGAAGAAGCCCTGGATCTGCGCGGTGTGCAGGTCGACCACCATGAGCCGGTCCGCGCCCGCGGTCTTGAACAGATCCGCCATGAGGCGGGCGGAGATCGGCTCGCGGCCGCGGTGCTTCTTGTCCTGCCGGGCGTACCCGAAGAACGGCGCCACCACGGTGATCCGCGTGGCCGACGCCCGCTTGAGCGCGTCGACCATAATCAACTGCTCCATGATCCACTGGTTTATCGGCGCGGTGTGGCTCTGCAGCACGAACGCGTCGCAGCCGCGCACCGACTCCTCGAACCGTACGAACGTCTCACCGTTCGCGAAGTCGTACGCCGACGTGGGCGTCGGCTCGATCTCGAGGGCCTCGGCCACCGCTTCGGCCAGCTCGGGGTACGCCCGGCCGGAGAAGAGCATCAGCTTCTTCTCGTCCGTCGCCTTGATCCCTGTCACCCGTACGTCCCCCTACTCGCTGTCCTGGCCGTCCTGCTCGCGGGCGCGGCGTGCCGCCTCCGCCGACGGGGTGCCGGCGCGCCTGCGCTCGACCCACCCCTCGACGTTCCGCTGGCGGGCGCGGGCGACCGCCATGGTGCCCGGCGGCACGTCGTTCGTGATCACCGACCCGGCCGCGGTGTACGCGCCGTCGCCGATGGTGACCGGTGCGACGATCATGTTGTCGCTGCCGACCTTGACGTGGTCCCCCACGACGCTGCGGTTCTTGGTCACGCCGTCGTAGTTCACGAAGACGCACGCGGCCCCGATGTTGGACCCCTCGCCGATCTCCGCGTCGCCGACGTACGTCAGGTGCGGGACCTTGCTGCCCTCGCCGACGACGGCGTTCTTCGTCTCGACGTACGTGCCGATCTTCGCCTTGCGGGCCAGCCGGGTGCCGGGCCGCAGGTACGCGAACGGGCCGACGCTGACCTCGGGGCCGATCTCGGCGGAGACGCAGACGGCGTTCACCACCACGGCGTCCTCCCCGACCGACGTGTCGGTCAGCGTGGAGTTCGGGCCGATCCGCGCGCCCGCCCCCACCTGGGTGGCGCCGCGCAGCTGGGTGTTCGGCTCGATGATCGCGTCGGGCTCGAGCGTCACCTGGACGTCGATCCACGTGGACAGCGGGTCGACGACCGTGACGCCGACCCGCATGTGCTCCTCGAGCACGCGGTCGTTCAGCTGCCGCCGCGCCTGGGCGAGCTGGACCCGGTCGTTCACGCCCTGCGTCTCGACCCAGTCATCCGCCTTGTACGCGCCGGCCCGCCGGCCGTCCTCGCGGAGGATCCCCACGACGTCGGTGAGGTACTCCTCCCCGCTGGCGTTGTCGGTGGTCACCCGGTTGAGCGCGTCCGCCAGGAGCTTCCCGTCGAAGGCGTACATGCCGACGTTGATCTCGTTGATGGCGCGCTGGTCCGGTCCCGCGTCCTTGTGCTCGACGATCGCGGCGAGCTCACCGTCGGGGCCGCGCACGATCCGGCCGTACCCGGTCGGGTCGGGGATGTCGGTGCTCAGGACGGTGACGGCGTTGCCCTCGGCCTCGTGCGTCCGGACGAGCTCGGCCAGCGTCTCGCCGCGCAGCAGCGGGTGGTCGCCGTTGGTGACGACGACGGTGCCGGTCGGCGTGCCGACCGCCTCGAGGACGATCCGCACCGCGTGGCCGGTGCCGTTCTGCTCTTCCTGGACCACGGCGACCGCGTCGGGCGCGATCTCCGCGAGGTGCTCGACGACCTTGTCCCGGCCGTGCCCGACGACGACCACGACGCGCTCGGGTCGCAGGTCGCGGGCGGCGGCGAGGACGTGGCCCACGAGGCTACGGCCGCCCAGTTCGTGCAGGACCTTGGGGGTCGTACGGGACTTCATCCGGGTGCCCTCGCCGGCGGCGAGGACGATGACGGCTGCAGGGCGGCTCATGGTCACGCGACCACCTCGCCGGACGGCTCGGTGGTGTGCTGGAGACATGGCATCGCCCGGTGGCTCGCTCCGCTCACTGGAGGAGGCTCCTCGGCGTCGCTGACAGGTTCGAGCCGGGCGCGGACATCTGAAGAGACCTCCGTTGAGGGTGCCGGCCTGCGAAGAGGCGGGGTCGCAGGCCCGTAACCCGCCCGACACCCGAAGGATACCGCCCGCCTCGGGGCCCCGCGTGCCAGGTCGGGGCACGCGGAGGGGCGAACCTGAGGTCACCGCGCCCGTACGGGACGCGAATGCCCAGTGGGATCAGGGGCTCCGGCGCCTGGATTCGAACCAGAAATAAAGGGACCAAAACCCTCCGTGATGCCGATTTCACCACGCCGGATCGCCACGGCGGCATCCCTGCGGCCGGGCACCCCCAACGATAGCGGCTGCTCCGTCAGGCGGCGCACCGGATTTGATCAGCGTCGCGGGAGGCACTGCCGACCGTCGGATCCCGTATGCCCCTATTACGAGCTAAGTGGCGACTTGCGGGGTGGCAACCCTCGTATGGCCGACGCGACACGTTTACACGAATCCTGCTGGGTATCTTCTAACCTACGCCGCCGTAGGTTACGGTTGCGTAGCCGTAAGTTTCCTGATGGGCAGGAGGAATCCGCATGACCGTAGCCCCGTCCGCACCACCCCAACCGCAGGTCCGACCGGATCTCGAGGCGAAGCCCAAGGGCAATTTCGAACGCGCCCTGCTCGCCGTCTTCATCGCGGTTCCGCTCCTCGCCGTGGTCGCGGCCGTGCCGTTCGCCTGGGGCTGGGGTCTCGGCTGGAGCGATGTGGCGATCACCGTCCTCATGTACACCGTCTCCGGGATGGGGGTGACCGTCGGCTATCACCGGCTCTTCACCCACGGGTCCTTCAAGGCCAAGCGGCCGCTGCGCATCGCGCTGGCCCTGGCCGGCAGCCTCTCCATCGAGATGAGCCCGATCGACTGGGTGGCGACCCACCGCCGGCACCACAAGTACTCCGACAAGGAGGGCGACCCGCACTCGCCGTGGCGCTTCGGCAGCGACTGGAAGGCGCTCTCCAAGGGCCTGATGTGGGCGCACATGGGCTGGCTGTTCGACGCGGGCCGCACCTCGCCGGCGAAGTTCTGCCCGGACCTGGTGGCCGACAAGGACATCCGCCGCATCAGCCGGTTCTTCCCCGGCATGGTCGCCTTCTCCCTGCTCTTCCCGGCGCTGCTGGGCGGGCTGCTCACGATGTCCTGGTGGGGCGCACTGACCGCCTTCTTCTGGGGCTCGCTCGTCCGCATCTCGCTGCTGCACCACGTCACCTGGTGCATCAACTCCATCTGCCACGCGATGGGCGAGGAGGTGTTCGAGTCGCGGGACAAGTCCCGCAACGTGTGGTGGCTCGCGATCCCGTCCTTCGGCGAGTCCTGGCACAACCTGCACCACGCCGACCCGACCTGCGCCCGGCACGGCGTGCTGAAAGGCCAGATCGACAGCAGCGCACGGGCCATCTGGCTGTTCGAGAAGCTCGGCTGGGTCTCCGACGTCCGGTGGCCGAACGAGCAACGCCTCGCCGCGAAGCGGATATCGTAAGCGAAACTAACAGTCTCACACGGCGCCGCCTGCGGTCGGGAGTCCAGGGCCGCCAGGGAAGAGCAGTCAGTGAGTGTAGTGAACGAATCGCCCGTTATTGCAACAATTGAGGACGTGAGCGATCCCCCACGGTCACGCCGGAAGCGTATGACCGGAAAAGAACGACGCGAGCAGTTGCTCGACATCGGCCGGGCACTCTTCGCCGAACGCGGGTTCGACGGCACCTCCATCGAGGAGATCGCCAGCGTGGCGGGAGTGTCCAAGCCGGTGGTGTACGAGCACTTCGGCGGCAAGGAGGGCCTCTATGCCGTCGTCGTCGACCGCGAGATGGAGCGACTGCTCAACCTGATCACCAAGGCCCTGGTCGGCGGTCACCCGCGACAGAAGATCGAACGCGCGGCCCTCGCGCTGCTCGAGTACATCGAGGACAGCAGCCAGGGCTTTCGCATCCTGGTCCGCGACTCGCACGCCGCCTCGGCCACCGGAACGTTCGCCAGCCTGCTCAGCGACATCGCCAACCAGGTCGAGCACATCCTCGGGGACGAGTTCAAGGAGAAGGGCTACGACCCCAAGGCCGCCCCGCTGTACGCCCAGGCGCTCATCGGAATGGTCGCCATGACCGGCACCTACTGGCTGGACGTGCGCAAGCCCAAGCGCGAAGAGGTCGCCGCCCATTTGGTGAACCTCGCATGGAACGGCCTTTCCGGGCTGGAGCCGAGGCCCCATCTGACGACGGACCACAAGGCCCGCCAGAAGGAGCTGAAGGCGAAGGCGAAGGAAGCGGCCAAGGAGGCCAGGGAGCAGGCCCGGGCGGCGCGCCGCAACGGCGTCGACCCCGCAGCGTTCTGACACTCGGTAGCCGTTCTGTCACCCCCGGCCCCTATCGTCGTCCGCGACAAGCGACGGCGACGGGCTCTCGCCCCGCGCGAGCCCCGGCCCTCGCCGGGCGATGATCCGCCGTCAGCGGATCCAGGAGGTGGGCAGTGCGATACCGATCCGGCGACTCCGACCAGGGTCGCGGCGGCCGGCGAGCTCCCGGCGGGCAGGCCGAACGCGGCGCGGTTCCGCGGCCGGCGCGCCGCATGGCCGACACACAGGGTGATGCCGGGGCCATGCGACTCACCGAGAGCCTGCAGGACGCCGTCTTAACGCTCGACACCCAGCCGACCGGCTTCGAGGACGCCGTCCGCAAGGCGGAGCACGTCGAGGAGCTCCGGCGGATCCTGGGCATCCTCCTCGACGTGCTGGCCGACTGGGAGATGCTGGCCGCCCGGGAGGCGCGAGGCCCATGACACCGGCTCAGGCCGCCTCGACCGGCTGAAGGAACTCCAGCCGGTTCCCGACGGGATCGTCCGCGTAGAAGCGCCGGTATCCGGGCAGCAGGTCATCGGATCTCACGTCGTGACCGGCCGCCCGGAGCCGGTCGGCGAGCGCGTCCAGGTCGCGGACGAGGATCCCCGGGTGCGCCTTCCGCGCCGGTCGGAAGCCGGTCTCGACACCGACGTGGATCTCAATGCCCTCCGCCCGGAACCACGCTCCGCCGCGCGCCGCCAGGGCCGGCGGTTTCGGCACTTCGGTCAGGCCCAGTGCGCCGACGTAGAACTCGCGCATCCGCGGCTCCGTGTCCGGCGGTGCGGCGAGTTGCACGTGGTGGACTCCGGCCAGGAGGCTCATCGCCTGCTCCCTCCGCCCCGGCGCCCGGGTCGAGCGCGCCGGGACCCCTATCTCTTGATGTCGAGACAGATGGTCCCGGCATGGATATCTCGATGTCAAGACAGGTAAGGTGATCCATTGTGGAGGACGAGGTGGACCGGCTGGTCGAGGCGTGGCGCAAGGAGCGCCCGGACCTCGACGTGGAGCCCCTGCACGTCCTCAGCCGGGTGTCCCGCCTCGCCCGGCACCTGGACCGTGCCCGCCGGGCGGTGTTCGCCGCGCACGGGATGGAGTCCTGGGAGTTCGACGTGCTGACCGCGCTGCGGCGCGCCGGCCCGCCGTACGAACTGAGTCCCGGCCGGCTCCTCCGCGCGACGCTCGTCACCTCGGGGACGATGACCAACCGGATCGACCGGCTGGAGTCGGCCGGTCTCGTCCGCCGGAGCCCCGACCCGCAGGACAAGCGGGGGGTCCTCGTGCGGCTGACCGACGCGGGCCGCACCCGGGTCGACGCCGCCTTCTCCGACCTCGTCGACCGGGAGCGTGAGCTGCTCGGCGAGCTCAGCCCGGGCGAGCGCCAGACGCTCGCGTGTCTCCTGCGCTCCCTGCTGGTCCCCTTCGACACCGACCCGGCCGCCTGACCGCCACACGCTCGCGCACCCCCTGCGCTGCCTGCCGGTCCCCTTCGACACCGACCCGGCCGCCTGACCGCCGGACGGCGACGCCCATCCCGCGAACCGTTGGGCGGAACGGCATCGTGCTCATCCGTCGTGGAGAGGGGCCGTGGCGGCGTGCCCTTGTCGTCACGGGCAAAGCCCCCGCCGGAGGTCACATCAGCGGCTCCTGACCGCCGTCGTAGACGAGGAGCCCGTCCTCTCGTACGCGGGCTCCCGGTGCCGGCGTGTGCGGGGTTAGACGCCCGTCGTGCATGAGGTGGACCACCGGCACGTCCCTCACCAGGACGAGGTAGTCGGCGATCAGCCGGCGATGACAGCGCCACCACACGCTCTCGCTGCACATCACGGCCTGCCGGCGATCCTCCCCCAGCAACGCGTCGACGGCCGCACCGAACTCCGGCGTGCGCATGTGCCCCGCGTACCCGCGGAACATCTCCTCCCGCCAGTACACGTCGGGCGAGTCGGCGGGCGGCCGCCGGAAGCCGCCCAGGCGTTTCTCCCACCGGTACCCGATCCCCCGCTCGGGCAGCCACCGCTCCAGCGCGTGCCGCGAGACATGCGGATTGCGGCGGCTTCCGGGCGCCGTACGCACGTCGACCAGCAGCTCGACCCCCGCCGTGCCCAGGAGCTCGGCGATCCGGTCCTCCGAGGCGGTGCCGTGCCCGAAGGTCAGAACGGCCATCAGCGCAGGGCCGCCTCGATCACCGCACCGACGGCCAGCAGCCGCTCCTCACCCCCGGCCGGCCCGACGAGTTGCAGCGAGGCGGGTAGATCCGCGCCGTCCGCCGGCACGGGCAGCGCCAGCGCGGGATGGCCGGAGAGGTTGAACGGCACGGTGAGCTCGGTCAGGTCGACCTCCCGCTCGGCGCCGATCCGGGGCGGCGGCTGGGAGATCGTGGGCAGCGCGAGCACCGCGTAGCGCTCGAGGAGCTTGTCGAAGAACTCGCGCGTCGCCACCTGGGTGGCATACGCCTCGTCGAGCATCCCGTCGGTGACCTCCGCCCCGCGCTCGATGCGCCGGCGGATGCGGGCGCTCATCCGGTCGGGGTAGGCCAGCAGGCCACGGTGCTCGCGGTGGCCCTCACCGCGGATGAGCATGTTACCGGCGGACACTGCCGCCTCCCAGGCGTCGACGGGTTCGTCGGCGAACGCCAGGCCCGCCGCGTGCAGCGCCGCGTCGACGGCGGCGTCGAACGCCGGGTCGACCGCCACGCCGTCCGGCCGCAGCCGTCCCACGAGCGGTCCGGCCTCGTACGGCGCCGGCATGAAGCCGGGCTCGATGAGCCCCATGCCGAGCGCCACCGCCGCGATGTCACGGCCGAGCGGCCCGACCGTGTCCAGCGACGGCGCGAACGGGAACACGCCCTCCAGCGACACCCGGCCGTGGGTCGTCTTCAAGCCGGCGACTGCGCAACAGGCGGCGGGGATTCGCACCGATCCGCCCGTGTCGGTGCCGAGCGCGACATCGGCCTCGCCGGTCGCCACGGCCACCGCGGACCCGCTGGACGAGCCGCCCGGCACCCGCTGCGGGTCGACCGGGTTGACCGGAACGCCCGTCCAGGGGTTGATGCCGTCGGCGGCCCGGCACAGCTCGGTGAGGTTCGTCTTGCCGACGATCCGGGCGCCCTGCGCGCGGGCGGCGGCGACGCACGGAGCGTCCGCTCCGGCCGGTGCGGCCCGGTCCCCGATCACGGGGCAGGCCGCCGTCGTCGGCAGTCCCACGACGTCGATGGCGTCCTTGACGGCGAGCCGCGGACCGTTTCCGGGAGCCTCGATCCGGTAAAGCCACGTCGTCACAGTCGGCCCCGCTCGCTCGCCATCGCCAAGGTCACGGACTCATCTTGCCCTCCCGGCCGCCGATCCGACAGACCGGGCCGGCCGCCTCAGGAGAGCGCGGCCTCCAGTGCGGCGGCGACGCCGCACAGCAGCTCCTCGCCGCCGGCCGGCCCAGATCGCCAGCCGCGGCCCGTCACCCATATCGTCGAAGCGCAAGATCCATGTCGCCATGGACAGCGATCATGACGGGATCGAGCGGCGATGGACACCCCTAGTGCCGTCCGTCTCGGGGCGCCTACGCCTCATCAGCGAGGACGAGCCACTGCTCCTCGATCTCCTCGCGCTCTGTCCGCACCGTCTTCAGCTCCGCGTCCAGCTCGAGGAGCTTCTCGTGGTCGGTGGCGTGCGCCGCCATCAGCTCGTGCAGCTCCGCCTCCCGGTCGCCGAGCTTCTCGATCCGCCGTTCCAACCGGTCGAGTTCTTTCTTCGCCTGCCAGGAGTTCTTGGCGGGTTTCGGTTCGGCGGCCCGTACGGGCTGGGCTTCCGGGGTCGAGCGGCGCCGCCGGTCGAGGTACTCGTCGACCCCGCCGGGCAGCAGCGACAGCCGGCCGTCGCCCACGAGCGCGAGGACGTGGTCGCTGACCCGCTCGAGGAAGTACCGGTCGTGGCTCACCAGGACGAGCGACCCCGGCCAGCCGTCCAGCAGGTCCTCCAGCTCGGTGAGCGTCTCGATGTCGAGGTCGTTCGTCGGCTCGTCGAGCAGGAGGACGTTCGGCTCGGCCATGAGCAGTCGCAGCAGTTGCAAGCGCCGCCGCTCACCACCGGACAGATCGCCGACCGGAGTCCACTGGGCGTCGCCGCGGAACCCGAACCGCTCCAGCATCTGGCTCGCCGAGAACTCTCTCTTCCCCAGGCTGATACGGTGCTTGATCTCCTCCACCGACTCCAGGACGCGACGCGCCGGGTCCAGCTCGCCGAGCTCCTGTGACAGGTGTGCGAGCTGCACGGTCTTGCCCCGGACCACCCGCCCGGCGGACGGCGCGACCGTGCCCTCCAGCAGCCGCAACAGGCTGGTCTTCCCGCTGCCGTTGACGCCGACCAGACCGACCCGGTCGCCGGGGCCGAGCTGCCACGTCAGGTGCTCGAAGAGCGTACGGTCGCCGACACGCACCGTGACGTCCTCGACGTCGTAGACCGTCTTGCCGAGCCGCGCGGTCGCGAACCGCACCAGCTCCACGGGGTCACGGGCCGGCGGCTCGTCCGCGATCAACGCGTTCGCGGCGTCCACGCGGAACTTCGGCTTGGACGTACGCGCCTGCGGTCCCCGGCGCAGCCAGGCCAGCTCCTTGCGGAGCAGGTTCTGGCGTTTCTCCTCGGTGGAGGCGGCGATGCGGGCTCGTTCCGCCTTGGCGAGGACGTACGCGGAGTATCCGCCCTCGTAGCGATGCACCTGCCCGCCGGTCACCTCCCACGTACGCTCGGTGACCGCGTCCAGGAACCACCGGTCGTGGGTGACGACGATCAGGGTCCGGTCCTTCAGGTGATCCGCCAGCCAGGCGATCGCCTCGATGTCCAGGTGGTTGGTGGGCTCGTCCAGGACCAGCAGGTCGGTCTCGGGGACCAGCAGCCGGGCCAGCGCCACGCGCCGCCGCTCCCCACCGGACATGCCCTGGATCGGGGCGTCCAGGGCGACGCCGGGCAGCAGCCCGGCCAGGATCTCACGCGCTCGCGCGTCACCCGCCCACTCGTGTTCGGCCCGGTCACCGAACACCACCGAGCGCACGGTCGCCCCGTCGGGGAAGTCGTCCCGCTGGGTCAGGAACCCCAACCGCAGCCCCCGCGCCTGGGTCACCCGCCCGCCGTCGGGCTCGATGCGGCCCGCAAGCAGCGAGACCAGCGTGCTCTTACCCCCGCCGTTCCGGCCGACCACGCCGATCCGGTCACCGGCGGACACGCCGAGGGAGACATTGTCGAGCAGGGGAACCGGCCCGTACGCCTTACTGAGGCCTTCAACATTGATCAGATTCACGACGCCACCAAGAGTACTGGCTCCCACTTTGCACCCCGGCGCGCTCTCGCCTCGAAACCGGGCGACCGCGGACAGTACGCATTTAGAATGCATGCATGACCGTCGCTCTCCAGATCCGTGATGTCCCCGAAGACATCCGAGACATGCTCGCCGAGACGGCTCGCATGCGGGGACAGTCCCTGCAGGCCTACCTGTTGCAAGTGATCAAGACAGAAGCCCACAAGTCGCGGAACGCGACCCTCCTCGCGCGCTTCGAGAACCGCGATGACGGCTATGCCGCGTCGCCTGGGGAAGCCGCCGCGGAGGTCTCAGAGGGGCGAGCGGCGCGCGAGGCATCTCTTACGAAAGAAGCATGATCGTCATTGATGCTTCGGTGCTCATCGACGCCCTTACCGCTGACGGTCCCCAGGGCCAGGCCGCACGGAAGGCCGCCAATGCGGACATGGACTGGGCAGCGCCCGCTCACCTGATCACGGAGGTCAGTTCAGGGATCCGAGGTCGGCTGCTCGGCTCTAAGATCAGCCGCTCGCGCGCAGAAGAAGCGATCAGGGTCCTCGCCGAGCTAGAGATTGACCTAGCTGACGTGCGGACACTCCTTCCCCGCGTATGGGAACTGCGGGGAGACCTGACCACGTACGACGCGGCCTACGTAGCGCTCGCGGAGATGTATGACTGTCCGCTGATCACCCAAGACGTCCGACTCTCTAGCGCACCTGGAATTCGTTGCGAGACTCAGGTCGTCGGCGGCTGACCAGGTATCGCCGGAGCGCCAAGCCCGTTCGCACACGAACTCGTGCAGCTGCCTGCCCTCAGCGCTGCCGGCGCAGCCGGTACAGCAGGACTTGGGGACCGCTCGTGACGGCCACCAGGCTGCTGTCCAGGGTGAAGGCCACCTTGCAGACCGCTCATCGCGCTGACGCCGCGATTCGAGGAAGCGAGAGCGGTCCCGGTCGCCATGTCCATGAACACAACGCGGAACCCGGAGAGGCCGACGACCGTTCGTACGGCAGCGTGCGTACGGGTCAGACCAGGGTGACGCCGGGGACGGGGCCGGAGGCCGGGCGTACGGCTGCGAACCTGCCTGATTCGTTCAGGGCGGCGGCGAGTTCGGCGGCGTGGTCTAGAGAGGCGGCGAGGAAGGCGCAGGTGGGACCGGAGCCCGACACGATCGAGCCCAGGGCTCCCGCGTCTCGGCCGGCCGCGAGTGCCTCGCGGAGGGACGGGCGGAGGCTGAGCGCCGCCGGCTGCAGGTCGTTGTGGAGGGCCCGGCCGAGCGCCTCGGCGTCGCCGGTCTTGAGCGCGGCCATCAGGTCGTCGGAGACGCTGGGCCACACGCTGTCCTGCTCCCCCGCTGCGCGCAGGCGGTCGCACTCCCCGTAGACAGCGGGGGTGGACAGGCCACCATCGGCGTAGCCGAAGACCCAGTGGAACTCCCCCGTGACCTCGACCGGGGTCAGCCGCTCGCCCCGGCCCAGGCCGACGGCGGTGCCGCCGAGCAGGGCGAACGGGACGTCGCTTCCGAGCCGGGCGCCGAGTTCGAGCAGCGTCTCGCGGTCGAGCCGCGCCTCCCACAGCACGTCGCACGCCAGCAGGGCAGCCGCGGCGTCGGCGCTGCCGCCGGCCATGCCGCCCGCGACCGGGATGTCCTTGCGGATGTGCAGCGCGACCTCCGGGCGCCTGCCGATCTGCTCGGCCAAGAGGATGGCGGCGCGGGCGGCGAGGTTGTCCGGGCCGGTCGGCACCCCCACCGGTCCTTCGACCGTGATGCTCAGCTCATCGGCCGGGGAGGCTGTCACCTCGTCGAACAGCGACACGGCGTGAAAGACGTTGACGAGATCGTGGTAGCCGTCGTCGCGGACGGGGCCGACGCTCAGTTGGAGGTTCACCTTGGCGGGCACGCGCACGGTCACAGTGGTCACGGTCAACCGATCGTAGGCGACGGCGGCCGGTGTTCGGCGATGCGGGTGAAGGCGGTGACGTCGAGGGACTCGCCGCGGGCGGCGGGGTCCACCCCGGCGGCGCGCAGGGCCTCCTCCGCCGCCGCGGCCGAACCGGCCCACCCGGCCAGCGCGGCGCGGAGGGTCTTCCGGCGCTGGGCGAACGCCGCGTCGATGACGGCGAACACCTCCTCGCGTGACGCCGCCGTCGACGGCGGCTCCCGGCGGGTGAAAGAGACCAGCCCGGAGTCGACGTTCGGCGCCGGCCAGAACACCGCGCGGCCGACGTTCCCGGCGCGGCGGGCATGGGCGTACCAGGCCATCTTCACCGAGGGCACGCCGTACACCTTGCCGCCCGGGCCGGCGGTGAGCCGGTCGGCGACCTCGGCCTGCACCATGACGAGCCCGTGGCGGATCGATGAGAACGCCGCGAGCAGGTGCAGGACGACGGGCACCGCCACGTTGTACGGGAGGTTGGCGACGAGGGCGGTCGGCGGCGTACCGGGCAGCTCCGTGACCCGCAGGGCGTTGTCGGGGACGACCTCGAGCCGGTCGACGAGGTCGGGCGCGCGCTCGGCGACGGTCTCGGGCAGTCGCTGCGCGAGTACCGAGTCCAGCTCCACCGCCACCACGCGACTCGCCACCGGCAGCAGCGCCAGGGTCAGCGAGCCGAGCCCGGGGCCGACCTCCAGGACGATGTCCTCCGGTCCGACCTCGGCGTCGCGGACGATGCGGCGCACGGTGTTCGCGTCGATGACGAAGTTCTGGCCGAGGGTCTTGGTCGGCCGCAGCCCCAGCCCACCGGCCAGCGCTCGTACGTCCGCCGGTCCGAGAAGTCGTTCGCCCACGGGTCCAGTGTCCCGTACGCCCGGGTCCGCCCTGGCCACCATCCCACGATCTCCGGCGGACACCGCTCCCTACGGAACACGGATGCCGACGATGTGATCGTTCGGCTACTTGGCGTATCCGTCTTGCCAGGGGCCGAAAACGCGTTCGCCGTTGGTGGCGATGGCGGTGCAGAGCTCGGCGAGGTCGGCGTCCTTGACGTCGGCGAGGCAGCGGACGGTCAGCGGGATGAGGTACGGGGCGTTGGGCTTGCCGCGGTGCGGCACCGGGGTGAGGTACGGGGCGTCGGTCTCGACCAGGATCAGGTCCAGCGGTGCCACGGCCGCCGCCTCCCGCAGGTCTGCGGCGTTCTTGAACGTGACGTTGCCCGCGAAGCTCATGTAGTATCCGTGGTCGGCGCAGACCTTGGCCAACTCACGGTCGCCGGAGAAGCAGTGGAAGACGACCTTGTCCGGCGGGCCCTCCTCCTCCAGGATGCGCAGGACGTCGTCGTGGGCGTCCCGGTCGTGGATGACGAGGGCCTTGCCGGTGCGCTTGGCGATGTCGATGTGGGCGCGGAACGACCGCTGCTGGTCCTCGACCGCGGCCCAGTCGCGGTAGTAGTCGAGTCCGGTCTCGCCGACCGCGCGGACGTCCGGCAGCGCGGCCAGCTTGGCGATGTCGGCGAGGACGTCGGCGGTGGCGTCCCCCGAGTCGTTCGGGTGGATGGCCACCGCCGCGTACACGTCGTCGTACGTCCCGGCCGCGTCGGCGGCGTGCTGGGAGGAGGCGAGGTCGTAGCCCACGGTCACGGCCCGCCGGATGCCGACCGAGTGGGCGGCGGCCAGCACCTCCGTGATCGGCACCTCGAGGATGTCCAGGTGACAGTGGCTGTCGAACACCTCGACCGGCAGGGGCTCGGGCAGCGGCGGGAAGACCGCGCCACGGAACCCGTCCGACGTGTTCATCTCCGCCCCTTCGCTCATACGACCACCCTGCCCGGTGACGCGGCAGGGTATGAGTGCGGGGTCAGGACTGCTCCAGCCGGGCCAGCTCCTCGTCGACGACCGAGGAGTCGAGCTTGGCGAAGAGCGGCTTGGGCGGCGCCAGCGGCGTGCCGGCCGCGATCGGGCGGGACTCCCAGCGGGCCTCGGTTTGGTACGACCCGGTGAGGACCGGGTA
>JBJMIW010000486.1:0-4119 GCA_045806665.1 Actinoallomurus sp.
CGATGTTGAACGGCCCGGTGGCTGTGCCGTCGGTGCCGTCCTCCATCTTCAGCCCGAGCCCGACGAGCAGCGAGGTCGCCTGCTGCACGCCGACCTTGGCGTTGTCGAAGGTGGCGTAGTAGTCGACATTCGGCGACTTGCGGATCAGCCGGTCGTAGGCGATGACCGGGATGTGCTTGTCGGCCGCCTCCTGCAGCTGGGTCGTCAGGGCGGTGCCGTCGATCGAGGCGACGATCAGGAGCTTGGCGCCCCGGGTGATCTGGTTCTCGATCTGGTTGACCTGCGTGGGGATGTCGATCTCGGCGTACTGCAGGTCGACCTTGTAGCCCAGCTTCTCCAGCGAGGATTTCAGGTTGTCGCCGTCGTGGATCCAGCGCTCGGAGGACTTGGTCGGCATCGTGACGCCGATCAGCGCGCCCTTGGCCGAGCCGGCGTCCGCGCCCTTCTTGTCGACGCTCTTGGTGCTCGAACCGCACGCCGCGGTCACGCTGAGGGCCATGAACAGGCCCGTGGCCATCGTGGCCAGCTTAGTGATTCTCATGTCCCACCTTGGTTCCGGGCTGGGCGGTTACGCCGGGATTACCGCTTGATTTCCCACTGCTGTTTCGGGAGTGTTACCGGTCACAAATCTGGTGTCAAGACACAGTTCGGCAACGCTGCCACCACTGCTCAACCATTGACTTTGTTCATGTGACCGGTAACATCCGGCTCCCGGGGAGGTCGTCGCGGGTCAGCCTCCGGCCCCGTAACACGAGGAGCTCTGCTTCACCATGCGCATCACCGGTATCTCCACTCATGTCGCCGGCACACCCTGGCGCAACCTCACGTTCGTCCAGGTTCATACCGACGAGGGGCTCGTCGGCGTGGGCGAGGCGCGGATGCTGAACCACACCGACGCGCTCATCGGCTACCTCGCCGAGGCCGAGGTGAATCACATCAAGGGGTCCGACCCCTTCGACATCGAGGACCTCGTCCACCGGATGAAGTACGGCGACTACGGCCGGGCCGGCGAGATCGTGATGTCCGGGATCGCGTGCGTGGAGATGGCCTGCTGGGACATCGTCGGCAAGGCCCTCGGTCAGCCGGTCTGGCGGCTGCTCGGCGGCAGGTTCCGCGACAAGATCAAGGCGTACGCCAACGGCTGGTACACCGTCGAGCGCACCCCCGAGGCCTTCCACGAGGCGGCCAAGAAGGTCGTCGAGTTCGGATACCAGGCGCTCAAGTTCGACCCGTTCGGTACGGGCACGATGGAGCTGGACCACGCCGAGACGATGCGCTCGGTCAGCCTCGTCGAGGCGGTCCGCGACGCCATCGGGGAGGAGGCCGAGCTGCTCGTCGAGATGCACGGCCGGTTCTCCCCGGCGACCGCGATCCGGCTGGCCGGCCTGATCGCGCCGTTCAAGCCGAGCTGGCTGGAGGAGCCCTGCCCGCCGGAGAACCTCAAGGCCCTCGCCAAGGTCTCCGCCCACACCGACCTGCCGATCGCGACCGGCGAGCGCATCCACGACCGGATCGAGTTCCGCGAGCTGTTCGAGCTGCAGGCGGTGGACGTCATCCAGCCGGACATCTCCCACATCGGCGGCATCCTGGAGACCCGCAAGCTCGCGGCCACCGCCGAGACGCACTACGTCATGGTCGCCCCGCACAACGTCGGCGGACCCGTGCTGACCGCCGCCAACCTGCACCTGGCGGCCTGCACGCCGAACTTCAAGATCCAGGAGCACTTCAACGACTTCGCCGACTCGGCGATCAAGGGCGTGGCACCCGGCCTGCCCGAGGTCGTCGACGGCTACTTCGCCCTGCCGGAGGCCCCCGGCCTGGGCGTCGAACTGGACCTCGACGCGCTCGCCGAGTTCCCCCGCCAGCGCGCCAACTTCAACCTGTTCGCCGAGGACTGGCACCTGCGCGACCCGGCCAGGACCAAGTGAGCCGGTCCGTTCTCCTGGAGCGGCCGGGCCGCCACCGGCTGGTGAAGGGAGCGGTGCCCACGCCGGGCCCCGGGGAGGTCCTCGTCCGCGTGGCCGCGGCGGGCATCTGCGGCAGCGACCGCGAGCTGTACGAGGGCGGACGCCCGGACCCGTACTGCACGTTCCCCATCGTCCCCGGCCACGAGTGGTCGGGGACGATCGAGGAGACCGGGCCCGGCGTGGACCCGGCCCTGGCCGGCCGGCCGACGGTCGGCGAGGGCTTCGTCAGCTGCCAGGTGTGCGAGCGCTGCCGCGCCGGCGACACGAACCTGTGCGAGGCCGGGTACGACGAGATCGGGTTCACCCGGCCGGGCGCGTTCGCCGACCACCTCATCGTGCCCGCACGGCTGCTGCACCCGCTGCCGGCAGGCACCGACCTGCGGGCCGCCGTGCTGCTCGAACCCGCGGCGGTCGCCGCCGCCGCCGTGCTCCGCGCCGCTCCGCTGCCCGGGGATCGGGTCGGCGTCGTCGGCGCGGGCACGCTCGGCCTGCTGACCATCCAGCTGCTGGCCGCGTGCTCCCCCGCCGAGCTGGTCGTCAGCGACCCGCGCGCCGGCCGGGAGCCGGTCGCGCGGGCGGGCGGCGCGACGGCCTACTTCCACCCGGACCAGCTCGGTGAGCTCGACCTCGACGTCGTCGTGGAGACCGCGGGCGCCCGCGACTCGTCGGCGGCGGCCGCCCGGCAGGTACGCCGGGGTGGCCGGCTGGTGCTGACCGGCATCCCCGGCGTGGTCCCGGAGATGCTCTCCCCCTCGATGATCGTCGGGCGCCAGCTGACGGTGACCAGCGTGTTCGGCGCTTCGTCCGCGGCCTGGGCCCACGCCGTACGGGCGTTCACCACCGGCCTGTTCGCGCTCGGCCCCCTGGTCACCCACGAACTGCCGCTGGAGGATTACCCCGATGCGGTGGCGCTGCTCGGCCAGGGCGGCGACGACGTCGGCAAGATCGTTTTGAAGCCTTAGGAGCACCCGCAATGAGCGTTCCCCGCTATCCCGGCGAGCACCTGCTCGACCAGCTCGGGCTGCCCGCCCGCAGCGCCGCCCCGGCCGGCTCCGAGGCCCGGTTCCCCGACGGCGGAAGCTGGCGGACCGAGCTGCCCTCGTGTGAGGGGCCCGAGGTCCTGGCCGCCGCACTCGAGGAGATGGACCGCCTCGAGGTACCGGTCCACCGCATCAGTCAGGGCAGCGGCATCTGGATGCTCACCGACGCCGAGATCACCGAGATGGTCAAGGCGTGCGAGGAGCGCCACATCGAGCTGTGCCTGTTCGTCGGCCCGCGCGGCACCTGGGACGTCGGCGCCGGGGTCAAGGCCTCCTCCGGCGGCTCCGGTCCGCGCGCCCGGGGCCGTGACCAGCTCGCCCAGTGCGTCGAGGAGGCCGAGCGCGCCGTCGCGCTCGGCCTCCGCTGCCTGCTCGTCGCCGACGAGGGCGTGCTGTGGACACTGCACGGGCTCCGCGCGACCGGGGTCCTCCCCGCCGACGTCACCTTCAAGGTGTCCGCGCTGGTCGGACCGGTGAACCCGGTCGCGTACACGGTCTGGGAGAAGCTCGGTGGCGACTCCATCAACGTGCCCAGCGACCTGACCATCGGGCAGGTCGCCGAGCTGCGCGCACTCAGCTCCGCGCCGATGGACTTCTACGTCGAGGCCCCCGACGACCTGGGCGGGTTCGTCCGGCTGTACGACGCGGCCGAGCTGATCCGCTGCGGCGCGCCGATCTACCTGAAGTTCGGCCTGCGCAACATGCCCGGCATCTACCCGGTCGGCCGCCACCTGCGCGACCTGGCCGTCAACGCGATGCGGGAGCGCGTGCACCGCGGCCGGCTGACCCTGGACATCCTCCAGCGCCTCGGCGCCGACGGCGGCATGTCCCCGCTGGGATCCCGCCTGCCCGGCACCCTCAACCGCTTCCCCACTGACGGAGACTTGCGGTGACGCTGCTGTACGGAATCGACCCGCGGACCGGCGAACGGCTGGAGCCCGGCGTTCCGGCGCGCGGGCTCGTCGCCGAACTCGCCCGGCTCGCGCGCGAACTGCACCGCCGCCGCGTGTTCCACAAGGACCTCTACTTCTGCCACTTCTACATTCCCGAATCGTTCACGCGAACGGTGCCCGCGGACTGGACGAATCACGCGGTGATGATCGACCTGCACC
>JBJMIW010000487.1:0-16743 GCA_045806665.1 Actinoallomurus sp.
CCTCACCATCAGCGACGACCTGCTGACCCGCGCCTTCACCTCCCCGATCACGCTCGGCATCCTGTTCGCCTATGTGATCGGTAAGCCGGTCGGCATCACCGCCTCCACCTGGCTGCTCACCCGGATGACCCGCGGCCGGGTCCGGCCTCCGGTCGGCTGGGCCGCGGTGGCCGGCGGCGGGATGATCGCGGGCATCGGCTTCACGGTGTCCCTGCTGATCGCGACGCTGGCCTTCCACGGGACCGCGCTGGAGGAGGCGAAACTCGGTATCCTCGCGTCCGCGCTGGCGGCGTCGATCCTGACCTGGCTCCTGTTCCGCGCGACTCTGATGCTCCCGATCCGGATCCGGATGCGGGCGCTGCTGGGCACCGCCGAGAGCATCGTCGACCTCGCGGCACCGGTCGACCCCGAGCGCGACCACATCCGCGGCCCTGCGAAGGACGCCCTCGTGACGGTGGTCGAGTACGGCGACTTCGAGTGCCCGTACTGCGGCCAGGCGGAGCCCGTCGTCCGCGAACTGCTCGCCGGGTACGGCGACGTCCGGTACGTCTGGCGGCACCTGCCGCTGCGCGACGTGCATCCCAACGCGCAGTTGGCCGCCGAGGCGAGCGAGGCTGCGGCGGCGCAGGGAGCGTTCTGGGAGATGCACGACATCCTGATGGACCACCAGGGTGACCTCCGGGTCCGCGACCTGATCGGGTACGCCGAGCAGGTGGGGGTCGACGTGGAGCGCTTCAGCCGGGACCTGCGCGAGCATGCCGGCGCGGCCCGGGTCGCCGAGGATGTGGAGTCCGCGGATCTCAGCGGCGTCTCCGGCACCCCGACGTTCTTCATCAACGGCCGCCGGCACCACGGCGCGTACGACATCGAGACACTGACGGCGGCGATACGGGCGGCGAAGGCCCGCGCGCTGATCAGCGCCTGAACCGGCGGCGGACTCGGCATGTCGGGTCATACGGGGATTGCTCCAGACCTCGATATTCGAACGCCAGTTCGAATAGAATGAGGGCATGAGACGGCGTGTGTACGACGTACCGGTCCAGGTAGAGGTCCTCGCCGATCGACCCGCCCGCTTCACCTGGGGCGGCCTCGGCTACGAAGTGATCACCTTTGTGAAGATGCTCGGGCTGCAGCGGCCCCGAGACGACGTCGACACCCAGTTGTGGCAGGTCCGGGCCCGCGCGGCCGGGAGCCAGACCCCGGCGACGTACGAACTACGCCGCGACCACGGCACCTGGCAGCTCGCGGCCGTCTGGGAGCCGGTCTCCCGGCCCTGACCAGGCGAGCCGCTCCGGCGGCACGGAGAGGAGCGGCCGGAGCCACGCTCCGGCCGCTCGGTCACGAGACGGGGCAGCCGGGGTTCGCGGCGGGAACCGCGAGCGGCCCGCCGACGGGGTTCAGATAGGTGGCGAAGAGCGCGACGGGCGTACTCCCGAGGTTGCGGCCGAGATGCACCTCGCGGGGGCCGCTCGGCTCCACGAGGGCGCTCCCGGTCGGGTAGACGCGGGGCCGGCAGTCGGCCTCGAACCGGGTGAGGGTTCCGGACTGGACGACGGCGATGAGGCGTCCGGGGTGGTAGTGCCATCCGGTGGTGCCACCAGGCGGGATAATGATCGTCTTGACCACGACTTCGGTGGTCGCGCCAGTCCGGATGACGACCCGGCCCTGCATCGTGCCGTCGGCCAGCGTCACCGCGGTCGGCGGCGGCTCGTCCCTCGCCGCGCCGGTCAGGAGGACGAGCGTGCAGCCGGTGAGCGTTAAGACCTTCAGGGGTAGTCAACAGCTCGCCGCTGAGGTCGTATGAGTGTGCGCAAGGATGATTAAGTGCGCTGCCCGTTCGGGTGGACGTCGCCACAGCATTGACATATCTGTAACCATACGCATACGCTCCGTGAGCGATCTGGGATGTCCGGTG
The DNA here is from genome assembly GCA_045806665.1 of Actinoallomurus sp. GTDB lineage: Bacteria > Actinomycetota > Actinomycetes > Streptosporangiales > Streptosporangiaceae > Actinoallomurus. Next base: position 1,916 of record JBJMIW010000487.1, read on the forward strand.
TGATATCGGCGTGCGGGGCCCCCGTTCCACCAGAGAGATGGTCCGGGGCCTCCCCGTGCGCCGTTGGCCGCACCGGTATGGCCACCAGGTCGCAAGGGAACCCGCCACCCCGGGAGTGGACCGCACGCGGGACGTGCGTCGCCGTCCGGGGTTGAACGTGGGACCAGTGCGCCCAAGACCGTTTGGGGCGTGCCGCTGCACGGGACCCACTCGTGCTCAGTGTTGAGGAACGGTGTCCGCATACCCTCACCATCCGCGTCGGCGACGGTTCCGTTTCCGACCGCCATGGTCGGCCCGCGTACTGTTAGGCCCCTATCGGAAGGGGGTGACGCGGTGGACCCGGCGACCGTCGGCGAGAACCCACCCGCCACCAAGCGACTACCCTGGGCCCAGCGGCGCGACCAGTTGCTCGCCGCCGCGGAACGGGTCATCGCCCGCGACGGTCCCCAGGCCTCGATGGACGCCGTCGCGGCCCAGGCCGGTGTTTCCAAGCCGATCGTCTACCGTCACTTCGGCGACAAGAACGGCCTGGCCCACGCGGTCGGCGAGCGGTTCGCCGTCGCGTTGCTGACCGAGTTGCATGCGACGCTGGCCGCCCACGCGGACCCGCGCGAACGGACCTACGCCGCGATCGAGGTGATCCTGCGCCGGATCGACGAGGCGCCCCAGACGTACCGGTTCCTGACCCGGGGCAGCGCGGAGGGTGCGCCGGCCCTCGGCGACGCACTCGACGCCTTCATGCGCCTGATCGGAGACGACCTCGCGGGCTTCATGTCGTCGGTGAACAAGGACAAGAGCCCGGAGCGGCAGGCCCTGCTGCTGACCTGGGCCCACGCGATGGTCGGGCTCGTACGCAGCAGCGCCGACCTGTGGCTCGACCGGCGCCACATCAGCCGGGAGGAACTCGTCGGCCAGCTGACCGATCTTCTGTGGAACGGTTTCCGGGACGCCGACTGGACCACGGGCTGACCGGTTCCTGACTTCGAAGGGCAAGGGGGCGAAGCGCTTGACACGCCCTTATCGGGGAACCATATGTTACCTGAAGTAACTTACCGGCATCGCCATTCGTCCGATCTCGATCAGAACGGTGCTCGCGAGCCGCCCTCGCGGGCACCGCCCGGAGCCGCAGAGGAAGAGAAGCCCCATGTCTGCTGTCACCGGTACCCCCATCGGCGTTGCGCTGACGCGGCTCGCGGCGGCGGATCCCGAGACGCCGGCGCTGACCTGCGGCGCGGTCACCCTGTCCCGGCGCGAGCTCGACGAAGGTGCGAACCGCCTCGCGTGGGAGATCCGGGACCACGGCGTCCGCGTCGGCGATCGCGTGGCGATCGTCCTGCCGAACGGCGTCGACTTCGTCGGTGCACTGCTGGCCGCCTGGAAGGCCGGCGGCACCCCGGTCCCGGTCTCCGACCGGATGCCGGCGACCGAGCGCGAGCCGGTCCTCGACCTGGCCCGGCCCAAGGTCGTGATCGCTGCGGCCGGCCCCGGTACCCTCCCCCCGTCCGCCGGAGCGGGCCAGCCGGAGTCCACACCGCCGGGGATCGTCCCGCAGCCCTGGAAGGTCCTCACCTCCGGCGGCAGCACCGGACGGCCGAAGCTGATCGCCGCCGTCGAGCCCGGCATCGCCGAGCGCGCGGGCCTGTTCGGCCTCGCCGCGCAGATGTCGGAGGGAGGGGCCGCGTTGGTCACAGCGCCGCTGACGCACAACGGTCCGTTCATGTCCCTGACCGCGGCCCTGCTGTTCGGCAAGCACGTGGTCCTGATGGAACGCTTCGACGCGGCGGAGACGCTCCGGCTGGCCGAGCGGCACCGCGTCGACTGGATGTACGCCGTGCCGACGATGATGCACCGGGTCTGGCGGCTCCCGGAGACCGACCGCACGGCTGCGGACCTGTCATCGCTGCGCGTGGTGTTCCACCTGGGCGCGCCGATCGCGCCGTGGCTCAAGCAGGCCTGGATCGACTGGCTCGGCCCGGAGCGGATCTGGGAGCTGTACGCCGGCACCGAGGCCCAGGCCGCGACCCGCATCAGCGGGACCGAGTGGCTCGCCCACCGCGGCTCGGTCGGCCGCCCGCTGACCGGCGACATCCAGGTGCGCGACGAGTCCGGCCGACCGCTCGGACCGGGCCAGGTGGGCCAAGTGTGGATGCGCCCGGACGCCGGACCGACCTACATCTACATCGGCGCCACGGCCCGGACCGACGGCCGCTGGGAGAGCCTGGGCGACCTCGGCTACACCGACGCCGACGGCTACCTCTACCTGACCGACCGCGACACCGACATGATCCTCGTCGGCGGCTCCAACGTGTACCCGGCCGAGATCGAGGGCGCCCTCGAGGAGCACCCGGGCGTACGCTCGGCCGCCGTCATCGGGCTGCCCGACGACGACCTCGGATCGGTGCCGCACGCCATCGTCCAGGCCGACGCGGACGTCGACGAGACGGCACTGCTGGCCCACCTGCGCGAGCGGCTCGCGGCCTACAAGCTCCCCCGGACCTTCGAGTTCGTCACCGAGCCGCTCCGCGACGACGCGGGCAAGATCCGCCGCTCAGCCCTCCGCGCCGCCCGGATGGCCTCCGAGCCCTGCACCGCAGGACGCGCCGGCTGATGGGGGACAAACCGTGATCGTTGGCGGACGCGTCTCCTAGTGCCGTGTCCAAGAACCTTGTTCGTGTAATCGGCCTGGTGATCAGGGCCTCTCGGCGGTCTGATCGCTCCCGGCTCACGGGCGACTCTGTTCTGTCCTAGGCACCTGCTGTAATCAGCCCGTGCCTCGACGTGTTGACCCCGATGCTCCCCGGACGGTGCTGCGCACCGCCCGCATCGGCCTGCGCGTCACCGACACGCAGCGACGGCGCTGCTTCGGCCTGCTGGTCGCCGCCGGGGACGTGTGGGCGTGTGCGCTGGATGTGAACCGGTGGCGGCGCCAGCGCGGCTTGGCGCCCATCACCAACTTCCAGCACCTGTGCCGCGAGTTGCACCAAGCCGGGCCCGGGGCGTTCGGGGAGCTGAACTCCCAAGGTGCTGAAGGGGTGCTGCGCCGCTACAGCGACGCCTGGTTCGCCGCCGCCAAACGCCGCGCTGACGGCGATGCCTCGGCGCGTTTCCCGCGACGCAAACGCCGCCTGATGCCGGTGCGGTTCCGGTACGGCACCTTCACCCTGTGCGGCCGGCGGTTGCGGTTTCCCGTCGCCCGCGGCCGCCCGCCGCTGTGGGTGCGCCTGGATCGGGAGCCACCGTATCCAGCCGAGCAGGTCCGGTCGGTCACCCTCCTCAACGAGGGTGGGCGGTTGTGCGTCGAGGTGACCGCCGAGGTCCCCGTGGCCGTCTACCCGCCCGGCAGCGAGCCCGACCCCGGCCGGGTCGCCGGGGTCGACCCCGGCGTGATCCACCCCTACGCGGTCGCCGGACCGGATGGGGAGGGGCTGTTGGTGTCGGGGCGGGCGATGCGCGCCGAGGCCCACCTGCACCTCAAAGACGCCAAGGACCGCCGCCGGAAGGTGGCCCGGCGGGCGCCCAAGCCGGGGCAGGCCGGGTCGCGGCGGTGGCGTAAGTACCGGGCCCGCCAGCGCAAACTCCAAGCCCGCCACAAACGCCGGATCAAGCAGGCCCAGCACGAAGCGGCCAAACAGGTCGTCCAATGGGCGGTGCAGCGGCGGATCGGGACGCTGAGGATCGGCGACCCCCGCGGCGTGCTGGAGCTGAAGGCGGGGCGGCGGCACAACCAGCGGCTCCGTGACTGGCGGCCCGGCTATTTGATCCACTGCCTCAAAGACAAGGCCACTCAGGCCGGGATCCGTGTCGAGCTGGTCGATGAGCGCGGATCCTCCTCGACCTGCCCGGTCTGCGGCCAGCGGGTCCCCAAACCCGCCGGCCGGGTCTTCACCTGCAGGCATTGTGGTTTTACTGGGCACCGCGACCTGGTCGGCGGCGCCAACATCGCCCACCGCACCCCGGCGGGCGGATCCATCACCACCCCCATGAGGAATCGGTTCCCGGTGGTGATCACGCACCGTCGAGCCGGACGGCACCTGCCCGGTGCCGGACCGTCCCGGCGTGACCCCAGACGACGCCCCCATCACGGCGCCCCCGACGGGTCCCCTGGCCGGCCGCGGCCCGCCCCACCACCCGGTGGGGAGTCGCTCGCCCCTCGGGCGAGGATCAACCAACACGGTCATTACACGACCAACGTTGCTTGACGCGGCACTAGAGCACAGGATCCGCCAACGATCATGCTTCGGGCAGACCCTTCAGATCAGCCGGGGGTGCCGCGGGTGATCCAGTCGTGGGTGAGTTCGACGCGCTCGCCGTGGTCGTCGAAGCCCCAGACGCGGGTGGGGTCGTTGAACGGCGACGTGACGGCGTGCCTGCTGAACCACAGGATCTCGCCCGTGTAGCTCGCCGCGTGCGGGAAGACGGCGTCCTGGCAGGTGCCGAACACCGTGACGCGCTGCGAGTTGGCGGCGCGCTGCAGCGCGGCAAGGATGTCGGAGCGGTTCTGGTCTCCGAGGCTGTTGCCGAGCTCGTCGAGGACGAGGACGCGCCCCTCGGCGTTCTCGTCGCTGAGCAGGGCCGCGAGCACGAGCTGGATCGCCTGGATCTTCTTCTGCGCGCTGTTCCCGGTCTCCTTGTACGGGATGGCCTCCCCGCCCAGGTCACGGACCCAGGCCGGGGTGACGGCCCACCGGCGAGGCTGTTCGGGCTTGGCGGGCTCGCGGGCCTGGATGATGAGCCGCGCGCCGAAGCCGCCGCGGGCGCGGTCGAGCCGGTCATACGTGGCGCTCACCGCGTCGAGGCGGCCCTTGACCACCTCCCGTACGAGCTTCTGGACCGTCTGGAGCTCCTCCTCGCGCTCCTCGCGTACGGTGTCGAGCTCGCCGAGCGCCAGCTGCCGCCGCCGGCGCTCCTCCTCGATCTGCACGCGGGTGCGCCGGTCGTGCTCGGCCATGCCGGTCAGCACGTCGTCGAGGGCCTCGGTGAGCGCCTGGAGCCGGCGGAGCCGGTCGGCGAGCGACTCGGTGGACAGGGAGTCGCGGAACCGGTCGATGAGGTCCTGGAGGTCCGACGGCGCCTGCGCTCGGGCGTATAGGGCGTGCACCGCCTCGTTCAGCGCGTCGCGGGCGTGGTTCAGCAGGGCGTCCGGGCCGGCGGTGCGGAGCTTCGGCTCCTGCGCGCCGAGGAGCTCTTCGGCCGCGGCGGTGTCGCCGCCCCACTGGTCCGTCCAGTAGCGCAGGGGCAGGTCCGCGCGGCGGGAGGTGAGCTTGGCGAGTTCGCGTTCGGCGTCGGTGACGTGCTGCCGGGCCTGCGTCACCTTCTGGGCGAGGAATCTCCGCTGCTGCTCCAGGGTGTCCACCTTGGTGCGGGCCCGCATCCAGGCGATGCGGGCCTCTTCGACCCGCCCCTTCAGGTCCGTACGACGGCGGCGTACGTCGGCGAGGCGGTCCTTGAGCTCGGCGAGCCTCTCGTCCAGCTCGGCGAGCTGCGCGGCGGCCGTGGCGTGCTTCAGGGCGTTCTCCAGGTGCGCCCGGCGACTCGCGATGGCCGCTCGGGACGCCCGGGCGGTCTCGGCGCGCTCGTCCGCCTCCGCCAGGCGGGCCTGCGCCTGCCGGATGCGTGCGTCGCGGCCCGCGATGGGCTCGGCGAAACCGCCGATCACCGTGACGCCCGCGTCCTCGTCCTGCGCGCTCGCGGGGTCGGCCACCGCCTCGGCCCGGCGTTCAAGCGACGCGAGGAACCGCTGGATCGGGATCCGGCTGGTCACCCCGGCGGGCAGTGCGGTATCGGACGCGGCGTCGAGCGGACCGTCGGCGGTGACGAGCGTGGACCCGGGCAGGGACCGCAGGGCGTCGACCGCGGCGTCACGGTCGTCCGGTGCGACGACGACCGCGTGCCGGTAGGCCCACAGGCGCGGCTCCCACGCGGCGCGGACGCCCTCGTCGAGCGTCACGGCGTCGAGTAGGCCGGCGGCGGGCAGCCCCGCCGCGTCGAGCCGCGCGAGGCCGGCGGCGGTGTCGGGATCGTGCCCCGCCTCGATCCGCCGCAGTGCCGTACGGACGTCCTCGACCTGCCCGTCGGCCTGCCGCAGGACCCACTCCGCCTCCATGAGCTCCGGGGCCGACGCCTCCAGGTCGGCGCGCAGCGCCTCCGCCGGCGTGCCGTCCGACAGCTCGGCGAGCCGGGCGAGCGCCGGACGGGACCGGTCGAGGCGTTCGAGCTCGCCTTCGTACCGGCCCTCCTCACCGATCAGGCCGCTCAGGTCCTCCTGGTGCGACTGGTGGACGCCGTCGAGCTCCGCGACGCGCTGCTGCAGTTCTTCCGGGACGGCCAGCTCGTCCAGCTCCTCCTGGGCCAGCCGGAGGGCCTCGCGGCGTTCGTCGACCCGCGCGGCGAGCTCGTCGATCTGCGCGGCGAGGGCGGCGTCGTCGGTGTGGACGTCGAGGTACCGGCGGGCGGCGTGCAGCCGTCGCAGCACGGTGACCCGCGCGACGTGCTCCCGGGCACGGTCGCGGTCGGCCACGGCCGCCAGGTCGCTCTCCTCCTCGAGGCGGCGCTGCTCGTCCCGGCTGCGCTCCTCGGTGTACCGGGACTCGATCTCGACCCGCTCGGCGCGCGCGTCGCTCTCCTTGTCGACCAGGTCGGTGAGCCCGGCCAGCGCGATCAGGGAGTCGCCGATCTCCTCCGGTTTGAGGTGGGAGAGCTCCTCTGACACCAGCGAGGGCGCCTCGGGGCGGGTGCCGTCGGTGTGGAGGTAGGACATGCAGCGCGGCGACGAGCCGTAGAGCACGTCGCTGATCCGCGTCACGGGCACCCGGTTGCGCAGCGTCGCCCAGGTGCGGTGCGCCGTTTCCAGGCGCTCGGCATCGTCCGCGCCGCGGGAGAGGACCACGCCGTCGCTCCAGCGGACCTCGGCGTACGGGCTGCCGCCTGACTGCAGGCGGATCCACACCGACAGGGCCGACCGCTCGTCGGCGTCGCGCTCGCCGAACACCCCGACGATGTAACCCACCGTCGCGGGCGCGTGCTCCTTGGCGGACAGCCCCACCGGCTCGGGGCGGAACAGCAGCCGCGCGGCGTACTTCCCGCTCTCGTGCAGCCGCCACTGCGGGTCGGCCAGGATCAGCGTGATGGCGGACAGGAACGTCGTCTTGCCCGACCCGTTGCTGTCCACCGGGCCACGCCCGGCGACCGTGATGAACTGCCCGGGGATGATGGGGATCGGGTGCGACGTCAGGGTGCCGATCTCCACGGTCTGCAGCGCGACGAGGTCGCGCCGGCCGACCACCCCGCCGAGGCCCGCCGCCTCGATGTCGATGTCGCTCGTCACTTGTCCCCCTCGTGTGATCGCGCCTGGGCCCGCCGGCGGCGGATGGCGTCGGCGAGCGCGCCGTCCGGGTCCGCCAGCAGGATGAGGTTCTCCTCGATGAGGTTCGAGGCCTGCGGCGTCAGGCGCAGGAACTGCGGGCCCGGCCGGATCGGCGCGCTGTCGCCGGGCTGGAGCAGCCCCCTGTCGCGGAGCCGCTGCAGCGACAGGCGGATCTGCTCGCGGGAGCGGATGCGGGAGTTGACCAGCGTCTCGAAACTGACCCGCCGGGCCTGGTACGCCCGCGCGGTGCGCGGCAGCTTGCCCTGGGCCTTCGGGATGACGAACCCGTGCAGCAGGACGAGGGCGAGGACGGCCGCGTCGATGGGCTCCAGGGCGCCGATGCCCTCGTCGGCCAGTCTCCGGGCGACGGCGTCGTCGTAGCCGGAGATGAAGCCCTCGCGCAGCTCGATGAGGACCCGCCCGGCCGCGGCCAGCATGGCCTCGACGTACGGCCGCAGGTCGGGCGCCAGGCCGCGGTACAGGGCCATGGGCACCGGCTGGTCCGCCTCCTCCACCGCCGCGGCCGCCCGCCGTACGGCGAGCCGTAGTTCGTGCGGCAGCGTCTCCAGGGCCGGGACGCCGTCACTCATCCGCCGTCTCCGCGTCCTCGGGACCCGGCATCGCCTGGTACACGCGGCGGAGCGCGGCCACGTCGTCGTCCTGCAGCGTCGCCAGGCGCGTGCCGAACCGGACGCCGGCGTCGTCCTGGTCGACCCAGGCCGTGCGCCGCAGCCAGGACAGGGAGCGCTTGGGCGCGTTGTCGAAGATGGGGATCGCCTCGTCGGCCGCCGGGCGGGCGTTGACGCGGGCCAGCAGCGCGAAGACGCGTTCGGGCGCGACCGTACGGCCCGGATAAGGGTGCACGTGCGGGTCGTCCCAGCACAGGCGCACGCAGGCGGCGAACGTCAGTTGCAGGGCGGTCGACGGTGTGTTCCACAGCGAGTGGTCCGACTGCTCGGCCAGGTCGATGTCGGCCGGCCAGGTCAGCAGGGCGACCTGTCCCCCGGCGACGGAGACCAGGACGACCTCGCGGCCGGCCGCGCGGGCCGCCGTCGCCACGGCCGCCGACGTCCGCGCCGGCGCGCCGCCGAGGGCGCGCAGCCTGGCCAGCTCCAGCGCGGAGGGCACCGGCTCAGCCATTGCCGTCGCTCCGGGTCGCGGCGTGCTCCGGCTCGATCGCCCGTACGCCGAGGTCACTGACGTACGTCGTCGGCGCGTCGGCCGCGACGTGCAGCCCGTCGCCGAGCACCGGCTCGAACGGCAGGTCGGGGTCGGTCGCGGAGACGAGGACGTCGGCGATGACGCGCACCGCCTGCCGCCACGGCATGCCGCGCAGCCGCTCGGTGAGGTCGACGCCGTCCTCGGAACCGAGGTGCGCCTCGATCGCCGCCCGGCGGGACGCCTGGTACTCGCGGAGGCGCTCGGCGGCCTCCTCGACCGGGTCTTCCTCCGGCAGCGGGTCCTCCCGCCGTGGCCGGCGCTGCCGAGGCCGCGGCCGCGGCTGATGCGTCTCGATCGTGCGGAGGATCTCGTGCGGCGACAGGTGAAGCCGGGGCGGGTCGAAGACGATCCCGTCGAAGACGGCGGCGAGGGCCTCGGGGCTGCCGGTGATCGCGGCGGTGAGGTACGCCTCGGCGTCCAGGAGGGTGAAGTCGCGGCGCTGCGCGGCCTGGTCGAGGAGCCGCGCCATGTACTCCTGCACCGCGTTGACGTACTGCAGTGCGGCCTCGGCCATCCGCTCGGCCGCCCGGCGGTGCTCGCCGAAGTCGCGGTTGACCCGCTCGACGATGCGCTCGGCCTGGGTGAACGGCCGCCTGGCGGCACCGTGGTGACGCTGCTCGGCGATCAGCTCCTCCAGCGGCCGGTGGCGTACGAGCCGGCGCAGGTGCCCGGACCGGATCGTGAACTCACGGCGCGCCTGGACGAGCGCCTCGGCCACCTGCCGGCTCGTCGCGCTGCCCCGCTCGAGCTCGCGGTAGGTGGCGTCGAGGAGCGTGACCAGCTCCTGCAGCCCGCCGCTGGCCTCCAGCCGGCCGAACACCAGGAGCGCCGCCGACGCGGCCGGGTTGAGGACGTACCGCCACTCGTAGTCGCGCTGGGTGAACGGCTCGACCAGCTCCATCTTGAGGAACAGCTCGAAGTAGCGGTCGAACTGCGACCGGCCGCAGATGCGGGCGCAGGCCTGGGCCAGCTCGGCACGGGTGAGGCCGCCGTACGCCTCGTGGTCGCCGAACGCGGCGTGGATCGCGCGCGCCACCTCGAGCTGGTCGAGGTCCTCGGTGACCGCCGCGCGGTCACCGGCGACCGGCGCGGCGAACGCCTTGAGCCGCCGGTGGAACGCCTCGCGCACCGCGATCGCGTCGTCGTGCTCGAACCGCATCTGCCCGGTCATTTGTCACCCCCTGTGGTCCGAGGCACGACCCTAGTCCGGTCGGCGACGACCTCGCGCACGCGGACGGCCGTGCGACTCTGGGATGTCAGGGTTTGCGCCAGCACACCGAGTAGCGCCACAGAAGGTGCCGCCGGAAGCGAGCACCGGGCAGCAGGCGCAGCGCCTCCCGCCGGACCTGCCCCCAGCTCATCTCCGGCTCCGTCATCGGCATGCCCGCCGGATCCGTCATGCCGTGCACCCGATCGAGGATCATGACGGCCGGCAACGCGGCGGCGCTGAGCGCCCAGTCCACAGGCGTACGATTGCGGGCCAGACCGACGATCACCAGCGTGCCGCCCGGCCGCAGCAGCTCCGCCATCCTTCCGAGCGCGCTCGCGAAGTCCATGTGATGAAGGACGGCGACCGAGCAGACCAGGTCGAACCCGCCCTCCGGGAACGGATGCCGGAGGAAGTCGGCGTGGACGAACTCCATGGCCGCGGACGCGGCATGGTTCGCGGCGAGCCCCCGTGCCCGTTCGAGCATCTCCGCCGACCGGTCCACCCCGGTGACCCGGCATGCCCGTCCCGCGAGCCTGCGGACGAGCAGACCCTCGCCGCACCCGACGTCCAGCGCCTCGTCGCACGGGTCCGGCATCGCGTCGAGCACCAGCCGGTGATAGTGAGTATTCCGGTTCCAGTAGTCGCCGTTCTCAATGTCGGTCATCCGCGAATCATCGCTGACGGGCGGAGGGGAAACCGGTGACTCCGGGACGCTGTCCGTTTACGTCCTCACTGACCGGGTAGCGGAGGCACCTGACCACGAACGCGATCCACGAGGAGTTCGACGATGAGCAGTGTGATGGAGAGCATCGACGTCAACGTCCCGATCCAGACGGCGTACAACCAGTGGACCCAGTTCGAGGAGTTCCCGCGGTTCATGGAGGGGGTCGAAGAGGTCCGGCAGGTCAGTGACACTCTCACGCACTGGAAGGTGAAGATCGGCGGCGCCGCCCGGGAGTACGACGCCAAGATCACCGAGCAGCTCCCCGACGAGCGCATCTCCTGGACCTCGGTCGATGGCCCGAAGAACGCGGGTGTGGTGACCTTCCACCGCATCGAGGACACCACGACCCGGGTGACCCTCCAGCTGGAGGCGGACCCGGACGGCGTCCTGGAGAACGTCGCGGACAAGGCCGGGCTCGTCAAGCACCGGGCGAAGGGCGACCTCAAGCGGTTCAAGGAGTTCGTCGAGAGCCTGGGCACCGCCACCGGCGCCTGGCGCGGTGTGGTGGGCCGATCGGAGCCGTAAGGATCCGAAGCACAAGGCCGGGCCGCCCCCGAGGCGGCCCGGCCTTTTCGTGCCTGAACGCGAGAAAAACTCATGTCCTCATCCGGCCAGGGGACTACTCATCCGTCACCCGACGGCAGACAGTGATCACGCGGTGAACTGATCGAGGTGGTCCCCCATGAGGCGTCTCCCGGCCGTCATGTTCGGCGTCGTCCCCGCCCTCCTGATCCTGCTCGCCCGGCCCGGCCCGGTGCCGCGGCGAGCGGCTTCCCCGCGGGACCGCCGAACGATCCGAACTACGCGCCGGTCGAGAACGGTGCGCCGGTGAGCTGCCTCACCACCTCCGCGCCGGGCGGTGAGCAGCACAACCTGTACTCCTTCATCCCGAAGTGCACGCCCACCGCGAAGGACCCGGAGGGCGCCGCCGGGATGTCCGTCGACACGGCCTGGCGGGACTACACCACCGGCTCGCCGGACACGGTCATCGCCTACGTCGAGGCCGGGATCAACTGGCACGCCGGGGATGTGGCCGACCTCGCCGACAAGGTGTACCTCAACACCGGCGAGCTCCCGAAGCCCGCCGGCTCGACGACGTATGACAAGAACGGCGACGGGGCGGTCACCGCCTCCGACTACGCCGGCGACCCGCGCGTGCACGATTCGAACGGCAACGGCGTCATCGACCCGGAGGACCTCACCGTCGCGTTCTCCGACGGCAAGGACGACGACGGCAACGGCTTCGTCGACGACGTCTCCGGCTGGGACTTCTACGACGACCAGAACGACCCGGCCACGCCCGACTCCACGTACGACCACGCCAACGACCAGCAGCGGGTCGCGGCCGCGCAGACCGACAACGGCAGGCTCGGTGCGGGCCTCTGCCCCAAGTGCCGGCTGCTGCCGATCCGCGCGGGCGACGAGGCGCTGGACCGTACGGACGACCTCGCGGCGGCATGGCTGTACGCGGGCCGGGCCGGGGCCAAGGTCATCGTCAGCACGACGGCCGACCTCGGGTACTCCTCCGCGATGCGCCGCGCCGTCGACAAGCTCTGGACCGACGGCGTGGTGATGGTGGAGTCCAGCAACGACTTCGACTCGACCGACCACCAGGGCGGCATGTTCTGGCCGCACGTCATCCCCGGCAACGGCCTGGTCGCCAACGCGGCGGGCGCGCCGGGAGTGCTGGCGAACACGCTGACGAACACCTACCGCGAACGCTCGAACCTGACGTCGTTCGGCGCGAAGGCGATGTTCTCGGTGGCCACGCTCGGCGGCTCCACGTCGGAGTCGACGCCGACCACCGGCGGACTGTTCGGCCTGCTGCTCTCGTACGGCGCGCAGGCCGCCAGGGAGAAGAAGATCGACGGGCCGCTGACCAACGCCGAGGCCGTGCAGGTGCTGCGCGCGACCGCGAGCGACGTCGACGACGCGAGCCTGGGCTGGCCCGGCCGACCGAGCTGGGACCGGCAGTACGGCTACGGCCGCCCGAACGCCGCCAAGGCCCTGGCCGCGGTCGCCAAGGGCGACATCCCGCCCACGACCTGGATCGAGAGCCCGGACTGGTACTCCCTGTACGACCCGACGACGACCTCCTCCGTGCCGGTCACCGGGCACATCGAGGCGCGCCGGGCGAAGAGCTTCCACTACGAGCTGGGGTTCGCGCCGGGGATCGAACCGGCCGACCCGGCATTCATCAAGGCGGGTGACGGCCAGGGCACCGGGACGTACGACGGCAAGGTCGGCACGCTGGACCTGACGCAGCTCCCCGCGTCGTTCTGGGACAAGGCGTACACGATGCCCGGCGACAAGGAGCTGTCGGCGAGCGAGCAGTACACCGTCACCCTGCGCCTGCGTGTCTGGGACGACGCGGGCCGGATAGGCGAGGAGCGCCGCGCGATCGCCGTACACCACGACGACACGCTGCGGACCGGGTTCCCGCTGCGCTTCGGGATCGGCGGGGAGAGCCAGCCCGCCCTCGCCGACCTGCGCGGCACGGGCCACCAGGCCATCGTGTTCGGTGACGGCGACGGCCGGGTGCACGCCCTGGACGGGGTGAGCGGTCAGGAGCTGTCCGGCTGGCCCGCGACGACCAACGCGAGCCGGACCCGGATCCCCGGCTTCGACCCCGGCCATGAGCCGATCATCGCGCCGGTCTCGGTCGGCGACCTGTTCCACGACGGACGTCAGGAGGTCGTGGTCACCAGCACCACCGGCCGGACGTACGTCTTCGACGCCCAGGGCCGGCTCCTGCCCGGCTGGCCGAAGACGCTGGACACGGGCGTCTCCAAGCCCGCGATCCCCCGGCCCGCGCTCGCCTACACCCGGCTCCCTCACCAGGGCGCGACCGCCTGTCCCGTCCTCGTCGACCTGGACGGGAAGCCCGGCCTGGAGATCGTGCAGGCCGGCTGGGACGGACGGCTGCATGCCTGGCACGCGGACGGATCGGGCGTGCCCGGCTGGCCGGTGACGGTGGCGGACCCGCCGAAGCCGGCCGCGGGGCTGACCGCGATCGATGACGCGAAGCTGGACGCCACCCCTGCCGTCGCCGATCTCGATGGCGACCATCGGCCGGAGATCGTCGTGCGCTCCCAGCACTCCGAGAGCCACGGCGCGGGCATCCAGGCTCTCGGCGCCAACTACGTGTACACGTACCACGCGGACGGCTCACCGGTGAAGGGATGGCGGGTGCGGCTGCCGTCGATCGTCACGTACTACGGCAGCGCGCAGGAGTTCATCACCGAGGCGGCGAACAGCCCGGCGGTCGCGGACGTCGACGGCGACGGCAAGGACGAGGTCGCCACCGGCCCGTCGTTCTCCGCGACGTTCCTCGTCGGCGGTGACGGCACGATCCGAGCCGCGTACGGACCGCTCAACAACCCGGCCGCCGCGCTGCTGAACCACGACGTAGCGGCCGTGCGCGCGCTGCTGACCGGCTCGTCGCCCACTCCGGCGGTGGACCTGCCGGCGTCGTTCACGACCAGCGGGGCGTTCGGGAGGTTCGGCGATGCCGGGCGGCTCGGTTACGCCGAGTCCGGGTCGGGCGCCGTGTCGCTCATCGCCGCGCTGCTGTACCCCGGCAGCGGCACCGCCATCGCCAACTACGAACGCGGCTACGACGCCGCCAGCACCCTCCCCGTGGCGGGGTACCCGCACGCGCGGGTCGGGCTGGACTTCCTCGGGGCGCCGCTCGTCACGGACGTCACCGGGGACGGCAAGGCCGACGTCGTCGATGGCGGGGACACCTCGACCGTGCAGGCGTTCACCTCATCCGGTCAGGCCGCCGGATTCCCGAAGTTCACCGGCGGCTGGACGTTGTTCTCACCGTCCGCCGGCGATCTGGACGGCGACGGCCGTACGGACCTGGTGACGACGACGCGCGAGGGCTATCTGTTCGCCTGGCGGACCGGCGGACGGCCGGACGCCGAGTCGTGGACCTACCATCACGACCAGTGGCGCACCGGGCGGTACGGGACCGACACCCGCCCGCCCGGCGCCCTCCGCGACCTCCGGCGCGACGGCACGACCGTCAGCTTCGCCGCGCCGGGCGGCGACGGCTACACCGGCCGGCCCGCGTCCTACCGCCTCAGCGTGGACGGCAAGGTGTCGACGGTCGCGGCGACGGTGGACGCGGGCGGCCGGCAGAGCGTCACGGTCCCGAACGGCGCACAGAAGGTCGTCGTCCAGGCCGTCGACAGCGCCGGCAACCTTGGCCCGCCGGTGTCTCTCTGACAGCGGCCTCGGGAAGCGGCTCCGGAAGGGAAACCCGCCGACGGTCCTTGAGAGGGCCGCCGACAGGACGTCTCTCC
>JBJMIW010000488.1:0-7073 GCA_045806665.1 Actinoallomurus sp.
ACGTGGTGCACCGCGTCGGCCAGCCCGCCGGCGCGCCGCTCAACGCGGCAGCGGTGCTGCACCAGGGCCGGGTCGTCATCCGGACCGCCAAGCATCACCTGCCCAATTACGGCGTCTTCGACGAGTACCGCTACTTCGTCCGGGGTGACCGGCTGCCGGTGTTCCGGCTGCACGGCGTGGACGTCGCCGTGGCGATCTGCGAGGACCTCTGGCAGGAGGGCGGGCCGGTCACCGTGACCCGCGAGGCCGGTGCGCAGCTGCTCGTCGTCCCGAACGCCTCGCCGTACGAGCGCAACAAGGACGACGTGCGCCTGGAGCTGTGCGCGCGCCGGGCCCGTGAGGCGGGCTGCGCGCTGGCGTACGTCAACCTCGTCGGCGGGCAGGACGAGCTCGTCTTCGACGGCGACTCCGTCATCGTGACGGGCGAGGGCGAGCTGATCGCCCGTGGCCCGCAGTTCGAGGAGGACCTACTCGTCGCCGACCTGGAGCTGCCCGCGGCGCCGCCGGAGTTCACGCCGGGCGAGACGCCCGCCGACGGGCAGGACGGGACCACGATGACGATCGAGCGCGTCCTGCTGTCCGCCGACCCGGTGCGGCCGTACACCGCGGAGGAGCCGCCCTGCGCCGAGCCGCTGGGCGACCTCGGGGAGGTGTACGGCGCGCTCGTGCTCGGCGTGCGCGACTACGTCCGCAAGAACGGCTTCCGCTCGGTGATCCTCGGGCTGTCCGGCGGCATCGACTCCGCGCTGGTCGCCACGATCGCCGCCGACGCGATCGGCCCCGACAACGTGCACGCCGTTCTCATGCCGAGCCGCTATTCCAGCGACCACTCGATCACCGACGCCGAGGACCTGGTCAAGCGGCAGGGCCTTCACGCCCGTACGGTGCCGATCCGCGGGATCGTCGACGCCTACGAGGCCGAGCTGGAGCTGCACGGCCTGGCCGCCGAGAACCTCCAGGCGCGCGTCCGCGGCAACATCCTGATGGGCCTGTCGAACGAGCACGGCCACCTGGTGCTCACCACCGGCAACAAGAGCGAGCTGGCCACCGGCTACTCGACGCTGTACGGCGACTCGGCCGGCGGCTTCGGGCCGATCAAGGACGTGCCGAAGGTCACGGTCTTCGCGCTGTGCCGCTGGCGGAACGAGCGGATCGACGGGGGCCACCCGGTCGTGCGCCGCTCCGACACGCCGCCCATCCCGCAGAACATCATCGACAAGCCGCCGTCCGCCGAGCTGCGCCCCGGCCAGCTCGACACGGACTCCCTGCCGCCGTACGACATCCTCGACGCCCTCCTGGACGACTACGTCGAGAAGGACCTGGGCCGCGACGAGCTGATCGCGGCGGGCCACGACCCGGACCTGGTCGAGCGGGTCATCCGGCTGGTCGACGCGGCGGAGTACAAGCGCCGCCAGTACCCGCCGGGCCCGAAGATCACGCCGAAGAACTTCGGCCGCGACCGCCGCCTGCCCATCACCAGCAAGTGGCGCGAGATCGCCGCCCCGCACACCCCCGACCCCGCCCGCGTCGCCAACCAGCAGATCGCCGAGGACGCCTGACCACCTCGCTGACCGGGTCGATCCAGGACCAGCGTGCGGAATGCCCGGTGACCGCCGTCGCACAGCGGGACGAACGCCGTAAGACATCACTCGATCTGTGGGCTTTACCGAGCCTTCTGCTCGCCGGAGCGTGGCGAGCGGTGACCGTGGGGAGGCAGGCGACCGCGCGGGGGATCTCCGCCTGCCCGGGCGGTGCCCTGGCGCCCGCCGACGGCGTGGTCTCGATCGTCGCCCGGGCGGCCGGGGGTGCGGCCCCGCGGACCGGGCTTAGGGGCGGTGGTGGGCCTCGCCGGGCCAGGAGCCGTCGGAGCCGTCTTCCCGGCTGGGCAGCTCCAGCTCGCACCAGACGACCTTGCCGTCGCCCGCGGGGCGGGCGCCCCAGCGCTTGGCGAGCCGGTGCACAACCTGCAGGCCGCGGCCGCCCTCGTCGTCGTCGGCCGCCTGGCGGGCCCGGGGCAGTGCGTCGGAGTCGTCGCGCACCTCGCACACCAGGGTCCGGTCGCGCAGCAGCCGCAGCTCGATGTCGCCGGAGGCGTACCGCAGCGCGTTGGTGACCAGCTCCGACACCACCAGCTCGGTGCCGAAGGCCAGCTCGCCGAGCTCCCAGCGGACGAGCGTCTCACGGATCCGGATGCGGGCGTCCCGGACCGCGGACGGCAGGGAGGGCAGCCGCCAGGAGGCCACGTCGCCGCCGGGCAGGCGTCGCAGGCGGGCGATGAGCACGGCGATGTCGTCGCGGTCGTGGTCGGCGTAGGCGCTGTCGAGGGTGGCCTTGGCCAGCTCCTCCAGCGGGCGGAACAGCGCGTCGGCGCCGAACAGTCCCCGCAGCCGGGACAGACCGTCGTCGATGTCCTGTCCGCGGTTCTCCACGAGCCCGTCGGTGTAGAGCACCAGGACGCTGCCGTCCCCGATCGTGAACGTGCGGGTCTCGATCATGCCCTCGCCGACGCCGAGCGGGGGTGCGGGCGGGACGTCGAGGAACTCGCTGGTGCCGTTCGGCCGCAGCAGCAGCGGTGGCAGGTGCCCGGCCGAGGCGATCTCGCAAGTGCCGTCCGTCGCGTCGTACACGGCGTAGACGCAGGTGGCGAAGGCGGGCTCCCGCTCGCCCATCTCCCGCATCAGCGCGTCGAGCTGCTGCAGGCCGTCCGCGGGTGACAGCTCCAGGTTGACGATGGTCAGCAGGGCCGTGCGCAGCCGGCCCATCGTGACGGCGGCGCGCACGCCGTGACCGGCGACGTCACCGACGATGAGGGCGACGCGACCGCCGGGCAGCGCGATCGACTCGTACCAGTCGCCGCCGACCTCGATCAGCTGGTTACCCGGGAGGTACCGGTGCCGGACCGCCACGCTGGACGGCGCCGTCAGGCCGGTGGGCAGCATGCTGCGCTGAAGGGTCAGCGCGGTGGCGCGCTCCCGGCTGTAGTGGCGGGCGTTGTCGATGTACAGGGCGGCGCGCGCGGCGAACTCCATCCCGATCTCCACGTCGTACGCGTCGAAGGCCCGGTGCGCGGAGCTTCGGGTGCAGACGACGAATCCGAGCGTGGTGCCCCGCGCGATCAGCGGAAGCAGCACCATCGAGCTGTCGGCGAGCAGCTTGGCGACGGGGTTGCGCCGCCAGATCTTGGCGATCCTCCTGGCGGCCTTGGCGTCGAGGTGGGACTCCAGCACGGGCTCGCCGGTGGCCATGCAGCGGGTGTACGGCGTGTCGGGCGGATAGGTGAGGACCTCACCCGTGGGGAAGGCGGCGTTCCAGCGGGGGTCGGACTCGTCCGAGGCGACGGCCACCCGCCGCAGAACGGTCGTGCCGTCGGCCGACGGCTGCTCGTCGGCGACGACGATCGCCTCCTGGATGAGGACGCCGGCGCTGTTGCAGAAGTGCGGCACCACCACGTCGACGAGCTCGCGCGCCATCTGGTCGAGGTCGAGCGTGGCCCCGATCCGTACGAGCGCGTCGTCCAGCATCGCCCGGCGCATCAGGGCCGGGTCGGTGAAGCGTTCCAGATCCGTCACGGCGACCCGGATCATCATCAGGTCGGCCGGGTCGGCGGCGGCGGTGTGCATCGGCTGGACCGTGACCACGGCGTTGCGCGCCTCACCGTCCGCGACGCGCACGCCCAGGACGGCGGTCCGCTCGTGCCGCTGGGCCAGGGCGTCGAGGAGCCCGGTCAGCGGCTCCTTGCTCTCCTCGGTGAACAGACCGGTGACGTTCGCGCCGACGACCTCCTCGGGGGTGCGGCCGAGCACGCCGGAGGAGTTCTGCCCGCACTGGACGACCTCACCGGCCCGGCCGATGCCGAGCACCAGGGTCCTCGCCGAAGAATCGGCCATCCGCCGAAGTCCTTCCTGTGGCCCGTCAGCCCCCCGGGTAAAAGTATGGCCAAAGGCCGACCGGAGGGAAGGAAGATCACGTTCGGTCGGTCGAGCGGGGCGCAAGTCCCGTCAGGAGGGTGTCGACGACCCGCCCCGCGAAGTCCTCCGGGACGGGGCCGGCGCCGTGCGCCCGTGCCCGATGGGCGACGGATCCCGTGAGGGTCCACATCGCCAGCTCGACGTCGAGGTCGGGGCGGAGCTCGCCGGAGGCGATGCCGCGCCGCAGGATCTCCCGCATGACCTCGCGCCGGGGCTCGATGACCTCGCGGGTGAACCGGGCCATCAACTCCGGGTACCGTTCGGAGCTGCCGAGGACGCTCCAGTAGCAGTCCATGCGCTTCTTGTCGCTCTTGTCCGCGACGAAGGCCCGGGCCAGGGCGATGAGGTCCTCGCGCACCGACTCGCCGCGCGGCTCCGGGAACGGCTCCTTCAAGGCGGCGAGCGCGTCGATGATCAGCGCCTCCTTGTTGGGCCAGCGCCGGTAGATCGTCGTCTTGCCGACCCCCGCGCGTGCGGCCACCGCCTCGATGGAGACGCCCGCCACCCCGCCCTCCTCTGCCAGGAGGGCCAGGGTGGCGTCGACGATCGCCTTGGCGGCGCGCTCGCTGCGCGGCCGACCCGGCGGCCGCGCGGAGCACTGGTCAGTGATCTGCGTCATTACGCATCACCGTCTCACACCTCGACGGGCTCCCGCTGTTGGACCGGCGGGAGCTCGGCCTCGGCCGTCTCCTTGCCGGGCATCCACTTTAGGACGACGAGGGCTCCGAGGAAGGCGACTGCGGCGGAGATGGCGGAGCTGATGTGCATGGCGTGGACGAAGGAGTCGTGCGCCGGCGGGAGGAGCGCCCGCCCCGCCGCACCGAGCTTGTCGGCGACCCCCGTGGTCGTGCCGATGTCCGACCCGGCGGCGTCGCGCAGACGCTCCGGCAGCGCCGTCAGGTGCGGTCGCATGCCGTCACGGTAGAGCGAGGAGACAAGAGAGCCGAGTACGGCGACCCCGAGGGCGACCGCGACCTGACGGGCGATGTTGTTGATGGCCGAGCCGGATCCGGCCTGCTCCCTCGGCAGCACGGACATGACCGCGGTGGTGGCCGGGGGCATCACCAGGGCCATTCCGGCGCCCTGCACGAAGAACGTGATCTCGAGGACCCAGATCGGGCTGTGCACGCCGGTGAAGTGGTAGCTGAGCAGCGCCAGCGCGACCATCGTCAGACCGGTCGCGGCGACCCGCTTCGCGCCGTACCGGGCGACCAGCCCGGCGCTGGTCGGCGAGAACAGCAGCTGCCCGACGGCCAGCGGCAGGGTGAGCAGGCCCGCCTGGAGGGGCGAGTAGCCGCGGACGTCCTGCAGGTACAGCGAGACGAACAGGAAGACGCCGCCGAGCGCGAAGAACACCAGTGCGATGGCGCCGACCGAGGCCGACAGCCGCCCGTCGCGGAACAGCCGCACGTTCAGGGAGGGGTGCTCGATGCGGGACTCGTACCAGACGAACGCCGCGAGCAGCGCGAGCCCGGCCAGCACCGGGCCGTACACGGTCGGCACGGTGACGGTCGCCTTCTCGCCGCCTTGGATGATCCCGTACGTGAGGAGGATCAGGCCGGCGATCGACAGCAGCACGCCCCCGAAGTCGATCTTGGCGCGGATCGGGTTCCGGGACTCCGGGACGACGATCGCGATGCCGATCACGCCGGCTATCACGATCGGGACGTTGATCAGGAACACCGAGCCCCACCAGAAGTGGTCGAGCAGCAGGCCGCCCGTGATCGGCCCGACGGCGATGCCGATGCCGACGGCGCCGGCCCACACGCCGATGGCGCGACCGCGCTCCTCCGGCTGGAAGACGTTCGTGATGATCGACAGCGTCTGCGGCATGACCGCCGCGCCGCCGAATCCCATCGCCGTGCGGGCGAGGATGAGCTGGTCGGGCGACTGCGCGTACGAGGACAGCAGGGACGCGAGGCCGAACAGGAGCATGCCGATCGTCAGCATGCGCTTGCGGCCGATCCGGTCGCCGAGCACGCCGAACGTGAACAGGAGGCCGGCGAAGACGAGCGTGTAGGAGTTGATGGCCCATTCGAGCTGGCCCTGGGTGGCGCCGAGGCCGTCGCGCGGGTCCGCGATCGTCTTCAGGGCGACGTTGAGGACCGTGTTGTCCAGCACGATCACCAGCAGGCTGACGATGAGGACACCGAGGATGGTCCAGCGCCTCTTGTGGATGGTCTGCGGCTCCATGAGGCCCTTCGGTGGAATAAATACGATTCAGTGTCGTTTCGTAACATCGCCAAGCTTAGGGCGACATCATACGATACGCAACCGTATCGTTTTTAAACCGTCAGGGAAGCCCTGGACTGTACGATTCGTTCACCTCGTGGGATCATCGATCCGTCCGGGGACGCCACCGTGGCGCCTCGAGGCAGGAGGTTTCCGATGTCTGTATCGACCAGTCGGCCGACCACCCTGTACGGCGGCCAGACCGGGCGCCGCGTGACCGTACGCGACATCGCGGCGGCGAAGGAACGCGGCGAGAAGTGGCCCATGCTCACCGCGTACGACGCGCTCACCGCACGGGTCTTCGACGAGGCCGGGATCCCGGTGCTGCTCGTCGGCGACTCCGCCGGAATGGTCGTCCTCGGCCACGAGTCCACGATCCCCGTCACCGTCGACGACCTCATCCCGCTCACCGCGGCGGTCGTGCGCGGCACCTCCCGCGCCATGGTCGTCGCCGATCTGCCGTTCGGCGCCTACCAGGCAGGCGTGGCGGAGGCCCTGCACACCGGGGCTCGGTTCCTCAAGGAGGCCGGCGCGCACGCGGTCAAGCTCGAGGGCGGCCGGCGGGTCCTCCCCCAGGTCGAGGCGCTCGTCGCGGCGGGCATCCCGGTCATGGCGCACCTCGGCCTGACGCCGCAGTCGGTCAACGCCTTCGGCGGTTACCGCGTCCAGGGACGCGGCGAGGACGGCGAGCGCCTCATGTCCGACGCCAAGGACCTCGAGGCGGCCGGCGCCTTCTCCGTCGTGCTGGAGTGCGTACCCTCCGAGCTCGCCGACCGCGTCACCGCCGCGCTATCCATCCCGACGATCGGGATCGGCGCGGGCGCCGGCACCGACGCGCAGGTGCTCGTGTGGCAGGACATGGCGGGTCTCACG
>JBJMIW010000489.1:0-20691 GCA_045806665.1 Actinoallomurus sp.
ACGCCGACCATGCCGTTGCCGCCGGTCAGCAGCAGGATCCCGACGAGCGCCGTGGTGCCGAGCCGCCGCCACGGGACGCGGAGGACACTGGGGCCGCTCTTGATCACGAGCACGGCGGCGAGCAGTACCGCGGCGACGACGAACCGGAGACCGGCGCTGATCAGCGGTGGCATCGTCTGGACGACGAAGTGGTTGCCGAGGTAGGTCGACCCCCAGACGACGTAAACGATCGGCAGGGTCACCCAGACCAACGGCGAGCGGGAGTCATGAGTCTGTGTGGTCATCGCTCATTACACGCTAGCGGTACGACAGTCTCCGCGCCACGTCGTTTTTCGGACCTTCACCCATGCCGCCCTCCGTCGAGGGCGTCACCCGCAGGCGTACTCGAAGGCGCCGGAGGCCTGGACGGCCGGCTTCCCCGGCTGGACGACCTCCAGGGTCGCGACCGCGTGCAGGGTCCCGGTGCCCTTCACCGTCCAGCGCAGCGGAACCTGGACCGAACGCTGCCCCGTGCGCACGCTCTCGGACAGGACCCCGGAGACCTGGCCGTCGCTGCGCCGCCAGCGGTACGCGATCTCACCGTGGCCGCCGTTGGTCCGGATCGTGCCGACGACCCGTACCGTCGTGTCGCAGGGCTGCCGTGCGCCGGGCGCGCTGACGCTCGCCCCCGTCACGGTCACGCCGGCACCGCCGCGCAGGAGCCACCAGGCCACCAGGCCGGCGAGCACGGCGACGCCCAGGGTGAGCAGGCCGCCGATGATCCGGCGTACGAGCGGCCGGCGCCCCCCGGATCCGCGCCACTTCTCGGCGGCCCCGGCCGGTACGCCGGGCCCGAACCGGAGCGTCACCCCGTCCCTGGACTCTCCCGGCCTCGCGTACGGCACGATCCCGTCGGACCCCGCGGTCGCCAACGGCACCGTGTCGTCCATGTCACCTCGCGTCTCGTCCACGTCTCTCACCAACCCTGGCCGCAGGGCATGTTCCGGACCCTGGAGCCGAATGACCACCGGCCGAGGCCGTGGCGTCGACCGTACTGACGCACTGCCCGAGCACCGCGCTGAGCTTCACCTGATGGGACCCGGATCCCTGGACGCTGTCTGATGCGGTGCCGGTCTCCTTGCCGGAGGTGAATGTCACCGAGACGTCCACCTTGCCGGGCCCGCTGACCGTCACGGTGACGACGGCGGTCACCGGATAACCCGCGGCGCGGTTCGCGGCCGAACCGACGCTCACGCTGTCGACACGGATGTCCGTGACGGTCGTCGGGGTGGGCTTGCTGGGCTTGCTGGGCTTTGGGATGGGCTTCGGGGCGAGGGACACGGGGGTTGTCGGGCCGACGGCCGGGGCGGTCGTCGCGGCCGGCCCGCCCGTGCTCGACGGGGACGTCGGGGTGCCGGACGAGGGCGCCGAGCCGGTCGGGGTGGTGCCGTCCGGTGGCGTCGGGGTCGTCGACGGTTCGGCCGACTCGCTCGGGGCGGGTCCGGACTCGGCGACCGCGGACGGCATCGAGGTCGCGGCCGCACCCCGGCCGATCGCGTGATGGACGCCGGCGAGGACGAACGCCCCGCCGCCGCCCGCCACCAGCGCGCCCATCGCAATCCCGCCGACGACCATGAGGCGGCTCTTGCCCAGGCGCGTCAGCGCCAGCGCGGTGCCGCCGACGGCGATCGGCTCGGCGCGCGGGAACAGGGAGGACAGCAGCGCGGCGAGGGCCGCCAGGCGGACCCGGCCGCGCTCCTCCCAGCCCGGGCCGTAGCCGGCGAGCGCCGCGTCCTCCAGCTCGTCGAGGAAGGCCTCGGCCGAGGACGGCCGGTCGGCGAAGTCCTTGGCGAGACCGCGCGCGACCAGGCCGCGCAGCTCCGGAGGGACCCGGTCGATCGGGATCGGGTCCAGGCGGTGCGCGGCGGCTAAGGCCCACAGCCCCTCGACGGGGTACGGGCGTTCGCCGGTGAGGCACTCGTAGAACACGGCGGTGGCGGCGTAGACGTCGGTGCTCGGTCCGGCGGTGCCCGTCGTCCACTGTTCGGGCGCCATGTAGGCGGGCGTGCCGGAGGCGGTCGCGCGGTCGTCCGTACGGACCGCGATGCCGAAGTCGGCGAGCTTGCTCTCTCCGTCGTCGCGTACGAGGACGTTGGCGGGCTTGTAGTCCCGGTGGACGACCCCGGCGGCGTGCGCGGCGGCCAGGCCCTGCAGTGAGCCCTTCAGGACCACCAAGGCGGCCTCGGGGCCGGTCGGCCCCTGGGTCTTCAGGATGTCCTTCAGGGTGACGCCGTGGACCAGCTCCATGACGAAGGCGGCGGCGGCCGGTGTCTCGACGTACTCGTAGAGGCGGACGACGTGTGGATCGGTCAGGTCGGCCATCAGCCGGGCCTCGGCGCGGAACCGATCGAGGAGGCCGGGGTCCGACCGGAGCTCGTCCGACAGGTACTTGATGGCGGCAGCGGTGCCGGTCGCCTCGTGCACGGCGAGGACGACCGTGCCCGAGGCGCCCTGACCCAGGATGCGGACCTGCCGGTATCCAGGAGCCGTCCAGTTTCCGTCCATGGCGTTCCTTGTTCGAAGTGACGGAGAGCGTCGGGATCCCGACACTACGTATGCGACGCCCGCCGTACCTTCGGAGTTGAAAAAACGCGATGAACTGGCCGCTTTCGGCCATGACCAGCACAGATAACTACCAGTCCGGGAGAACGCGAACACATTCGCCGCAGCCGGTTCAGAGTGACCCGCGTCGATCGGGGCCGCCCGCTCACCGAGCGGCCCCGATCGGCGGATCAGCCGGCCTTCGGCCCCAGCTTCTCGACGATCAGCCGGTAGAGCTGGCGCGGACGTCCCGGCTGTGGAGTGCGGTTGGGCGGCAGCGGCCAGGCGAGGCCCTCCTCCACCAGCGTCCGCAGCAGCCGCCGCGCCGTGCGCGGGGTGACGCCGAGCATCTTCCCGGCGTTCTCCGCGTCCACGATCAGCGGCTGCCGGCCGTCGGGTCCCTCCTCACCCGGCTGGTCGGCCAGCTTGTCGGCCAGGCGGGCGAGGATCTCCAGCCCCTTCGGCTTGGCCGGCGCGGGAGCGCGCGGCGGGGTCCGCGGCGCGGGCACGAGCGCCCGGCCGTCCCGGTCCAGCGTGAAGCCCTGCGCCCGCTGCGACGTCTGCGAGCGGGCGAGTGCCGCGCGCGCGTGCGTCTCCGCTTCCTGGGCGGTGCGGCCCATGCCGATGCCGACCTCGACGGCCAGCCCCAGCTCCTCCCGTACCCGCTCGACGAACGGGGGGGTGCGGAAGCCCTCGGTCGCCGCCGCGATCGAGCCGCGTGTGGCGGTCACCAGGTAGCTGTGGTCGTCCAGCGGCCAGACGACGGCGCTCATCCGGTGCGACTCCTGGAGGAGGAGGCGCTGGAGCGACAGCTTCAGCTCCTCACGCCAGTAGCGCGGTGTGACGCGCCGCGGCGTCTCCCGCAGCGTGGGGACATCGACGACCACCACGACGAGCTGGGACTCCTCCAGCCGGTGGTGGGCGCCGAGCAGCGCCGACGTCTGCAGCGCGGACCGGATCGCCGCGCCCGTCGGCCGGATCCGGAGCGTCGGCACGCCGGCCAGCTCCAGGCGCTCCGCGGTCGCGTGGACGCAAGTGAACGCGACACTTGTCGCGCCGCGGCGCCACAAACGCTCGTGGAAGGCCGCCAGCGTCCCCGGCCCCGCCGCCTCCTCCCGCAAGTGCACGTGCTCGGTGCTGAGGTTGATCTCGCCGTAGGCCTCCTCGACCTCGGCCCGGCTGAGCACGTCGATGCTGACGCGTGACGGCTCGTGGTGCTCGTTGAGCGCGGCACGCAGGAGCGCGCCCTGCAGCGCCGCGCCGTTGAGCGGGACGTAGGTCGCCGGCATCGTGAGGACTCCGGCCTTGCGGGCGAACTCGTACGGGACCGGGCTTGCGAACAGGCAGACGTCCACCCCGGACCCGAGGCGTACGACCTTGTCCGCGGCCTCCTGCTCGTCGCGGTACGCCGCCGCGACGAGGCGGCTGGGCACCGGGGAGGGACCGTGGCCCATGAGCATGACGCGCTCGACCAGGTCGTGTGGTCCGACGACGCCGATGGTCAGATCGGGTGTCACCGATCCGCCTCGAGGACCGCTCATGCCCACCCCTTCCGGCGCCGTGGCGCCTCCAGGTGACTTCCGGCCGGTCCGGCCCGCCGCATGCCTCCGCTTGTGGCCGTCGACCGACGGCCTCCACCCAACGCATGACTCATCGCACTGACGCCCCTGTCTGGTCGTCCGCCCCAGGCTCCCGTGACTAACACCTCATTGGGCAGATCGCCGGAGGCGCGCGGGATGTGACGCGTCTTAGCGAAATCGGTTAAGAACATGTCGAAAAACCACTAGTAGAACGCGTCCGGTGAGGAATTTATTACTAACCGGTAAGGTCAGCCGCGGTCGAGAGCCCTGTGATCATTAAGGTCAGAACAGACCGACGCCCCGCCGCGTTCCGGTCCGAGTGGCGACGCCGCGTGGGCGTCGGGTCACTCGGGCGAACGAGACGGGGCGTCTCGGCGGTGGCGTCAGGCCAGGCGCTCGATGTCCGCACCGAGGCCGTTCAGTCGCTCGGCGATGTGCGAGTGGCCGCGGTCGAGGTAGTAGCCGTTGGTGATCGTGGTCTCGCCCTCGGCGACGAGGCCGGCCAGCACCAGCGCGCTGCCGGTGCGCAGGTCGTGGGCGACGACCTCGGCGCCACGCAGCGGCGTCGCGCCGTTCACCTTCGCCCGGTTGCCGTTGACCTCGATGTCGGCGCCCATCCGCACCAGCTCGTCGGCCAGCTTGAACCGGCCGTCGAAGATGCGCTCGTAGATGTAGCTCGGCCCGTCGGCGAGGCAGGACACCGCCATGATCGGCGACTGCAGGTCGGTGGCGAACCCCGGGTACTCGTCGGTGATCACGTTGATGGGCCGCAGCGGCCGGTCCCGGCGGACCCGGAGCACGGCGCCCTCGCTGGCGAACTCCACGCCCATCTGCTCCAGCTTGTCGGCGGCGACGCCGAGGTGCTCGAGCGAGGCGCCGACGAGGTTGATCTCCCCGCCGGTGATGGCGGCCGCCATGACCAGGACGCCGGCGTCGATGCGGTCGGGCATCACCGTGTGCTGGACCGCGGTGAGCCGGTCCACGCCCTCGACGGTGATGAACCCGGTGCCGCCGCCCGTGATGCGGGCGCCCATGTTCTGCACGAACTTGATGACGTCGAGGACCTCGGGCTCCAGCGCGCAGTTCTTGATCAGCGTGGTGCCCTCGGCCAGCGAGGCGGCCATGATGAGGTTCTCGGTGCCGGTGTGCGACGGCGTGTCAAGGTAGAGGGTGCCGCCCTGCAGCTGGCCGGCCTTGACGTGGATGCTGCCGCGACCGTCGTCGCTCACCTGCTCGGTGACCGTCGCGCCCATCCGCTTGAAACCGTTGTAGTGGAAGTCGAGGTTCCGGCTGCCCAGGTTGCACCCGCCGACGCCCTCGATCACCGCCTCGCCGAAGCGGTGCAGCAACGCCGGGACGAACAGGAACGATCCACGGAACCGCGAGGCGATCTCTTCGGGCAGGACCGGGCTGGTCAGCTGCGACGCGTCGATCACCAGGGTGCGCTCGGCCTCGTGTAGCTCGGCCTTCGCGCCGACCGCCTGGGCCAGCTCGACCGCGCGTTTCACGTCCTCGATGATCGGCACGTTGCGCAGGACCGTACGTCCCTCGGCCGCCATCAGGGACGCGCCGATCATGGGAAGAACGGCGTTCTTGGCGCCCTGGACGAACACGGTGCCGCGCAACTCGGCGCCGCCCCGCACGCGGTAACGGACCTCGTGGCCCAAGCTCATATCGCCGGTGCTCCTTTGGCTGCGGTGAAGTTAGACTGCCCGCTCGGTCAGGTCGGCGGGTCACGAGCGCCGCGCGTGTTACACGGGCGGGCCCAGTATTCCATCGGGTGCTCCCCGGCATGACCGAAACGTCCGGTCTTGCGGGCCACCTCGATCTCTTAGATCCAACGGACCCCAGGTTTGTTCGGAGTGTCCCGAACCTCAGTGCCGTCGCTTGCCGATGCGGTCAGCGTTTCACTTGTATGGACCTGCGCCCCGAGGATACCCACGGGCCGGTGTGGTACCGATGTCCCGGAGTGCCCCACGTGTCGGAAGCGGGCCGATCCTTCCGGGCGGCCCGCGATCCCGCCCAGGCCACCCCGCCGGCATGGGCGATGAACCTTCTCCAGAACCTCGCCCGTTACGTCTTCGGGTCCGGCCAGTGGTTCGAGCCGGGCCACACCATCGACGCCAACGGGCCGATCGCTGCGGACCGTACGGACTCGGCGATCCGGGCGCTGACGTTCACCACCGATCCCGAGTTGGGCGAGATCTCCACCCCGCACGGCACGCTGCAGTTCCTGCAGGCGGTCCACGACCGGTTCGACGTGGAGCGGATCGATGACGACTCGGTGCGGGTCGGCATCCCGGCGGAGGCGATCGACGACCTGGTCGCCGCCCTCCGCCCCGAGGCCGGTCGCCATCCCGTGCCCTCGCTGCCCGGCCTCGTCGTCGAGATCGAGCCGTCGATCACCCGCGACGGCTACGGCGAGCCGACCGGCGAGGTCATCGGACTCCCCTCGCTCCCGGCCATGATCGCATCGCCGCGCGGTCAGCTGAGCGCGGCGAGGCGCTGGAAGACGCCGTCCAGGCGCTCGACGTACCGCTCGGGGCGGCAGACCTCGTCCAGCCGCGCCTCGTCGAGCGTCAGCCCGGCCTCGGCGGCCTGCGTGCGCAGGGTCTCGCGGAACGGCGTCCCGGTCTCCCAGGTCTCCATCGCGGCCCGCTGCACCAGCGGATATGCCTCGTCGTCGCGGGACATCCCCGCGTTGACCAGCTCCAGCAGGACGGTGCTGGTGTAGATCAGGCCGCCGGTCGACTCCAGGTTGGCGCGCATCCGCTCGGTGTCGACGACGAGACCGGTGACGAGGCGGTGGGTCAGGTGGAGCATGTAGTCGAGCCCGATCGAGGCGTCGGGCAGCGCGATGCGCTCGGTGGAGGAGTGCGAGATGTCCCGCTCGTGCCACAGCGGGATGCCCTCCAGGACCGGGGTCACCTGGGCGCGCACGATCCGGGCCATCCCGGCGAGCCGCTCGGAGATGATCGGGTTCTTCTTGTGCGGCATCGCCGAGGAGCCCTTCTGGCCCTTCCCGAACGGCTCCCACAGCTCGCGCACCTCGGTGCGCTGGCCGTGCCGGACCTCCAGCGCGATCGCCTCGCACACCGTGGCCATGATCGCCAGCGTGGACACCCACTCGCTGATGCCGTCGCGGATCACCACCTGGGTGGACACGTCGGCCGGGGCCAGCCCGAGCTCGGCGGCGACGTACCGCTCGACCTCCGGGTCGATGTTGGAGTACGTCCCGACGGCGCCGGAGATCGCGCAGACCGCGACGGCCGCGCGGGCGCGGCGCAGCCGGTCCCGGGAGCGCGCCATCGCGAACGCGAAGTCGGCGACCCGGTGGCCCCACACGTCCGGTTCGCCGTGGATGCCGTGTGTCCGGCCGACGCGCAGGGTGCCGCGGTGGGCCAGGCCGTGGTCGCGCAGCGCCGCGACCAGGGCGTCCGCCTTGGCCAGCAGGATGTCGGTGGCCTCGACGAGCTGCACCGCGAGCGCGGTGTCGAGCAGGTCCGAGGACGTCATGCCGAAGTGCACGTACGCCGCGGCCTCGCGGGGCGTGGTGTTGTCGGCCCACGCGGACAGGAACGCGATGACGTCGTGCTGGGTCGTCGCCTCGATCTCGGCGACACGCTCCGGCGTCGGCGGCGGCGCGGCGCGCACCGGCTCGACGACGTCCGCCGGGACGGTGCCCGCCTTCGCGTGCGCCTCCAGCACCAGGGTCTCGACCCGGCACCACAGCTCGTACTTGTGCGCGTCGCTCCAGACGCGTCCCATCTCCGGAAGGGTGTAGCGCTCGATCACCCTTCCAGTGTCCCAGGTGCTACGGCAGCAGGCCGACCCAGGACCGCGAGTCGCCGTTCGCGTCGACCATGCTGAACGGCCCTGCCGCATCGGCCGTCAGACCTTGGCGGCGATGTCCGTTCGGTAGTGCGCGCCGCGCAGCCGGATCCGCTCCGCCGCGGTGTACGCCGCCGCGCGGGCGGCGGGGAGGTCCGGGCCGGTGCCGACCACGTCGAGCACCCGTCCGCCGCCCGAGACCGGCAGCCCCTTGTGCAGCTTGGTGCCCGCGTGCAGGACGTATGCGCCCTCGACCGCCTCGGCCTCCTCGATCCCGGCGATGGGATCGCCGACGGCCGGCTTGCCGGGGTAGTTCTCGGCCGCGATGACGACCGTGACCGCCGCGCCCGGCCGCCATTCGAGCACCGGGGCGGACCCGAGGCCCCCGACGGCACACGCCTGCAGCAGCGAGCCGAGCGGGGTCGCCAGCCGGTCCAGGACGACCTGGGTCTCCGGGTCGCCGAACCGGGCGTTGAACTCGATGACCCGGACGCCCTTCGACGTCAGCGCCAGCCCGGCGTAGAGCACGCCGGTGTACGGCGTCTCGCGGCGGCGCAACTCGTCCACCGTCGGCTGGATGATCGTGCTCATGACCTCGTCCACCAGGCCCGCAGGCGCCCAGGGCAGCGGGGTGTAGGCCCCCATGCCGCCGGTGTTCGGACCCCGGTCGCCGTCGTAGGCGCGCTTGAAATCCTGCGCCGGCAGCAGCGGGACCGCCGTGGTGCCGTCGGTCAGCGCGAACAGCGAGACCTCCGGTCCGTCGAGGAACTCCTCGATGACCACCCGCTCGCACTCGGCGGCGTGCCGCTCGGCCGCATCCCGGTCCTCGGTGACGACGACGCCCTTGCCGGCGGCCAGCCCGTCGTCCTTCACGACGTACGGCGGCCCGAACGCGTCGAGCGCGTCGCGCACCTGGTCGCCGCTCTCACAGACCCGGGCGTCCGCGGTCGGGACGCCGGCGGCCTGCATGATCTCCTTGGCGAACGCCTTGGACCCTTCGATCCGCGCCGCCGCGGCGTCGGGCCCGAAGCACAGCATCCCGGCCCGGCGCAGGGCGTCGCCCACGCCCGCGACGAGCGGCGCCTCAGGGCCGATCACGACGAGTTGCGCCATCAGGCGCTTCGCGAGCTCGACGACGGCCACCGGATCGGTGGGATCGATGACGTGGTTGTCCGCGAGCGCGCCGGTCCCGGCGTTGCCGGGAGCGCAGTGCAGCGCGGTGATGTCAGGGTCTTGGGCAAGGGAGCGGACCAGCGCGTGTTCGCGCCCGCCCGAGCCGAGAACGAGGACTCGCACGTCACGGAGCCTATCGAGATCCCGGGTTCTCCGGACTGGCCTCGGCAGCACGGACGGCTGGCCGGCGTTGATCCTCACCGGGACCAGGACGCGTGATTTCTCAGATAATCCGGGAAACCTGTGAACCGGTCGCCGTGCCCAGGCGTCCTTATTACTCGGTGTAACCTCAGAGCCTCGTGCTCTGACGCCGACGACCCGAAGGAGGTGGTCGAAATGAGTCCTGGCGATCCGTGCGGTAACGCCGAGCCTCCTCACGATCCGACCATCTCTACTCGGCGTCCGGCCGCCTCCGGCGCGCGCTCCCCGCTCTGATCCCGGGTTGACGCGCGCTGCCGCGCGTGCAGCCGGGCCAGGGTTAGGAGTTCCCCCATGGCCATGACCAGGGTTCGCCCCGGACGCGCCACCCGCGTCCTGTTCAAGCCGCTCGCCCGTCCCGGCCGCATCTCGGCCGGTGAGTCCATCAACCAGCGGTCCGCGCTCATCGACTGGGCGGCGTACATCGACGGCAGGCGCGTCGACACCGCGAGCCTCGCCGACGCCGTCGAACTGGTCCGCGCCCCCGACGATCTGCCGGCGGGCGCCGAGCCGCGCGACCGCTTCGTCTGGGTCGGGCTGCACGAGCCCGACGGCGCGGAGCTCGAGCGGCTGTCCGAGGTGTTCGGCCTGCACCCGCTCGCCGTGGAGGACGCCGTCCACGCCCACCAGCGGCCGAAGCTCGAACGCTACGACGACGTGCAGTTCGTCGTCATGAAGACGGTCGGGTACGTCGAGCGCGGT
This sequence comes from Actinoallomurus sp., assembly GCA_045806665.1. Classification (GTDB taxonomy): domain Bacteria; phylum Actinomycetota; class Actinomycetes; order Streptosporangiales; family Streptosporangiaceae; genus Actinoallomurus. Next base: position 10,065 of record JBJMIW010000489.1, read on the forward strand.
GACACGGAGACCGTGCGGACCGGCGAGATCATGATCTTCTGCGGCTCCGACTTCGTCGTCACGGTGCGCCACGGCGAGCACGGGGCGCTGGCCCCCGTACGGCGGCGTCTCGAGGACACCCCGGAGCGCCTGGCCCTCGGCCCCGCGGCCGTCCTGCACGCCATCATCGACCGGGTGGTGGACGACTACATCTCCGTCGGGAACGCCGTCCAGCAGGACATCGACGAGGTGGAGGAGAACGTCTTCTCCGCCGAGGCCACCAACCAGGCCGAGCGGATCTACCGGTTGAAGCGCGAGGTCATCCAGCTCAAGCGGGCGGTCGGTCCCCTGGCCGGGCCGCTGCGCAACCTCGCGGCCCGCCGTTTCGTCCCGGCCGAGATCCGGGAGTACTTCCGCGACGTCGACGACCACCTCGCCCGGGTGCGCGAGCAGGTCGAGTCCTGCGACGAACTGCTCACCCCCATCCTGCAGGCGCACCTCACCCAGGTCACGGTCACCGACAACCACGACATGCGCAAGATCTCCGCCTGGGCGGCGATCCTCGCGATGCCGACGGCGATCACCGGCATCTACGGCATGAACTTCACGCACATGCCGGAGCTGCACTGGAAGTACGGCTATGTTCTGGCCCTGGGCATCATCGCGACGGCCTGTTTCGTCCTCCACCGCGGCTTCCGCCGCAACGGCTGGCTCTGAGGCTCAGCGTCCCAGGACCGTCCGGAGGCGGTCGGGGTAGTCGGTGACGATCGCGTCGACACCGAACGCGATGTGCCGCGCCATCTCGGCCGGATCGTTGACCGTCCACGGGACGACGCGCAGATCCCTGCCGTGCGCGGCCGCGACCAGTTCCGGGATGACCATGACCCGCTTCGGGGAGATCATGGTCGCCCCGGCATCGGCCGCGGCGGCGACCAGGCCGCCCGCCGGGTCCCGCCCGGCCATCCAGGACGCGTCCAGCGTGTCCGGCTCGACCAGCGCCACCCGCTCCCCGCCGGGCAGCAGCTCACGCGCCACCGCCAGCACCCGCCAGTCGAACGCCAGCAGCCGCGACCGCTCCGTCAGGCCGTACGACTCCAGCACCTTCACCGCCGCGACTGTGATCGGCTCGATGTCCGGCCAGGACGGATCGGTCTTGATCTCCACCGCCAGGCGTACGTCGTGCGGGGCGACCAGGGCGCAGACCTCCGCCAGGGTCGGCACCTCCGCGCCCGGGATCGGCGTCTGCGTCGCCGCGAACCGCTTGTTCTGGATCCCCGCGTCCACCGTCTTGATCTGCGCGAGCGTCAGCTCCCCGATGGGCCGGCCGACGTACGGGAACATCGGATCGCGCGGCCGGCACGGCCCCCGGTCGCGTACCGTCCCGGCGTTCAGCGACTGGTCGTGATGGAGGACGGGGACGCCGTCCGCGGTCAGTGCGACGTCCAGCTCCAGCACGTCCACGCCCAGGTCGAGCGTTCGCTCGAACCCCTGGAGGGTGTTCTCCGGCCACAGCCCGCGCGCCCCGCGATGTCCCTGAATCTCCATCCGCCCCAGCGTACGGGCCGGTGTGGGGACCGGGGTCAGGGGGCGGCGCGGCCGGCCCTGCGTCACCGCGAAGGTGATCGGGCGGCCTGAGCCCTCGACCGGGGCGAGGATCACTCGCCGCGCCACCAGCGGACCAGGAGATTGCCGTGGCGACGTCCACCGCCGTCGCGCAGCGCCGCCGCCAGGCCGCCGGCCCGTCCCATCTCCTGGGCGCCGCGGGTCGGCCGCGGGATGTGGAGGGGCGAGAAGCACACGGGCAGCGAGTCCAGGGCGCGCTGCGAGAACCCGGGCCGCCACGCGAGCCGGTCCGCGGGGATGGCCAGCTCCATGTCCGGCAGCGTATCGAGCAGCTTCTCCATGGCGACCGAGGCGATCACGCGTGCCTGCCCCTGGGCCGGGCAGGTGTGCGGACCGGCACCCCAGGCGAGGTGGGCGCGGTTACCCGCCCGGTTCGTGGACGCGGCCGCCGGATCGGTGTTGGCCGCCGCGAAGCCGATGACGACCGGCTGGTCCGCCGGCAGCCGTACGCCACGGAAGTCGACATCCTGCACGGGATAGCTGATCGCCCAGTTGGCGACCGGCGGGTCGGTCCACAGGACCTCGTCCAGCGCGTCCTCGACGGGCAGGTTGCCGCCGGACAGGTCACCGGCGAACCGCTCGTCGGACAGCAGCAGCCGCAGGGCGTTGGCGATGAGGTTCTGCTCGGGCTCGGTGGCGAGGCCGACGAGCATGAAGATCTGCTCGATCACCTCCTCGTCGGTGAGACGGGCCGGATGGTCGAGCAGCCAGCCGGTCAGGTCGTCGGCGGGCCGTGCGTGCTTGAGCACGACCAGCTCGCCGATCGCCCCGATGACGGTCCGGATGCTCTTGGCCGTGCCGACGTTCTCGACGAAACCCTGCATGCCGCCGACCATGCGGTCGCTCAGCTCCGGCGGGCAGCCCAGTAGTTCGTTGAGGACGAGCAGGGGCAGGACGAGCGCGTAGTCGCTGCGCAGGTCGGCCGCGCCCCTGGATGAGAACCGCCTGATGAGCGTCTCGGCGTGGCGTTCGACGGACACACGCAGCGCGTAGAGGTCGACGCGCGCCATGCTGTCGGAGATCGCCGTGCGCAGCCGAACGTGTACGGGGCCGTCGGTCTTGTTGCAGGACGGCCGGTACGACATGAACGGCACGACCGGAGAGTCCGCCGGGGCGTGCCGCTGCCACCGGCGCGGGTCCTTGGGGAAGGTGCCAGGGTCGCGCAGCACCTCCAGCGCGGCCTCGTACGAGACGACCAGCGAGGCCGGAACGCCCGGTGCCAGTTCGATGGGGGCGACCGGCCCCTGCCGGCGCAGGGCCGCGTACACCCGCTCCGGGTGGGTCGTGAACTCCGGGCCGTACAGCGGTGTCCGGCCGCCGTGGGCGGGACAGCCGGGAGCCGACGCGGTGCCGGGTGTCTCAGCAGTCACGGATGTTCCCCTTCCGGACCTCGATGAGGTACTCGACGAGGGTGATCAGCGCGCGGGTGGAGGACGCCCGGTCCCGGGCGTCGCAGGTGACGAGGGGCGTGGAGGGCAGCAGGTCGAGGGCTTCGCGCAGCTCCTCCTCCGCGAAGGTCGGCGCGCCCTCGAACTGGTTGATCGCGACGGCGTACCGGAGCTTCTGCTCCTCCAGGAAGCCCATGACATCGAAGGACTGCTCGAGCCGCCGGGTGTCCGCGAGCACGAGCGCGCCGAGGGCCCCGCGCGACAGGTCGTGCCACAGCTGCGTGAACCGGTGCTGGCCGGGAGTGCCGAACAGGTACAGCACGAGGCTGTCGCTGAGCGTCAGCCGGCCGAAGTCCATGGCGACGGTGGTCGTGTCCTTGTCCGGTACCCCGGCGAGGTCGTCGATCAGGGCGCCGGCCTGCGTCATCCGCTCCTCGGTACGCAGCGGCTTGATCTCGGACAGCGTGCCGACCAGCGTCGTCTTGCCCACGGCGAAGTGACCGACGATCAGGACCTTGACCGAGGTCCGTACGCTGGCGGGCACATAGGTGCCCTCAGAGACGAGCGCGGAGTCCATCGAGCACCTCCTGGAGAAGCCGGGTCGGGGAGTCGCCGTTGTCCGCGCCGCCGACGCGGGTCAGGACGTGGCCGCTGTCGACGAGGTCCGACAGCAGGACCTTGGTCACGCTGATCGGCAGGGAGAGATATGCGGCGACCTCCGCCACCGAGAGGGCGCCGCCCCGGCACAGCTCCAGGACCCGCCGTTTCTCCGGGCTGAGGCCGGTGACCTCGGAGCGCGCGGCCATGACGAGCGTGACGAGGTCGAAGATGTTGCGCGTCGGGCGAGCGCGGCCGCCGGTCACCACGTGGGGCCGGACGAGCGCGCGCCGGCGCGGGTCCGCGCTCATGCGGTGACGCCCGGCGCCTGCCGTGGCGGAGCGGACAGCTCCTTGCCCAGGCGCTGAACGAGTTCCTGCAGGCGGAAGGAGATCCCCTCCATGTCGACGCGCTCCGTCGTCGAGACCGCGAGGTACGCGCCGGGGCCGGCGGCGACGAGGAAGACGTATCCGTCGTCGAACTCGGTCACCGTCTGCCGCCACGCGGTCCGCCGGTCGCCGCAGAACTCCGCCGAGCTGCGGGCCAGCGACTGGAGCCCGGACATCCCGGCGGCATGGCGTTCGGCGTCGTCACGGCCGATGCGCTGGGAGTACGCCATGAGCAGGCCGTCCGCCGACAGCAGGATGGCGTGCCGGGTCTCCGGCATCTTCAGGGCCTCGTCGAGCATCCAGCCGAGCTTGTTGTCCTCGTCGTGCGTCATTCGGCGACATCCCCTTCGGACTCCGGAGAACCAGTGGCACGGCCGGCTCGGCTACCGCGCTGCCAGGCGCCCATCCCGGCGGCGATCTCACGCGGCGGCCGGGTAGAGGGCTGAGCCTCGATCGAGGGCGCGGGCTGTTCGCCGGTGTCGCTGACGCGACGGCGCTTCGGCAGACCGTTCGCGGTGACCCGGCGCTCCTCCTGCACCGGCGCCGTCACCGGCGGGGTCGGCGGGGGCTGCTCGACGCGGAGGGGTGGCGGCTCGGCGCGTACGGGCGCCGGCGCGGTGGTCGCCGGTTCGGTGTCGACGTGGGTGAGCAGCTCGCTCGGCAGGAACAGCACGGCGCGCACCCCACCGTACGGGGAACGGCTGTCGACGGAGGCCCGGAAGCCGTACCGCGCGGCCAGCACGCCGACCACCGCGAAACCGACCTGCGGCGGGTCGCCCAGCCGGTTGATGTCCACGGACTCCCGTCCGGACAGCAGCCGCTCCGCCCGTTGGATCTCCTCGGCGTCCATGGCGACGCCGGCGTCGTCGATGACGATGGCGACGCCGTTGTGCGCCTGCCGGAAGTTGACCTCGACCGAGGTGTTCGGCTGGGAGTGACGGGCGGCGTTGTCCAGCAGCTCGGCGATGGCCAGGACCACCGGCTCGACCACGCGGCTGACGACCGCGACGTTCGTCTGCCCCTGGACCTCGATGCGCAGGTAGTCGCGAATCCGGGAGGTGGCCCCGCGCACGGCCTCGAGCAGTGCGGCGGCGGACCGCTGCTGGCCCGGCCAGGAGCCGCAGAGCACGGCGGTGGCCTGGGCGCGCCGCCCGAGCTGGGCGTTCATGTGGTCGATCCTCATGAGGCCCTCCAGCACGTCGGGGTCGTCGTGCCGTTCCTCCATGGTGGAGATCGCCAGCTGCTGCTCGTTGGTGAGGCTCTGCACGGCGCGCATCATGGCCTTGAGCGTCAGCTTCGCCGACTGGTCCGCGCGTTCCTTGGCGCGTTCGGCGTATTCGGCGAACATTCCCAGGATCGCCTGAATGCCCTGTTCGACGCTGGTTCCGGCGAAAGCCGGATTGAGCGGGCCGGGCACCGAGACCGGCTTGCCGTAAAGGGACTCCACGAGGGCCGGGACACGGACCGCGACGAGATGGCGCAGCTCCTGGTCGCGGGTGCGCGCCGTCTCCTCCATCTTCGCACTGCGCCGGCGCAGCCGGGCGGTGATCTGCCGCTCCCGTACGAGCAGGACCACGGCGGCCAGGAGCCCGGCCGTGAGGCACACGAAGGCGACCGCCGACATGTATCGCTCCTCAGATCCTCGAGGCGGAAAGGGGAAGGGCGAGTTTCGGTCCCGTGTCACGGCGCGGCGATACGCGGTATCCGGCGCCCCCGACGGGGGGATATTCGGTGCGGGCGGACATCCAGCCTCCGACGCCACATAAGGGGGCAGACCTCGGTATAAGTCGCAAAGACTACAGCCCGTGATCTTTGTGGGCCAGGGCAATACGAAAAAAGACCATCTCGATAAAGGTCTGGTCACATACGACTTGACGGCCCTGGGCTGTCAGGGCCGTCAAGTCGGCGGGTCAGACCAAAGAGCGCAGCTGAAGCGTCTGGTCACGGCCGGGACCGACGCCGATGGCGCTGATCTGGGCGCCCGACATCTCCTCCAGCGCCCGGACGTAGTCCTGCGCCTTCTTGGGCAGGTCCTCGAACGCCTTGCACTCGGAGATGTCCTCCTGCCAGCCGTCCAGCTCCTCGTAGATCGGCGTCGCGTGGTGGAACCCGGTCTGCGTCATCGGCAGCTCCTCGCAGCGCTCGCCGTCGACGTCGTACGCCACGCACACCGGGACCTTCTCCAGGCCGGACAGCACGTCGAGCTTGGTGAGGAAGTAGTCCGTGACGCCGTTGACGCGCGTGGCGTACCGCGCGATCACCGCGTCGAACCAGCCGCAGCGGCGGTTACGCCCCGTGGTCACGCCGTACTCGCCGCCGGTCGTGCGCAGCCAGTCGCCGGTCTCGTCGAGCAGCTCGGTCGGGAACGGCCCGGAGCCGACACGGGTGGTGTAGGCCTTCAGGATCCCGATCACCTTGGTGATGCGCGTCGGGCCGACGCCCGAGCCCGCGCACGCCCCGCCCGAGGTCGGGCTGGAGGAGGTCACGAAGGGGTACGTGCCGTGGTCGACGTCGAGGAGCGTGCCCTGGGCGCCCTCCAGCAGGACGAGCCTGCCCTCGTCGAGCGCCTTGTTGACCACGAGCACGGTGTCGGCGATGTGCGGGCGCAACCGCTCGCCGTACGCGACGTACTCCTCGAGGATCGGATCGATCTCGATGGCGCGCCGGTTGTACACCTTGGCGAGGATCTGGTTCTTGTCGCGCAGCGCGAGCTCGAGCTTCTGCCGCAGGATGCCCGGGTCGAGCAGGTCCTGCACCCGGATGCCCACGCGGGCGATCTTGTCGCCGTACGTCGGGCCGATGCCGCGGCCGGTGGTGCCGATCCGGGCCTTGCCGAGGTAGCGCTCGCTCACCTTGTCGAGGGCCTTGTGGTGCGGCATGATCAGGTGCGCGTTCGCCGAGATCAGCAGCCGATCGCAGCTCACCCCGCGGGCCCGCAGGCCGTCGATCTCCTCCAGCAGCACGCCGGGATCGATCACCACGCCGTTGCCGATGACGGGCACGACGTCCGGGGAGAGCACCCCTGACGGAAGCAGATGCAGCGCGTAGGACTGGTCGCCGATGACGACGGTGTGCCCCGCGTTGTTGCCGCCCTGGTACCGGACGACATAGTCGACGTCGCCGCCGAGAATATCGGTGGCCTTGCCCTTGCCTTCGTCACCCCACTGGGCGCCGACGAGCACGATGGCCGGCATAGGAGCTCTCCCCTGGCATCGACGAAGCCCCTGGCGCAAGCAGCAGCGACAGGGGCTCTTGCGATCAGAGGGTACCCGCCGGATGACCGCGAGGAAAACGGTAGGAGCCGGTCAGGAGGCGAGAACCTCTGCGGCCGTGGCGCTGGAGTCCCGCAGGAACGTCCGGCAGCGCTGCGCCTCGTCCTCCTCACCGATCGCGGCGGCGGCCCGGGCGAGGGCGTGCAGGCAGCGCAGGAAACCGCGGTTCGGCGCGTGCTCCCAGGGGACCGGGCCGTGGCCCTTCCACCCCGCGCGGCGCAGCTGGTCGAGGCCCCGGTGGTAGCCGGTGCGGGCGTAGGCGTACGACTCGATGACATCGCCCTTCCCGAAGGCGCGGTCGGCGAGCTCGGCCCAGGCGGCCGGGTACACCGGGAACCGGGCGGCGACCTCGAAGGGGTCGACGCCGGCCTCCAGGGACTGTCGGGCTTCGTCGATGTCCGGCAGCTCGGTCGGGGCCGGCCCGCCGAGAAGGTTCTGGTGCTCCATGGGGTCATCCTGCCCAATTCGGCGGCGATCTCCTATTCCGGAGGCCGGGAAACTTCGTCGATTTCACCGCTGGGTACGGTGGCGCTATGACCGAAACCACGTTCGCCATCGGCGGAGACCTGACCGTTAATCGCCTGGGCTACGGCGCCATGCGGATCACCGGGCCCGGCATCTGGGGCCCTCCGGCCGATCGTGACGAGGCCCTCCGCGTGCTGCGGCGCGCCGTCGGACTCGGCGTGAACTTCATCGACACCGCCGACTCGTACGGCCCGTACGTGTCCGAGGAGCTGATCCACGAGGCGCTCCACCCGTACGACGGCGTGACGATCGCCACCAAGGCCGGCCTCGTCCGGACGGGACCGGACGAGTGGTATCCGGTCGGCCGGCCCAAGTACCTCCGCCAGGAGGTGCTGATGAGCCTGCGCCGGCTCGGCCTGGAGCGGATCGACCTGCTCCAGCTGCACCGCATCGACCCGGAGGTGCCGCTCGCCGACCAGCTCGGCGAGCTGCGCGACCTCCGCGACGAGGGCAAGATCCGACACATCGGGCTGTCCGAGGTCAGCGTCGAGGAGATCGAGAAGGCCCGGGAGATCGTCCCGATCGTCACCGTCCAGAACCTCTACAACCTGACCAACCGCAAGTCCGAGGACGTCCTGAACTACTGCGAGCGGGAGGACATCGGGTTCATCCCGTGGTTCCCGCTGGCCGTCGGCGACCTGGCCAAGCCAGGCGGCCGCCTCGACGAGATCGCCAAGGAACTGAACGCCACCCCGTCGCAGGCCGCGCTGGCGTGGCTGCTCCGCCGCTCGCCGGTGATGCTGCCGATCCCCGGCACCGGCTCCGTGGAGCACCTCGAGGACAACATGGGCGCCACGAACATCACCCTGACGGACGAGCAGTTCGCCCAGCTGTCCCAGCTGTCCTAGAGCCGTGCGGGTGGCGTGTGTGGTCGAGGAGTGAGATGCCGGCCGGATCAAGATCGTTCGGAGCCCCGGGAAGATTGATCAACGGTCGCCGTCGGCGGCCCGCTGGACGATCCGGTCGGTCGGGCGGGCACCTGGACCGGGCCGCGGGTCGATGTCGGTCGGACCGAGCGCTGTGCCGCAGTCCGAGCAGGCCAGCGCCGGCGTCAGCCGCCCGGTGCAGCCGCGATGGGCGAGGATGACGGGCGAGTAGCAACGCGGGGACGGCCGCGCACTCCGGCCGTCCCCGCCTGTCGTCGCGGGTCTTTACTTGATCTTGGTGCCCTGCGACATGAGGTGCTCGCAGGCCTCGACGACGCGCGCGGCCATGCCCGCCTCGGCGGCCTTGCCGTACGCGCGCGGGTCGTAGGCCTTCTTGTTGCCGACCTCGCCGTCGACCTTCAGGACGCCGTCGTAGTTCTTGAACATGTGGTCGGCGATCGGCCGGGTGAAGGCGTACTGCGTGTCGGTGTCGATGTTCATCTTCACGACGCCGTACGACACCGCCTCCTGGATCTCCTCCAGCGTCGAGCCGGAGCCGCCGTGGAAGACCAGATCGAAGGGCTTCTCCTTGCCGTACCGCTCGCCGACGACCTCCTGGATCTCCTTCAGGACCTCCGGCCGCAGCTTGACGTGACCCGGCTTGTAGACGCCGTGCACGTTGCCGAACGTGGCGGCGAGGAGGTAGCGGCCCTTCTCCCCGAGGCCCACCGCCTCGACCGTCGCCAGGGCGTCTCCCGGCGTGGTGTACAGCTTCTCGTTCATCTCGCCGACGACGCCGTCCTCCTCACCGCCGACGACGCCGATCTCCATCTCCATGATCACGCGGGCCTTCGCGCACTCCTCGATGAGTTCCGCCGCGATCTGGAGGTTCTCCTCGAGCGGAACGGCCGAGCCGTCCCACATGTGCGACTGGAACAGCGGCTCCTCCCCGCGGGCCACCCGCTCCTGAGAGATCTTGATCAGCGGCTTCATGTAGCCGTCGAGCTTGTCCTTCGGGCAGTGGTCGGTGTGCAGCGCGATCTGCACGGGGTACTTCTCGGCGACCACGCGCGCGTACTCGGCGAGCGCCGTCGCCCCCGTGACCATGTCCTTCACGGTGGCGCCGGAGAGGAACTCCGCGCCGCCGGTCGAGACCTGGACGATCCCGTCGCTCTCCGCCTCGGCGAACCCGCGCAGCGCGGCGTTCAGCGTCTGGCTCGAGGTGACGTTGATCGAGGGGTAGGCGAAGCCCTGACGCTTTGCCCGATCGAACATCTCCGCGTATACCTCTGGGGTCGCGATGGGCATGGCTGTTCCCTCCTTGGGCGTGGCTCCCGGCCGGCTTGATACCAGTATCTCGAAATCCGCGCCCGACCCGGACACGGCACGCCTACCGATACCCTCAGGCGCGTGGCCCTCGCCGTGAACATCCTGGATCCTAAGTCCCTCATCGCGACCTTCGGACTGGTCGGAATTCTCGCCGTCCTCTTCGCCGAGACCGGTCTGCTCGTCGGGTTCTTCCTGCCCGGCGACACGTTGCTGGTTACCGCGGGCGTCTTCACCACGACGACCGCCGCCACCGCCAACCACATCACGCCACTGCCGCTCCCGGTGCTCCTGATCGGCGCGCCGCTGTGCGCGATCGCGGGCGCGCAGGTGGGGCACTTCCTCGGCGCGAAGTACGGGCGGAAACTCTTCGACCGGCCCGACTCTCGGCTGTTCCGGCAGGACCACGTCGAGAAGGCCGAGCACTATTTCAACAAGTTCGGCCCGGCCAAGGCCGTGGTGCTGGCCCGCTTCGCCCCGGTCGTGCGCACCTTCCTCAACCCGCTCGCCGGCATGCTGGAGATGTCCGCGGGCCGGTTCCTGGTCTTCAACGTGATCGGCGGCGTGGTCTGGACCGAGTCGATCATTCTGCTCGGCCGGTTTCTCGGCGACCGGGTCAAAGGGATCGACAAGTACATCCTCCCGGTGGTCGCCCTGGCCAT
>JBJMIW010000490.1:0-4442 GCA_045806665.1 Actinoallomurus sp.
GACGTTCCCACGGAGCGGGCGGCCGAGACGGTGGCCGGTGACGAGATCCCGGCGTACGGCTCGTCCGACCACAGTGGGGGCTTCTCCCCGTCCACCTACCAGAGCGAGCCCTCCTACTCGTCCGAGTCGTCCTACTCCTCGGAGTCGTCGTACTCCTCGGAGTCGTCCTACTCGTCCGAACCCTCGTACGGCGGCGACCGGACCTACGGCGCGGACTCGACGAGCGGGTACGGCGACGATCCGCTGAACACAGGCGAGCGCCCGACCTACGGGTCGAGCTCTCCCGCCGCACCCACTCCTCCCCCCGCGCCGCCGGCCTCCTCTCCCCTGGCCTCCCCCTCGCTGAGCGGAAGCGACGACGGCCCCGTGGTCCCGTCCGTCGACGAGCTGCTCGCCAAGATCCAGCGACAGCGCGCCGGAGGCGGCGACGCGGCGTCGAGCACGCCCTCGTCCGCCTCGCCGAGCTCCACGCCGAGCGGTTTCGACCCGCTGACCGACCCGCTGGACACCGGTGAGCGCTCGTACCGCTCGTCGTCCACCGGCTCCTCCACCAGCGGTGGCTGGTCGACGGACTCCTACAGCGGCTCCTCCGACTACAGCGGCTCCTCCGACTCCTACGGCAGCAGCTCCGGCTCGTCGACGTCGGGCTCGTACGGGTCCGACCCCCTGTCGGGCGGCTACTCCCCGACCGGCGGCTACCCGGCCTCTGGGTCGTCCTACGGCGGCGGCTCGGGCTACTACGGATCCTCGTCGTCGGGTCAGGGGTACGACCCGGACTCCTCGGCCCCGGGGGGCGGCCGGGACGACGCCAACACGACGCAGGCCTACCCGACCAGCCCGTACGGCACCTCGTACGGCGACCGGAAGACCGAGGACAAGCGCCCCGACGACTGGACGTACGGCGACCATCGCGGCTGACGTCCCTCTCCCGGACCGACCGTGGGCCCCGTGGTTCGTACGAACCATGGGGCCCACGGTCGTTCGGAACACCCGGGGTCGGTTTTCTCCTCCTGGCCGGCGTGGCGGGAGACACGTCGACCGCGGGATATAAGAATCCCGCCGTGGGAGCGGTGAACGACCGTTCGATTGCATGGCAACCGCTTGACCGATCCATCACTCTGCGTGAGTCTCTCCTACGCACTCCGTACACACGCAGCGACTCAGGAGGTCATCCATGCCCCTTAGGTTCGTCGGGATCGATCCAAGCACCAATGGGGATAACTGCCCCACCGTGTGGGTCGACGAGAAGACCAGTGAGATCGTCATTCAAGGATGGACCGCGGACCCGGATACTCGAAGGGAATGCCTGGCGACCGGCCCGATACCCGACCACGAGACGGTGCTGCGGCTCCCGGCGCGGATGGCACCGATCCTGAAGGAGGCGTGCGATGTCGCCGGAGGTCCCATCGTTCAATGACCTGCTCGCCGAGTGCGATGAGTCGGCTGTCCACCTGGAGATGCGGGACGGCTACACGCCCTCCGATCCCGTCTTCCTCGACTGGAGGGCGGGACGTCGGATCGATGGACCGGACCGGTATCCCGAATGGTTCGCGCTCGTCCGGACCACCGTCGCCCGTGGTGTCCGGATGCGGCGCGTCCGCATCGTGTCGGAACCACTGGCGGACTTCATCCGTTTCGAATACGAGGTAACGGCAGGGCTGAACATCGCGGCCGGCGAGCAGGTACGGTGGCTGCCTCGCCGGCAGGCCTCGGCTCTGGCCCTGCCGGGCAACGACTTCTGGCTGTTCGACGGCCGGATCGCACGATTCGGCTACTTCGCCGGTGATGGGGACTTCGTCGGCCACGACGTCTGGGAGGATCCTGACGTGGTGAAGCTATGCACCTCCGCCTTCGAGGCGGCCTGGGAACGCGGGATCGATCACGATGACTATCGCCCCGCCTGAGCCCCCTCGACCGTCTCGGGGGGCCGCCGTGTCCGTGACGTCGCCGTCCTCATCCGTGCAGGCGGCCCGCCAGGCCATCGCCGACCGGCTGCGGGAGATCAGGACGGACGCCGGCCTGACCGCCAAGGCACTGGCGGCCGCCGCCGAATGGGACCGCACCAAGATCTCCAAGATCGAGCACGCGTCCCGGCCGCCGTCCGCCGACGACATCCGCCGCTGGTGCGCCCTCTGCCAGGCCGAGGATGAGACCGCCGACCTCGTCGCCTCGCTGCGGACCGTCGAGGGCGCCTACGTCGAGTGGCGCCGGGTCCAGCGCACCGGCCTGCGCCGGCTGCAGGAGTCGCGCGTCCCGCTGTACGAGCGGACCCGCAGCTTCCGCGTCTACTGCTCCCAGGTGGTCCCCGGGCTCTTCCAGACGCCCGCCTACGCCGGCGCGCTGCTGTCGGCGATCACGACGTTCCACGGCACGCCGAATGACGTCGAGGAGGCGGTGTCCGCCCGCATGGCCCGCTCACACGTCGTACGGGACGGCGACCACCGGTTCGCCGTGCTGATCGAGGAGTCGGTGCTCCGCTACCAGGTCGGCGGCCCCGACACGATGGCCGGGCAGCTGCACCATCTGCTGGACGTCATGACGCTCCCGTCGGTCTCCCTCGGCGTCATCCCCTTCCACCAGGGCGGCCGCCGGATGTGGACCCTTGAGGGCTTCAACATCTTCGACTCGACCCAGGTGTCGGTGGAGCTGCTGTCGGCGGCGGTGACGGTCACGACCCCCGGCGAGGTCGAGCTGTACGCCAAGGCGTTCACGGAGCTGTCCGCGATGGCGGTCTTCGGTACGGCGGCGCGGACGCTGATCGCCGACGCGATCGACGCCCTCGGCTGAGGTCCTCTCCCTGGCCGCGTCGTCTCTTTCAGACCTGTGCCCGAAGTCGTGTGCCACACTCGGGCACACTCCTCGCCCGCGGTCGGTCGTGGACTTTAACGTCACGACAGACGGCCGAAGATCTCCGCGCGATGAGGAGACGCACATGGGTGAGGAGACCGTCACCGCGTTAGTGGTCCGGCACCTTCGCGAGCTGCGAGGGGTGCTCGATCAGGCCGGGTTCGAGACGACTTTCGACCATCCGCACGGCGCCGCCCCCTTCCTCCGTGCCACCAACCGGCACGCGCCCGTCATGTCGGAGACGATCCGCTGCGAGCACCACATCGTGGACGGCGACGCGTACTGGTTCTTCTACTCCTGGGGCCAGCCCATCTGCCCGGCGGTGGACAAGACCTCAGCGGCGCGCGAGATCGGCCGCGTGATCGGAAATCGAGCACCTCACCCCCGGGCGGACAGATGAGCTACGACCAGGAGCTGGCGGAGTTCCGGCAGATCCTCGACGAGATGCCCGTGGTGGGACACCTCCGCCGGGACGCGGAGCTCGCCGAGCTGCACCGACTGATCGGACGCTACCCCGACGAGGCACGGGAGATCTGCGCCAAGGTCCAGGGCGCGTACGAGAAGCCCGCGTGAGCGAGCCTCCGGGCCGCTCGCGCGATCGGACCGGGCCGCGGTGGCGGTGACCACGCCCCCGTCACCGCGGCTCGACCATCCCCCCGTACAACGCCCTCACCCAGCCCTTGCGCTGGGAGCGACCTGGATAATCGGCCGAAGCCCCGGATCGACGCGGACCGGTGTTCAAGATCGACATAGCATCACCGGTGTGACCCCGACTCCAGAAGACGGTCCGAGGCTCTTTGCGATCAGCGACCTCCACGTCGGCTATCGGGAGAACCGCCAACTGGTGGAGGAGCTACGTCCGGAGTCCGGTGACGACTGGCTGCTCGTCGCCGGCGACGTGGGCGAGAGGCTCGACGACATCGCCTGGGCCCTCGACACGCTGCGACGACGGTTCGCGACCGTGGTGTGGACGCCCGGCAACCACGAGCTGTGGACACCGCGCGACGACGCGACGGGACTGCGCGGCGAGGCCCGGTACGTCCGGCTCGTCGAACTGTGCCGGGGCATGGGCGTGCTGACCCCCGAGGACCCGTACCCGGTCTGGAGGGGACCCGGCGGCCCGGCCGTGATCGTGCCGCTCTTCCTCCTGTACGACTACACGTTCCTCCCTGAAGGGGCGGCAACACCGGAGGAGGGTCTGGCCACGGCCTACGCGGCAGGGGTCGTGTGCACCGACGAGCACCTCCTCTACCCGGATCCGTACCCGTCACGGGCGGCCTGGTGCGCGGCGCGGGTCGACGAGAGCAGGCGTCGCCTCGATGCGCTCGACCCCGACCTGCCGACCGTCCTCGTGAACCACTGGCCGCTCACCCAGCTGCCGACGCGCGTGCTGCGCCATCCCGAGTTCTCGATCTGGTGCGGCACGAGAGCCAGCGCGGACTGGCACGTTCGCTACCGCGCTACGGCGGTCGTCTACGGCCACCTGCACATCCCGAGGGTGACCTGGTACGACGGGGTCCGGTTCGAAGAGGTCTCGCTCGGCTACCCGCGCGAGTGGCGGCGCCGCGCCGCGCCGCCCCGGATCCCGCGGCAAA
>JBJMIW010000491.1:0-9573 GCA_045806665.1 Actinoallomurus sp.
ACCCCCCGTGGACGACTGATCGCCCAGCGTACTGACCCGATCACGGAATGCGAGGAGGCTGGATTGGGCGTTTCACGTGGAACCACACGCTCCGGAACAGACAAAGGGCCGGGTCCGTCGGACCCAGCCCTTCGCGTGCGCCGAACAGGTCAGCCGGCGACCACCTCAAGCGAGATCTTGGCACTCACCTCGGGGTGGAGGCGGACCGCCACCTGGTGGGAGCCGACCGTCTTGATCGGGTTCTTCACCTCGATGCGGCGCTTGTCCAGGTCCGGGCCACCGGACGCCTTGACGGCGCCGGCGATGTCGGTCGGGGTCACCGCGCCGAACAGCCGACCGCTCTCACCGGCGCGCGTCCACAGCCGGACCTTGAGCTTCTCCAGGTCGCTGCGGACGGACTCCGCCTGCTCGACGCTGGCGATCTCACGGGCCGCGCGGGCCTTGCGGATCGAGTCGATCTGCTTCTCCCCGCCACGCGTCCACTGGAGCGCGAAGCCGCGCGGGATCAGGTAGTTGCGGCCGTAGCCGTCCTTGACCTCGACGACCTCGCCGGGGGCACCGAGGCCGGAGACCTGCTGAGTCAGGATGAGCTTCATGAAGAGTGACTCCTTTCTCAGCGGGCCGTGCTGGTGTACGGCAGCAGCGCCATCTCACGCGCGTTCTTGATCGCGGTGGCGACGTCACGCTGGTGCTGGGTGCAGTTGCCCGTCACCCGGCGAGCGCGGATCTTGCCGCGGTCGGAGATGAACTTGCGCAGCAGCGCCGTGTCCTTGTAGTCGACGTAGGAGAGCTTCTCCTGGCAGAACAGGCAAACCTTCTTCTTCGGCTTGCGTGGTGCCGGTTTCGCCATCGTGGTGCTCCTTAAGAAGAGAGCCCCGCTTACGCGGGAATGGTCGGTCGGATGATGAGTGATGCCCGTACGGGCTTAGAACGGCGGGTCGTCGGAGAATCCGCCGCCGCCCCCGGTCGCCCAGGGGTCCTCGGCGGGCGCGTTGCCGCCTCCGCCGAAGCCGCCTCCGCCCGGTCCGCCCTGACCGCCACCGAAGCCGCCGCCCTGGCCACCGCCGTAGCCGCCCTGGCCGCCGCCACCGCCACCGCCGAAGCCGCCACCGCCGCCCTGCCGCTGGCTCTTGTTGACCTTGGCCGTGGCGTTCTTCAGAGACGGACCGACGTCGTCGGCCTCGAGCTCGAAGACGGTGCGCTTCTCACCCTCACGGGTCTCGTACGACCGCTGCTTCAGGCGGCCCTGGACGATGACCCGCATGCCACGCTGGAGGCTCTCGGCGACGTTCTCGGCCGCCTGCCGCCAGACGTTGCAGGTGAGGAAGAGGCTCTCGCCGTCCTTCCACTCACCGGACTGCTGATCGCGGAAACGAGGGGTGGAGGCCACGCGGAAGGTAGCGACCGCTTGCCCGTTGGGGGTGAAGCGGAGTTCAGGGTCGGCGACCAGGTTGCCGACGATCGTGATCTGGGTGTCCCCTGCTGCCATGCGGCTCTCCGGTTACAGATCGTTTGCGTGTCGTGGGCTGACCGGGGGACGGTCAGTGGGCCTCGGGGCGGATGACCTTGGTGCGCAGGATCGACTCCTGCAGGTTCAGCTGCCGGTCGAGCTCTTTGACCGTGGCGGGCGTGGCCGTCAGGTCGACGACCGCGTAGATGCCTTCGGACTTCTTGGCGATGTCGTACGACAGGCGCCGGCGGCCCCAGACGTCGACCTTTTCCACGCTGCCACCGTCGTCCTTGACCACGGTGAGGAACTGGTCGAGCGACGGCTGGACCGTGCGCTCCTCGGTGTTCGGGTCGAGGATGACCATCAGTTCGTAACGACGCATGCGGGTCCCAACCTCCTTTGGACTGGTGCGGTCACGGTCTCTCCGTGACAGGAGGGCTCTTGCGTCGTCCCGCGTTTCGGATGTGCGGGACCGACAAAGGCTATCAACAAGTGGCAGCTCAATCGGCCCGGACCCGCCCTACCGACCCCGGCGCCGATCGAGCTCGGACATGATGTCGGCCATCCGCGACCGCATGCGCGCCGTCTGGGTGGTCAGCATGGACAACTCCTCGATCAACTCGGCGTCGTCGATGCCGGCCAGCTCACGAGTGATCATCGTCATGGCATCCTCCGTTCGAAACCACGTTCGACACTATCGCGGGGGACCGACAGAACGCTCGCCGCTCTGACGACCCGACCAGGGGCTTGACCAGCACCGGGACGAGGAACAACCTGGGAGGGAACCGTCCTCGGAGGAGGCGACAGGCATGTCACCACTAGCGATCCCACGACGTCTCGCCGCCCGCCAGGCGCATCCTCTGGAGAACTCCCTCGCGGTCGTCACCGTGGTCGCCGGCTTCGTCACGTTCGTCACCGGGGCCGTCCACGACACGCACTTCATCGCCGCGTGCCTGGGGGTCGTGACGTTCCTCTTCGGCCTGTACTCCCAGATGGTCTCCGCGACGACCGTCGAGCGCTGGCTCAACGTCCTGGGCATCGGCATGGCATTCGTCGGCCTCGGCCTCGGCCTGTCTCATGGCGGGGTCACAATCTGACCCCGGTCCTCGTACACCGCCGGCCGACGACGTACGGCGAATGCCGCCTGGCCCGGCCCCGGACCGGCTCCTCCCTCGGGGAGGATTCTCACCGGTCACCGTTCTCGTCCGACCGCGCGCGTAGGCTCGTCGCCATGCTGCGAATCGGAGCCCATGTCGACCAGACCGACCCGCTCGCCGCGGCGGCCGCGAAGAAGGCCGAGGTGGTCCAGTTCTTCCTCGGTGACCCTCAGGGCTGGAAGGCGCCGGTCCTGCCCGAGGGTCACGAGGCGATCCGCGACTCCGACGTCGACGTGTACGTCCACGCGCCGTACGTCGTGAACGTCGCATCGCCCAACAACCGCATCCGGATTCCGAGCCGCAAGATCCTCGTGCAGCAGCTCGAGGGCGCCGCGAAGATCGGGGCCAAGGGTCTGATCGTGCACGGCGGGCATGTGCTGAAGAACGACGACCCGCAGACCGGCTTCGACAACTGGCGGAAGGTCTTCGAGCGGATGGAGGAGTGCCCGGTCCCCGTCCTCATCGAGAACACGGCGGGCGGCGACAACGCCATGGCCCGCAAGCTCGACCGGATCGCCCGGCTGTGGGAGGCCCTCGACGGCTTCGACGTCGGGTTCTGCCTGGACACCTGCCACGCCCACGCGGCGGGCGAGGACCTCGTCGACGTGGTGGAGCGCGTCAAGGCCATCACCGGCCGGATCGACCTGGTGCACTGCAACGACAGCCGCGACGCGTTCGGCTCGGGCGCCGACCGGCACGCCAACCTCGGCGACGGCCGGATCGACCCGGAGCTGATCCTCGCCGTCGTGCGAGCGGCCGGCGCACCGGTGATCGTCGAGACGCCCGGCGACGGGCAGGCCGCGGACATCGCCTGGCTCCGCGAGCACCTCTGACCGGCACCGGCCGACCCATCACGCATTCCACACCCTGTGGATAACCGCCCGGCACGAGAGGCCGGGCGGCCGACGCGTCCGCCGGCGCACGACGCCGAGCGGAACCCGCGGTACCGGCGATGCGCGCACGTCCTGACGCACCCACTGCCCGCGAGGTCTCACGTCCCCGCGCCGTACCGTTATCCACAGCCTGTGGACGGAGTCGGCTCAGCCGCCGGCCGGGTCGGGGTCCGGCTCGTCCCGGTCCTCCTCGGTCACCGGGAGCAGGACCGCCATGGGGGTCGACGTGTCCCGCCAGTGCTCGACGGCGGCGCCGAAGACGTCCAGCAGCGTCCGATGGGCGGCGGGGTCGGCGTCCGCCAGCTCCCGCCAGTGGTCGTAGATGACGAGGTAGCCGGTGTTGGCCGGGACCCAGGACAGATCCCGGAGGCACTCCTCCAGGGCGTCCCAGTTACGGCCGAAGTAGGACGGCAGGACCAGCTCCTCGGCACACCGCTGGAGGAGCGCCTGCTTGTCGCGTACACCGCGCACGTCGAGCCAGAACACCCGCCAACCGGCGCGTTCGGCCTCGACGGCACCGCGAGCGGCCTCCCTCCGGTCGACGGGCCAGGTGTAGACGCCCGGCGCCCGGTGTCCGGTCAGAAGCTCCTCGATCATCTCTCACCCGTTCGACGGTCCGACGGCCTGCCGATCGCTGTTCTTCCTTGGATCCTTCTCCGTACACCCGTCCGGCGTCAGCCCGCCCATCCTCCGGAGTTGTAGGTCACCACCTCGGCCGTCATGAGCGGCAGGAACAGCGCGATGAGAAAGAGGTACGCCGGGCGCCGGCACCGGCCGGCCGCCAGCCACAGCGGCCACCAGAGCAGCGTGGACCGGCCGATCGACAGGTAGTACGCCGAGGTCAGCAGCGAGGCGAGCTGCAGTCCGACGTATGCGCTCTCCGCCCACCGGCGCTTGGCCAGGAGCCGGCAGGTCAGCGCGACGCCCACGGCGGCCGCGACCAGCTCGACCCGGAAGGCCGTCGTGAACTGGTCATGCGTGCCGAAGGCCGCGCCCCAGGTCGTGTGGAAGGAGGTCCACGGCCACACCACCGAGCGTCCCCAGCCGGCCTGCTGCGCGTGCTGCCACGCCGACCAGTCGCCCGTACGCCGCCACTGGTAGACGGTGTAGCCCAGCACCGGGAGGAACGGCACGGCCAGCCACGGCGCCGACCGCCACCGCCGGTCGGCGGAGACGAACTCCACGATCAGCGCGGCGGCGAGGAAGAGGCCGGTCACCCGTACGCAGGACGCGCCCGCGGCGCAGAGGACCGCGGGCGCCCATCGCCGCTGCCGCGCCAGCAGCCAGGCCGGCAGGGCGAACGCCAGGAACAGGCTCTCGGAGTACCCGGCGAACAGGAACACGGCGTACGGGCTGACAAGGAGCGCGAGCACCGCCCGCGGCCCCACGAGGCCGTCACCGCCGTACGCGCCGGCGTGCGCACCGAGCCTCGGGTGGCCGGCGTGCGCACCGGTCGCCGCGGTGAGGCGCGCCTCCTGTTCGCCGAGCCGGCTCAGCGCGACCATGGCCACCGCCCCGGCCACGAGGCTGACCAGCAGCGCCGACAGCTGCCAGTTCGGAATGAGCGGGTGGACGGCCCGAAGGACGAGCGGCAGACCAGGGAAGAAGGCCGGGAGCCCGGGGTCCGGCGGGTGGGCGGGATCGCCGCCGTAGCCGTACTCGGCGATCTCGACGAAGTGGTCGACGTCCCACTGGGTCCATCGGCCCAGGAAGGAGTCGTGCAGGTCACCGTACGACCACAGCGCCGAGGCGAGGAGCGAGATCCCCAGCACGGCGAGCCGGGTGCCCGCCCAGGCGCGCAGGGCGAGACGGTCGCCACGGCGGAGCCGCTCCAGGCCGATGCCGTACGAGCGGCCTGCCTGCACCATGGCTCAGGCGGGCCGCGGAGCGGGGCGGCGCAAGGGCGCGAGGCGGTCCTCGGCGCGGTCCAGGACGCCACCGGCCGGGTCGTCCACGCCGTCGGCGCGGACGGGGTCGAGCCGGGGCATCAGGATGTCGACCACGACGAGGACGACCAGCAGCAGCACCGTCAGGAAGCGGGCCAGCAGCGCGATGAAGTAGACGTTGTCGTCGATGCCCGTCGCCGGAGCGTGCCCCGAGGAGATCGCGGAGAGGGTGGCGGACAGACCCACGCCGGGCTGCTGCTTGGCGCCGGCCAGGAGGTACCACCAGATGCCGAGGAAGTAGACGATCTCTCCTGCCTGCCACAGCAGGAAGGCGGGGAGCTTCGGCCGGGCCAGCACGACCAGCGGCAGCAGCCACAGGACGTACTGCGGCGACCAGACCTTGTTGGTCAGCAGGAACGCCGCGAGGGTCAGGAACAGCACCTGCGGCAGCCGGGGACGGCGCGGGGCGAACAGCACGAGCAGCGCGATGGCCAGCGCCAGGACGACGAATCCCGCCTCGCCCATGAGGTTCAGGGTCGGCACCTTGTCGACGGACGACAGGCCCTTGCGCTCGGCCAGGAAGAAGATCGAGCCCCAGTCGACCGGGCGCTCCTGGTTGAACGTGTAGAAGCGGCTCCAGCTGTCCCACGCCGTCAGCATGATCGGCAGGTTGACGACCAGCCACGCGACGGCGGTGCCGGCCAGCAGCCGGCCGAACTCCCGCCACTTACCCGCGCGCAGGCACAACAGGAACAGCGGGCCGAGGAAGATCAGGGGATAGAACTTGGCCGCGACCGCGAGGCCGAGCAGGCCGCCCGCGACGCCGGGGCGGCGGCGCGCCCACGCGGCCAGTGCCAGGGCGGACAGGGCGACGGCGAGCAGGTCCCAGTTGATGTACGCCGTGAGGAGCAGAGCGGGCGACGCCGCGACCATCAGCCCGGCCCGGCGACTCTGTTGCCCGGCGACCAGCGCCGTCGCCAGCACGGTGACGACCGCGCAGAGCACCAGCGCCACGGCCGTCAGGTTGAAGAACCACATGCCGCGCGCGATCGCGTCGCCGCCGCCGAACCAGCGCGCCGGCGTCGCGGCGGTCTGCATGAGACCGCCGGTGAGCACCGGGTACTCGACCGGCTCGGGGATCTTGTCGAGGTACGGGATCTTGCCGTCGGCCAGGCCCCGCCCGAAGTACAGCGGATAGATGTCGGTATAGCAGGCGTTGCGCACCGTCGGGATGAAGTTGAAGCCCGCCTGCTTACACGGGACCTTCTGCAGGTAGCCCAGGACCGACACGACGGCGGTCGTGGACACGAGCAACGGCAGCACGTGCCGGAGGCCCGTACGGACACCGGCGGGGCCGGGGGAGCCCGCGGCTCCCCCGGCCCCATCGATCAGTTGTGACTCCGGCATACCAGCAGGTTAATCCTTGAACGGTCGCGCCGATTGTGCCTGTGGGGCCGTGCCACCGCCGCCACCGCCGCCGCCCTTGCCACCCTTACCGGGGCCGGGATTAGCCGGGTCCGACGAGGGGGACGAGCAGTTGAACATGATGGTCGGTTTGCAGGTGTCGCCCGGGTTCGGGCTGGACGAGGGCGACTGACACTGCGGGCGATTGGGATGCTTCATGCACTGCTGTGGGCCGCCCGGATTCTGGTTCTGGTCCGGCTTGCAGTGGTCGATCTGCGGGTCCTGGTTGGGCAGACATGTCGGCGTCGGCGTCGCCGAGGGCATGGTCATCGTGGGGCTCGGCCTCGCGAACGCCTGCGGCGGGGCGAAGTACGCGGGGGGCGGGAACTGCTCGGTCGTCTTGCCCTGCAGAGCCTGGCTCATGTAGTCATGCCAGATCACCGCGGGCAGGTCCCCACCGTTGATGTGGGCGTAGACACCGATGTGCTGCAGCGGAAGGTACTCCGCCGACTGGTGCTTCTTCGCCGCGTGGAACCGCCACATGCCGACCGTGGTGACGTACTGCAGATTGGAACCGGTGACCTTGGGGGTGAACCCGGAGAACCAGACGGCCTTGTTGCTGTTGGTCGTGCCGGTCTTGCCCGCCACCTCGTGACCCGGCAGCTGAGCGTTCACGCCCGTACCGGTCTTGACCACCTGCTGCATCGCGTACTGCACGTCGTGCGCGATCTCCGCGTTGAACGCCCGTTTGTGCGTGACACTCTGCGGCATGTGGACCTTGTTGTCCTTGTCGATGACCTTGCGGATGCTGTGCGGGGTGACGTACTCACCGTCGTTGGCGATGGTGGCGTATCCCGTGGCCAGGTCGAGCGGGCGCATGTCCGACTGCCCCAGGAAGAAACCGCCCTCGCCGGGGTTACCGCGCTTCAGGGCCTCTTCGGGAAGACCGGCGTCCTTGGCGACATTCTCGACGTTCTGCGTCCCGGCCTTGTAGCCCAGCGGCACGAAGATCGTGTTGTAGGACTTCGCCAGGCTGGTGACCATGTCCACGATCGGCTGCTGCGGGTTGCCCTCGTCGTTGGTGAACGGATGGCCACCCGGAGTGCCTTTGGGCACTCGGTCACCGTTGGTGTTGATGTACGCGGGGGCCGTCGCGTCCATCGTGCTCTTCAAGCCAATGCCCTGTTGGTCGGCGGCGGCGAGCACGAACGGCTTGAATGAGGACCCCACCTGCGCCGTGGAATAGAAGACGTCGTCCACTGCGCGCTTGAGGTAGTCATGGCCGCCATACGCGGCGAGAATCTCACCGTTGATCGGGTTGATGGTGACCAGGCCGACGTTGGTGTCCTTCGGCATCCGCTTGGTCTTAAGGTCGGCCTCGACCGTCTTCTGCGCCTGCTCCTGGAGATTCCTGTCCCAGGTCGTGTAGACCTTCAGACCACCGTTCTGGATCTGCTCATCCGTGAAGTTCATCCCGTGGAGAGCGTTCGTGACCCGTTGGATCATGTAGCCCTGCTGTCCCCGGAAGACCTCGCTGTCCTTCTGCTTCACGGTCATCGGCGGGTGGTCCTTGTACTTGGCGTAGTCCGCCTCGGACAGCTTGCCGATCTTGACCATGCTCTGGAGCACGACGTTGTAGCGGTTGACCGCGTCGATGTGCCGCTGGCCCTTGCTGCGCGGGTCGTAGTACTGGGGCTGCTTGATGTTGGCCGCGAGCACCGCCGCCTGCGGGACCGTGAGATTCGCGGCGTGCACCTTCGGACCGAAGTACGTCTGTGCGGCGGCCTCCACGCCGTTCGCGCCGTAACCGAAGAAGATAGTGTTCAGGTAGTTTTGCAGGACCGTCTTCTTGTCCTGCTGCTTGCCGACCTTGATCGCGATGAAGATCTCTTTGAACTTACGGCTGAAGGTCCGCTGCTGGGTCAGGTAGGCGTTCTTGACGTACTGCTGAGTGATGGTCGAGCCGCCCTCGGTGTTGCCGCCCGAGAGGTTGTTGTACACCGCGCGGGCGATGCCCCTCGGCGAGATCGCGGCCTCGTTGTAGAAGTTGTGGTCCTCGATGGCGATCGCGGCCCACTGCATGTTCGGGCTGATCTCGCTGATCGGCTTGATGACCCGCGAGCTGCCGATCTGCACCATCCGGCTGCCGTCGCGGTAGTACACCGTGGTGCCCTGTCTCATGACGTCCGCGTTGGGCGCCTTGGGCACCTGCACCATCGCGTACGCGACGCCCACCAGGCAGATGCTGACGAGCGTGCCGATGCCGAATACGCCGAGCCACAGCTTCCAGGACAACAGGCGGCGCCAGCCGGTCCTCTTGCCCTTCTTGCCGGAGCCGCGCCGCATGCCGCCGCCGGGACGGCGACCGCCCGGGCCACCGCCGCCGCCTGAGCCTCCGGGGCCGCCTGGACCGCCGGGAACCCCCGGTCGACCGGGGCCACCGGGGTGTGGCCTGGTGGGGGCGGCAGGAAGGTAGGATCCGTCGACCTGCGGCTGTGGCCGGGTCGGGGCCGGTCCAGCAGGCCCCGGTCGACCGTACTCTGGCCCGTAATCGCTGCTGTAACTCACGCGACCTCGTTCACTGGGGTACGGCTTTTCAGTCCGTCCGACAGTACTAGTAGGCAAGTGAGCGGGGACCGCCTGCCGGGCACGCGACGCGGTCGCGTGGCTACTCTCGGACGCTCTGTCCCTGGTCGGGAGCTGTGTCTCCGCGCCCAAGGACGTAGGACAGCGTCAGGTAGTTCCAGGAACAACCTTGACATACTTCAACCACATAGACCCGG
>JBJMIW010000492.1:0-12365 GCA_045806665.1 Actinoallomurus sp.
CGAGGAGATCGCTCACCGCCAGGCCGGCCCGTCCGGGAAGCGGAACTCGGCGATCGACTCCGGTCTCAGGTCCGAGCTGTAGCCGGGCCGCTCGGGCACCAGGTAGCGGCCGTCGCGGGTGCACACCGGATCGGTGAAGTGCTCGTGCAGGTGGTCGACGTACTCGACCATCCGGCCGTCGAGGGACGTGCCCACCCGCAGGTAGTCGAAGATCGCCAGATGCTGGACCAGCTCGCAGAGGCCGACCCCGCCGGCGTGCGGGCAGACCGGCACCCCGAACTTCGCGGCCATCAGCAGCTCGGCCAGCACCTCGGGGACGCCGGCGACCCGGCAGGCGTCGATCTGCATGACCCCGATCGCCCCGGCCTGCAGCAGCTGCTTGAAGATGACCCGGTTGGCGGCGACCTCGCCGGTGGCGACCCGCACCGGCGCGACGGCCCGCTGGATGCGCGCGTGCCCGAGCACGTCGTCCGGGTGGGTGGGTTCCTCGATCCAGTACGGGTCGGTCTCCGCCAGCAGGCCCATGTTGGCGATCGCCTCGGCCTGCAGCATCTGCTTGAAGATGACGCGGTTGGCCACGTGCTCGCCGGTCGCCACCCGTACGGGCCGGACCGACCGGCGCACGGCGGCGTGGCCGAGGATGTCGTCGGGGCTGGTCGGCTCCTCGATCCACCACGGGTCGTACGGCTTGAGGGCCTCGACCCACTCGATCGCCTGGCCGACGTCCCAGCGCTGGTTCGCGTCGATCGCGATGCGGACCTCGGGCCCGACCGTCTGGCGGGCCAGCTCCATCCGGCGAAGGTCGTCGGCCAGATCGCCGCCGACCTTCAGCTTGATCTGGGTGAAGCCCTCCTCGACGGCCTCACGCGCCAGCACGACCAGCTTCTCGTCCGTGTACCCGAGCCAGCCGGGGGTCGTCGTGTACGCCGGGTAGCCGGTGGCGAGCAGCGAGGCCTCCCGCTCCTCGCGTCCGGCCCGGGCCGCCGTCAGCAGGTCGACGGCCTCGTCCGGACGAAGGGCGTCGCTGAGGTACCGCCAGTCCACCAGGTCGACGATCTGCTCGGGTGCCAGGTCGGCCAGCAGCCGCCAGACCGGTTTGCCGGCGACGCGTCCGGCGAGGTCGAACGCCGCGTTGATGATCGCGGCGGCGGCCATGTGGACCGCGCCCTTCTCCGGGCCGAGCCAGCGCAGCTGCGAGTCGTGGATCAGCCGCCGGGCGAAGCCGCCCAGGTCGGACAGGTCGATGTCGAGGCCGACGATGAGCGGCGCGTACGCCTTGATCGCCGCGACGCACACCTCGGTACCGCGCCCGATCGTGAAGGTGAACCCGTGGCCCTCGGCGCCCTCGTCCGTGCGCAGCACGGCGTAGGCCGCGGAGTAGTCCGGGTCCGGGTTCATCGCGTCCGAACCGTCCAGCTGCCGGGAGGTGGGGAAGCGGATGTCGTGGGCGTCGAGTGCGATGACCTTCATGCGAGCCTCTGCCGTTGCCGCCCGAGCCCATCGATCTCGAGCTCGACGATGTTGCCCAGGCGCAGGAAGGAGATACCCGGACTGCCCAGCGCGACGCCGGCCGGGGTTCCGGTGTTGATGACGTCGCCGGGGTCGAGGACCATGAACTGGCTGAGGTACCAGATCAGATGGTCGACCGCGAAGATCATGTCCTTGGTGCTGCCGTCCTGGCGGAGCTCCCCGTTGACCCAGAGCCGCAGGCCCAGGTCCTGCGGGTCGTCGATCTCGTCGGCGGTCACCAGGTGCGGCCCGAGCGGGTTGAAGGTCTCACAGGACTTGCCCTTGTCCCACTGACCGCCCCGCTCCAGCTGGAACTCCCGCTCGGAGACGTCATGGCTGACCGCGTACCCGGCGATGAGCGCGCGGGCCTCGTCCGGCGAGTCCAGGTAGCGCGCCCGGCCACCGAGGATCACGGCGAGCTCGACCTCGTAGTCGGTCTTCTCGCTGCCCCGCGGGATCAGCACGTCGTCGTCCGGGCCGACCACGGTGTTCGACGCCTTCATGAAGATGATCGGCTCGGCCGGGATGTCGGCGCCCGTCTCCTCCGCATGGTCCCGGTAGTTGAGACCGATGCAGACCACCTTGCCGGGCCGGGCCACCGGGGCGCCGATCCGCTCGGTGTTCTGGAGCGGCGGCAGCTCGCCCGCCGCGTACGCCGACCTGGCACGGTCCAGGCCCGTGGCCAGGAATTCGCCGTCGATCTCACGGGTCAGGCCGGACAGATCGAGGAGCGAGCCGTCCTCGGCGAGGACCGCGGGGCGTTCGGCGCCTTCCGGTCCGACACGCAGCAGCTTCACGTAGTCGTACTCCCTGCTCGTCGGTTGGTCCGACCTCTCGCACATTCATCGGACCTCTTACGCAGACATAAGACCACTCCTGGGCAATGTCCTGGCAATACCCCGTTACGAAGTTGTTACTTAGCGAAAATTGGTAAGACCACTTACCGTCCGGCAAGATGAGTTCCGCAGTCGGAGGAGGGAGCGCGCGTGCCGGGCGACACGGGTGCCAGGACGACCGTCACCCAGCGGGCGATCGAGGAGATCAAGACCAGGATCGCCATGGGCGAGTTCACGCCCGGGCAACGCCTGCCGACCGAGCGCGACCTCGCCGCGGACCTCGGGCTGTCCCGCAGCTCGATGCGGGAGGCGATCCGCGCCCTGACCGTCATGGGGGTCCTGGAGGCCCGGCACGGGGCCGGCATCTACGTCACGCAGCTCAAGCCGGGCGACCTGTTGGAGACGTTCGGCGTCGTCGCGGAGATCTCGCGCGGCGCCACCCTTCTCCACCTGGTCCAGGTGCGCAAGATCCTGGAGCCCGCGGCCGCCGCCGCCGCCGCGGCGCGCATCGACGAGGACGGGCTCGCCCGCCTGCGCGCCGAGATGACCGCGATGGAGCGCGGCACGACCGCCGAGGAGATCGTCGGACATGACCTGGAGTTCCACCGCATCATCACCGAGGCGGCGGGGAACCCGGTGCTCGGCGCGATCCTGGGCGGGCTGAACAGCCGCACCTTCCGGGCCCGCGTCTGGCGCGGCTATCGCGAGGAGGGCGTCTTCCCGCGCACCTTCCACGAACACGACGCGATCTACCGGGCGCTGATCGAGCGTGACCCGGACGGCGCCCGGGTCGCCGCGGCCGTGCACATCGGCGCGGTCGAGGAGTGGGCGCGCCGCCAGAAGGATGACGAGGAGTGACGATGCGCGTCGCGCTGCACACCCGGCTGAAGGCCGGCCGCGAGGAGGAGTGAGGCAGCCTCTAGTCGCTCGGCATCATCAGCCAGAGGATTATGTAGATCACGAACTGCGGGCCCGGCAGCAGGCAGGACAGGATCGCCAGTACCAGGGGCCCGGGCTCAAGGTCCAGGGCGTGGCGTACGACCTGCGCCGCGCGGAGGACGCCGCCCGGATGTGGGGCATGGTCGACGCCGTCGCCCGGTTCGAGTACGAGGGCCGGGTCGGGCACGGTCTGTTCGAGTACTGGGCCCTCGGTCCCCACCCGAGCCTCCCGGACGACGTGTCCTGCCCCCGGCCGGGGCATGGAAAGGCCCCAGGCGCGGTTCGATCGGCGTGCGCCCGGGGCCGGTGAACCCGACTACCCCTGCTCCGCGAGGCGGAAGGTGACGTCCCCGTTCTCGTCGACGCTCGCGTCCAGCGTCATCTCGTCCAGGATCGTCGCGGCATCCGGCTCCAGGTAGACGCGCGCGCCCTGCTCCTCGACGACCTCATCGCCGGCCTGCGGCCCTTCGGCCACCGCGAGGGAGAGCGTGCCCGCGTCGTCGGTCTGCTCCTGAGTGGCGATCCTCAGGCCGGTCTGCGGTGAAAGTTCGGGCTGGCTGGTGACGGTACGGATCACCTGGACCGCCGAATCGGTCAGCGTCAGCACTGTCGTCAGCTCCTTCGGTTCGATTGCAGGTCGGCACGGCGCACGGCCCCGTGCATGCGCCCTGCCATGCCCGACGCTCCCTGTCCGCAAACATGCGGGATCTTGCGATTTGGGAGCCAATCTAGGGGGCGAGAGCGCGAACGGCGTCCGTCACCGATATCTCGTTGTTCGGCAGTACGGCGAGGATCGGAGTGTCCAGGCCCGCCGCGACGTACTCGCGGACGCGCTCCCGGCACGCGTCCGGCGAGCCGTGCACCAGCAGCTCGTCGACGACGTCGTCCGGGATCGCGTCGAGCGCGGCCTTACGGTCCCCGGCGGCCCAGGCCTCGTTCATTGCGGCCAGCCGCTCACCGCGGCCGAGCCACTCGTGGAAGGCCGCGTAGACGGGCACCGTCAGGTAGGCCGCGATCAGCCGGCGGCCGAGCGCCCGCGCCTCCCCGGCGTTCGACGTCGGGCAGACGAAGATCCGCGCGATCAGCTCCTTGTCCGTGCCGAACGCGCCCCGGACCGTCCGGACGTCCTGGGGCGCCAGCCAGTTGGTGATCGCTCCGTCGGCCTCGCGGGCGGCCAGCCGGAGCATGCCCGGGCGGAGGGCGGCGAGCACGATCGGCGGCGGGGTCTTCGGCGGGACGTCCAGCCGGAAACCGGATACGCCGAGCGCCTCGTCGGTGACCTTCTCCCCCGCCAGGGCCCGGCGCAGGAAGCGAAGCGTGTCCCGGACCCGCTGGTACGGCTCGGTGAAGGGGATGCCGTTCCACCGCTCGACGATCACCGGCGACGACGTGCCGAGGCCCAGCACGAACCGGCCCGGGGCGAGGTCAGCGAGCGTCGCGGCATGCTGGGCCAGCAGGCCGGGGCCGCGCGTGTAGACGGGCACGATCGCCGGTCCGAGCCGCAGCTCCGGCGCCCACTGTGAGGCCAGCGCCAGCGGCGTGAAGGCGTCGTACCCATTGGTCTCGGCCGACCACGCGTCGGTGTATCCGAGGCCGGTCAGGCCTTCGATCACCTTGCGGTGCTCGGCCAGCGGCACGCCCATGAGCGGAATCGTCAGTCCCCAACGCGACATGCGGAGCCTCCTCAGGCGATGGACGGACGGACGGACGAGCCGCCGTCAACGACGAGGGTCTGCCCGGTCAGCCAGCTCGCCGTGTCCCCGGCGAGGAAGACGACCGCCTTGGCGATGTCCTCGGGCTCGCCGAGGCGGCCGAGCGGCATGTACTTGGCGATCTGGTCCTCGTTGTTCTCCCACAGCGCCCGCGCAAGCTGGGTCTTGACCAGTCCCGGGGCGACGGCGTTGACGCGCACCGAGGGGGCCAGCTCCACCGCGAACTGCTTGGTGAGGTGGATGACGGCGGCCTTGGTGGCGTTGTAGTAGCCGATGCCGTGCTCGGTGACCATGCCGCCGACGGAGGAGATGTTGACGATCGCCCCGCCGCGCGCCTGCATGGACAGCTTCCAGGCGAGCTGCGTCCACAGCACGACGGCGAACTGGTTGACCTGGACGGTCTTGTCGGCGCGGGCGGCGTCGATGTCGACCATCGGGCCGAAGTACGGGCTGGTGCCCGCGTTGTTGACGAGGACGTCCACGCCCCCGAACTCGGCCACCGCGGCCTCGACGCAGGCCCGCGCGGCGTCCGCGTCGCCGACGTGGGCGGCCTTCGGCAGGACGCCGACCCCGGGGTGGGCGGCCCGGATGGCCTCGGCGACCTCCTCAAGGGCGTCCTGTTTCCGCGAGGACAGGACGACGTTGCAGCCCTCGGCGGCCAGCGCCTCCGCCGTCGCCCTGCCGATGCCGCGCGAAGCACCGGTGATCAGGGCGGTCCTGCCCGCCAGACCGGTCTCGAGTGCCATGCTGCCGCCTTTCATCCTCTGACCCGGAGCTTTCTGACAACCGAATCGGGTTCAACCAGCCTAGTCCCGGATGTTACGTTCCTGCCATGCAGATCACCGGGAAGAACGTCGTGATCACCGGCGCAGGCAGCGGGATCGGCGCGGCCCTGGCCCGCCGGTTCGCCGCCGAGGGCGTTGCCACGCTGTGCCTGTCCGACCTCGACGTGGACGCCGTGGAGCGGGTCGCCGCCGGGCTGGACTGCCGTACGGTCGCGATCCGCACCGACGTCGGCGACGAGAAACAGGTGCGGTCGATGATCGAGCGAGCCGGCGAGTCCGGCCCGATCGACCTGGTCTGCTCGAACGCCGGGATCGGCACCGGCGCCGGCCTGGACGCGACGCCGGAGCAGTGGGCGGCCGCCTGGGCGGTCAACGTCCAGGCCCACGTGTACGCCGCATGGGCCGCGCTGCCCGGCATGCTGGAGCGCGGCGAGGGCTACTTCCTGAACACCTGCTCGGCCGCCGGCCTGCTCACCCAGCCCGGCGACGCACCCTACGCGGTGACCAAGCACGCCGCGGTCGCCTTCGCCGAGTGGCTCGCGCTGACGTACGGCGACCAGGGCATCAAGGTGAGCGCGCTGTGCCCGCAGGGCGTGCGCACGCCCCTCCTCACCGAGGCCCTCGAAGGGGTGGCGGGCCAGGTCGTGGCCGCGGCCGGCAGGGTCCTGGAGCCCGATGACGTGGCCGAGGCCGTGGTCTCCGGGCTCGCGGCCGAGGCCTTCCTGATCCTGCCCCATCCCGAGGTGGCCGAGTTCGAGCGCCGCAAGGCCGCCGACCGCGACCGCTGGCTCGCGGGCCTGCGCCGGATGGTCGCCTCCCTCCGGAACTGACGGCGGGTCACGCTCTCGCGCGGGCCATGACGAAGCGGCGGAAGCCCTCGACGACGGGCGGACGCGTCCGGCCCTCGACCCAGGCCAGGCCGATCGTCCGCCGCGCCCCGGTGAGGACGATCTCGACCACCCCGGGGACCGGCTCGCCCGGCGGCACGATCGCGACGCCGAGCCCGGCGGCCACCAGCCCGCGCAGCGTGGCGGCCTCCTCGCCCTCGAACGCGATGTCGGGCCGGACGCCCTCCTTCCGGAACAGCTCGTCGGTGATGGAGCGCAGCCCGTACCCGTGGCCCATGAGGATGAACGGCTCACCCGCGGCGTCGGACGGGCGTACCCGGCTGCGCCCGGCGAGCCGGTGCCCGGCCGGGACGGCGAGGCGGAGGCGCTCGGTCGTGAGCGGGTGCCAGGCCAGCTCCGCCGGGCGCGGGCTGGTGATCGCCAGGTCCGCGCGGCCCTCGGCGACGGCCGCCGCGATCTGCTCACTGCTGCCCTGGCTCAGCCGGAACGCCACGCGCGGGTGCTCCCGCCGGTACTCCCGGAGCAGCTCCGGGACGAGCGCGGTGCCCTGGGTATGCAGGAACGCCAGGCCCACCTCGCCGCTGTCGGGGTCGGCCGCCTGGGCCAGCGCGTGGCGGGCCGCCCGCTCCTCGGCGACGAGTCGTTCCGCGTGCCGGCGGAAGATCTCGCCGTACGCGCTGAGCCGGAGCGTCCGCCCCTCGCGGTCGAAGAGTCGCACGCCGAGCTCGCGTTCGAGGCGGGCGATCGCGCGGGACAGGCCCGGCTGGGAGATCCGCAGCTCGGCCGCCGTCCGGGTCACCTGGCCGTCCTCGGCAACCGCCAGGAACCAGCGGACCGTCTCGACGTCCATGACCATTGAGCATAGCTGTCAGGCGCGACTTTCATTGGACGCATCGCCCCAGGAGGACGCAGCCTGGACTGGTGCTCGTCACCTCACCCGCGGACCTCGACCTACGCCATCGGCGCGGCTCCCGCGGACTGCGCCGGGTGAACCTCGCGCTCTTCGCGGCGGGCCTGACGACCTTCATGTCGCTCTACTCGACCCAGGCGCTGCTGCCGGTGCTCTCGCACGTCTTCGGCGTCTCCCCGACGGCGTCCAGCCTGCTGGTGTCGCTGTCGACCGGAGCGCTGGCGCTCGCGGTGATCCCGGTGAGTTCGCTGTCCGAACGCCTCGGCCGGATCCGGATCATGCTGGCCTCGTCCGTCACGGCGGCCTTCCTGGGCCTGCTGCTGCCGCTGAGCCCGTCCTTCCCGGTGCTCGCCGCGATCCGCGCCGCGCAGGGTGTGGCGCTGGCCGGCGTCCCGGCCGTCGCGATGGCCCACCTCGCCGACGAGGTCCACCCCGAGGCGCTGGGCGGGGCGATGGGCCGGTACATCGCCGGCAACACGGTCGGCGGCCTGCTCGGGCGGCTCATCCCCGGCTTCGTGACCGACCTGGCGGGCTGGCGGTGGGCGCTCGGCGTCACCGCGGTGGGCGCGCTGCTGATCACGCTCGCCTTCTGGGCGCTGCTCCCCCGCTCCCGCTGCTTCCGGCCCGCCCGGACCGGGCAGGGGGCGCTGCTCCGCCACCTCCGCGACCCCGCGATGCGCCGGCTGTACCTGATCGGGCTGGTACTGATGGCGGGGTTCGTCACCGTCTACAACTACCTGGGCTACCGCCTCCTCGCCGCCCCGTTCGCGCTGCCGCAGTGGCTCACCGGCCTGGTCTTCCTGATGTACCTGGCGGGGACGTTCAGCTCCCCGGCGGCGGGGTCGCTCGCCGACCGGGTCGGGCGCCGCCCGGTGATGTACGGCGCGTTCGCCCTGTCGGCCGTGGGGCTGCTGGCGACGCTGCCGACCGCGCTTCCCGTCCTCGGCGCGGGCCTCTTCGTCTTCACGGCCGGATTCTTCGCCGCGCACTCGGTCGCCAGCGGCTGGGTGGGACGGCGCGCCGCCGGCGGGAAGGCGCAGGCCTCGGCCCTCTACCTGTTCGCCTACTACGCGGGGAGCAGCATCGGCGGATCGGCCGGGGGCCTGGCGTACGAGCACGGTCACTGGCCCGCAACGGTCGCCTATGCCGTGGCCCTCCTCGCGGTCGCCGCGCTGGCCGCCCTCCGCCTGACCGAGCCGGGCTCGTCCGGCCGCTGAGGCTCGGGCCCTTCCCCGGCGCGGCCACGGAGCGCCCGTACGCATCGGCGCGATCGCCACGGTCACCTGCGGGCAGGCGGGCGAACGCCAGGTAGAGGGGCGCGCGTGGGGATCGCGGTCAACCAGGGGCTGTTCGGGCACGGATCGGCGATCACCGTCCGGATGTGACTTATGTCACTCACTGCCCCAGTAAGGCATTGCTGACCTGCACGGATGCGGCTTTGTACGCAGGTAGGCGGCGGATCGAGCACGGTCGGTTCTTGTCGGCCACGCTACGCGTCAGTACCTTTCACTGACGCGCCAGGGTGCTCTCCGCGTCACGCGGGTTCCGCGCGAACGCCGGCGTACGTCCCTGACCGCGCGCCCAGTTCGCCGAGATTCGACGCGAGGTGCCGCGCTGATGCGTCCATTCCGGGAGCGCAATCCGCTGCCGATCGGCATCGCCGGCCTGGCGACCGTCGGCCTGGCGATCCTGCTCGCGTTCAACCTGCAGCAGTTCGCCGGTGGCACGACGTACTCTGCGGCGTTCAGCGAGGCGGCCGGCCTGAAGGCCGGGGAAGAGGTGCGGATCGCCGGCGTGAAGGTCGGCAAGGTCGACAGCGTCGACCTCGACGGCGACCACGTCAAGGTGACGTTCACCAGCAGCGCGCCCTTCGGGAGGCAGACCCGGGCGCAGATCAAGATCAAGACGCTGCTCGGCTCACACTTCCTCGCCCTCGACCCGAAGGGGCCCGGCCGGCAGCCGACGAGTCAGGAGATCCCGCTGTCGCGCACCACCGCCCCGTACGAGGTGGTGCCCGCGCTCCAGGACGCCAGCTCCCAGCTCAGTCAGATCGACACGAAGCAGCTGGCCAAGGCCATGAACACCCTGACCCAGACGATGGAAGGGTCCCCGGACAACGTCCGGCGCACCCTGGCGGGGCTACAGAAGATCTCCCAGGCGGTCTCCTCGCGCGACGACGAGCTGAACCAGCTGCTGAAGCACTCCAGCAACGTCACGTCCCTGCTGGCCTCCCGCAGCGGTGACCTCGCCGTGCTGGTCCAGAACGGCGGTCTGCTGCTGCAGGAGCTCAACGACCGGCGAGTGGTGATCAACCAGCTGCTCACCGGAACCGTCTCGCTGTCCCAGCAGATCACCGGCACCATCCAGGAGAACCAGGCCACCCTCGGCCCCGCGCTGACGAACCTGCGCCGGGTCGTGCAGATCCTGCAGCGCAACCAGACCAACCTCGAGAAGTCGTTCGAGGCGATGGGCCCGTTCGGGACCGAGTTTTCCGACGCGACCGGCAACGGCCGCTGGTTGGACGTCTACCTCCAGAACCTGATCCCGCTGCCCTCCTCGATCCAGCCGCCCAGCACGCGCAACGACGCCGCGCAGCAGCGGACAGGGACGCCGTCGACCGGCGCCACCCGCCCGGCCGGCCGCACGCCCAAGGGCACGAGGACCCGTACCCAGAACCCGTCGAACAGCGGCAACCCGCTCCCGGTCATTCCCTGACCCCGGTGTGCCCGGACGGCCGGCCCGACGTCACGATCGATATATGAACGTACGTGAGCTGACGGCCGCCAAGGAGCTGTTCGCCGCGTCGGCGCTGCTCGCGGAGATCTGGCGGCCGACCGACCCGATGCCGTACGAGATGCTCCAGGTCACCCGCCATATCGGCGGCTACGTCGCCGGGGCCTTCGAAGGCGACACGATGATCGGCGCCTGCGCGGCCTTC
Organism: Actinoallomurus sp.; assembly: GCA_045806665.1. Lineage (GTDB taxonomy): Bacteria > Actinomycetota > Actinomycetes > Streptosporangiales > Streptosporangiaceae > Actinoallomurus. Next base: position 10,478 of record JBJMIW010000492.1, read on the forward strand.
CCCACGGCGGACGGGGGCCTGCACTCCCACATCACCGGTGTCGCCGTACCGGGCCGGGGAGTCGGATATGCCATCAAGGTGCACCAGCGCGCGTGGGCGCTGGCCCGGGGGATGACGACGATCAGCTGGACCTTCGACCCACTGACACGGCGCAACGCCTACTTCAACCTGGTCAAACTGGCCGCCCGCGCGACCGGGTACCTCGAGGACTTCTACGGCGACATGCCCGACGAGTTGAACATGGGCGACCCCAGCGACCGCCTCCTCGTCACCTGGCCGCTGGAGAACCCCGACGTGTCCGCGGCGCTGGCGGGTACTCCGGCGCTGCGGCCGGAGCCCGGCGCGGAGACCGTCATCGCGCTGCGCGAGGACTCGGTGGGCGGCCCTGAGCGGTACGACCCGTCCGGCGCCCCCGCGCTGGCGATCGGGACACCGGCCGACGTCACCGCCCTGCGGTCGGCCCGCCCGGACGCCGCCCGGGACTGGCGTCAGGCCCAGCGGGCGGCGCTCGGCGGCGCACTGGCTCACGGTTACCGTGTCACTGGCTTCACCCGCGCCGGCTACTACCTCCTGGAGCGCCCCACATGAAGCTCGACGGAGTCGAACTGCGGCGGATCCGCATGCCCCTGGTGACGCCGTTCCGTACGTCCTTCGGGACGGAGGTCGACCGGGAGGTCCTGCTCGTCCGGGTCTTCGGCGAGGAGGTGGAGGGCTGGGGCGAGTGCGTGGCCGCCACCGAACCCCTCTACTCGGCCGAGTACGTGAACGGCGCCGAGCAGGTCATCCGGGACTTCCTCCTCCCCCGGCTGCCCGCGGACGTGACCGCCCGCGGCCTCGGCGCGGCGTTCGCCCCGGTCCAGGGACACCCGATGGCGAAGGCCGCGGTGGAGATGGCGGTGCTCGACGCCGAACTGCGGCGCTCGGACCTGTCCTACGCGGCGTACCTGGGAGCGACACGGACGCGGGTGCCGGCCGGGGTGTCCGTCGGGATCATGGACTCCATCCCCGAACTGCTGGATGCCGTGGACGCCTACCTGGCGCAGGGCTACGCACGGATCAAGCTGAAGATCGAACCGGGGTGGGACCTGGAGCCGGTACGGGCGGTGCGGGAGCGGTTCGGCGACATCCTGCTCCAGGTGGATGCCAACGCCGCGTACGCCCGCGCGGACCTGCGGCACCTCGCGGCGCTGGACCCCTTCGAACTGCTGCTGATCGAGCAGCCGTTGCCAGAGGAGGACCTGCTCGGGCACGCGCGGCTCGCCCAGGCGCTGACCACGCCCATCTGCCTCGACGAGTCCATCGTCTCCGCGCGGGCGGCCGCCGACGCCATCACCCTGGGCGCGTGCTCGATCATCAACGTGAAGGCGGGCCGCGTCGGCGGCTACCTGGAGGCCCGGCGCATCCACGACCTCTGCGTGGGCCACGGCGTCCCGGTCTGGTGCGGCGGAATGCTGGAGACCGGGCTGGGCAGGGCGGCCAACCTGGCGTTCGCGGCACTGCCCGGCTGCACGCTGCCGGGTGACGTCTCCGCCTCCGACCGGTACTACACGCGGGACATCACCGAGCCGTTCCGGCTGCAGGACGGGCTGATGAGCGTGCCGTCCGGCCCCGGGCTGGGCGTCGCCCCGATCCCGGACATCCTGCACGAGTTCACCGAGCGGACCGACCTCGTACGGCTCCCCTGAGCTCAGTCCCGTACGGGGAGGTCGTAACAGCGCCGCACGCTGGACTCGATCCGGGAGATGTCGGTGCCGTAGACGTGCAGCGAGAGGGCGATGCCGTCGCCGACGTTGCGTACGCGGTGGATGTCGCCCGGCGGCGCGAAGCCGCTCACCTCACCGACGTGGTTCTGGTTGACGCCCGCCCGGACGAGATGATCGCCGCGCTC
>JBJMIW010000493.1:0-12851 GCA_045806665.1 Actinoallomurus sp.
CGGAAGGAATCTCGTGATCAGGTTCTCAACGAAGGCCATCGCGACCGTCGCCGCCGGAGTGACCTTGGCGGGCGCGGGCGTGACCACCGCCCTCGCCTACCAGACCACCCCGCAGTCGTCGGCCCAGGCCCACAGCGCTCCCGCGCAGGCGTCCGCGCAGGCCGAGAAGCGCGCTGCCGCGAAGGACCAGCTCCTCCTCGCGGTCAAGAAGGAAGTGAAGAAGGACAAGGACCCTAAGGCGGCGGACAAGAAGGCGGCCGCCCTGCCGGCCGGCGTCTCCACCGCGACGTCCTTCTGGGACCAGTCGACGGCGTCCGGCAAGCCGATGTCGTACCACACGGTCGCCAGCCCGTACTGGCCGCTCGGCACCAAGGTGAAGGTCACCTACAACGGCAAGAGCGAGATCGGCATCGTCGAGGACTTCGGCCCGGCGGAGTGGGCGGTCGCCCAGCACAACCCGCCGGCGCTGATCGACCTGTCGGAAGAGATGATGCAGCACCTCACCGGCGTCCGGTCCAACTCCGTCACGATCAAGTTCCAGGTCCTCCAGCTGGGCAACGGTGGCGTGTACCGCCACTCCGGCACCGGCTACGCCACGGCCATGGGCAAGCTCGTCGGCAAGGTCTGACCCGGCCGCGGACAAGGCCTCCGGCAAGGCGTAACCCGCTCCCCCCTCGCCTGCCGGCCGGACGGCGCGGGATCCCCCCGGGATCCCGCGCCGTTTTCTGTTTCTTGCCAGCAAGGAGTGAACTGCGGTTCAATTCTTGTGTGCCCTACCGTCGTACGCCCCGAGTGGAGGCCCGCCTCAGCGCCTCACGGGACCGCATCCGCGCCGCCGCGCTGGCGGTCGTGGCCGAGCAGGGCTACGCCGGCTGCTCGATCGCGGCCGTCGCCCGGCGGGCGGGCGTCGCGACCGGGAGTGTGTACCGCCACTTCCCGGCCAAGGCCGATCTGGTCGCCGAGGTCTTCCGGGTCGCCTCGCAGCGCGAGGTGGAGGCGTTCGCACGGGCCGCGTCGCTGGAGCGCTCGGCGGCCGAGGGCGTCGCGGCGGTGATCGAGACGTTCGCGGGCCGGGCGCTGCGGGCTCCCCGCATGGCGTACGCGCTCCTCGCCGAGCCTGTGGACCCCGCCGTCGACGCCGAGCGCCTGGTGTTCCGCCGGGCGTACGCCGCCGTCCTCGCCGCACTGATCAGCCGTGGCATCGCCGCCGGCGAGCTCCCCGACCAGGACGTCGACGTCAGCGCCGCCGCACTCGTCGGGGCCATCGGCGAGGCCCTCGTCGGCCCGCTCGCGGTCGGGGCCGCCCGGCCCGCCGACACGGACCCTCCCACGGACACGCCCGCCGACGCGTTCGCGGACGTGATCTCCCATCTCATCTCCTTCGCCCAGCGCAGCATCGGAGCGGTCAGTGACGACGCATGAGGTCTTCAACCAGGTCCCCCCGCTGATCGGTCATGACGTGGCCGACGACCCGGCCCTGCTCGACGGGCTGTTCCGCGAAGGCGGCGGCTGGGCGGCCGAGGCCGTCCACGAGCTCGGCCGGCTGGCGGGCACCGAGCAGGCCCGCGAGTGGGGCCGCCTCGCCAACGAGCACCCGCCGGTGCTGCGGACCCACGACCGGTACGGCCATCGCATCGACGAGGTGGAGTTCCATCCCGTCTGGCACGATCTCATGCGCGTGGCGGTGGGCCACGGGCTGCACGCGCGGGCCTGGGCCGAGCGGTCCGGCGGGCACGTCGCCCGAGCCGCCAAGTTCTACGTCTGGCGGGTGGACGCCGGGCACGGCTGCCCGATCTCGATGACCTACGCCGCCGTACCGGCGCTGCGCCACGCGCCGGACCTGGCCCGGCAGTACGAACCGCTGCTGACGTCCGACGTGTACGACTTCGGCCTGCGCATTCCGGCGGACAAGCGCGGCATCCTCGCCGGCATGTCCATGACGGAGAAGCAGGGCGGCTCGGACGTCCGGGCCAACACGACGCGGGCGGTGCCGCAGCCCGACGGCACGTACCTGCTGACCGGTCACAAGTGGTTCACGAGCGCGCCGATGTGCGACGTGTTCCTCGTCCTCGCGCAGGCGCCGGAGGGCCTGACCTGCTTCCTGCTGCCCCGGGTGCTGCCCGACGGCACGCGCAACGCCATCCGCCTGCAGCGGCTCAAGGACAAGCTCGGCAACCGGTCGAACGCGTCCGCCGAGGTCGAGTACGAGGAGGCGGTCGCCTGGCGCGTCGGCGACGAGGGGCGTGGCGTCCGTACGATCATCGAGATGGTCAACATGACCCGCCTCGACTGCGTCATCGGCGCGGCCTCCGGGATGCGCGAGGGGCTCGTCCAGGCCGCCCACCATGCCGCGCACCGGCAGGCGTTCGGCCGGTACCTGATCGACCAGCCGCTGATGCGCAACGTCCTCGCCGACCTGGCCGTCGAGTCGGAGGCGGCGACCGTGCTCATGCTCCGCCTGGCCGGGGCCACCGACCGCGGCGAGACGGCTTTCAAGCGGTTCGGGCTCGCCGTCAGCAAGTACTGGGTCTGCAAGCGCTGGCCGGCGCACGCCGCGGAGGCGCTGGAATGCCTCGGCGGGAACGGCTACGTCGAGGACTCCGGCATGCCACGGCTGTTCCGCGAGTCGCCGCTCAACTCGATCTGGGAGGGCTCGGGGAACGTCTCGGCGCTCGACGTGCTCCGGGCCATGGCAAAGGAACCGTACGCGGCAGAGGCGTTCTTCGACGAGGTCGACCTCGCCGGCGGTGCTGACAGACGTCTCGACGCAGCCATCCGGCAAGCGAAGGACCTTCTCACCGACACAGCCACCGTGGAGCTGCGTGCGCGCCGCATCGCCGAGCGCCTCGCCCTCATTCTCCAGGGATCTCTGCTGGTCAGGTACGGTCACCCGGCCGTGGCCGATGCCTTCTGCGCCTCCCGCCTAGGCGGTGACTGGGGCTCCGCCTACGGCACGCTTCCCCCCGGCCTGGACCTCGGAGCGATCATTGAGCGAGCCAGGCCGAAGATCGGCTAGTCCTCCACAGAGAAGCCTGGGGCAAGGCCACCGAATATCCCGTCCGCCGGCTTCGCCGAACCACCGCCGTCCGGGCCGAACGTCAACCGCCGCCACCGGCATCGAACCGGACGAGCCGCCCCGCCGTTGAACCGAACAGACTGGGGAAGCCGTCACCGGCCTTTGCGTCCGGGGGCTGCGCCGTCTCTGCTCGTGCCAGGCCTCCCGGAAGCCCGATGAACGACAGCGCGGCCACCATCAGGAATACCAGATACTGCTGCCATTCACGCGTCAACAATCGGCGCACGACAACTCCATTTGGCAGCCGGAATCAGACACGCGAGCACGCGCCTGGAACTGACGACAACAACAGGCGGAGACTGAATGGCCTACCACGGCAGGAGCGACGGTGGCCCGTTACGTCGGGCCGCGGGCAGGCGAAGTGATCACCACGACCGAACCTCCGCAACAGACCGGCTGCTCGGGCACGGCGGCAGCGATCGCGCGTCGCCCGGAATCTTCACTCGGCCGCTTACCGCAGTGAACGCAGGTCAGACAGGAGTGGGTGATGCCAAAGGCCGGTCGTCACGCAGCGTGGAGGACCCCCTAAAGCAAGCGTCCGGGCGCGCCGGAACGTCACACCTGATCCGAAGATTGACAACGGCCGGTCAGCGCGCAGCGACGACGACAAGCGGTGAGTAGCTCGACAACCACCACCGGTAGCGGCCGGAACCCAAGAAACGATTTCAAACGACGCGCCTGCTCGGCGGGATTCGAGGGACCGCCTGGCTCGGCACCTAAAAGCGTGTTAACCTTCCGCCGCCGTGCAGCTCATCAGGGAATCACTGTCATTGATGGGCGGCGACCCGTATTTCCCGCACAGGTGCAAGGGGTTGCATGCCAGGAAAGGGAACAGCGGCACGTCCCGAGCACTCCGGAGGCACAGCGGACCGGCAGGCTGCCGTGTCAGCCGATGGCTGCGACCGGCACCGACCCGACCATGCACGGTGACCGCTGGGCGGAGTCCTGTCTGGAAGACGGCACGCCCGAGGAAGACGACCGTCCAGAAGACCCGATGCCCTCCGGCGCGTCCGATTCGGACATAGTCGCCGCCCAGCGTGGCGACGAAGCCGCTTTCCGCCGCCTCTATCACGATGTCCAGCCGAGGCTGCTGCGGTACCTGAGCGCGCTCGCCGGCGCCGAGACCGAAGACGTCGCCGCCGAGACCTGGCTGCAGGTCGCCCGGGATCTGCACCGCTTCCGCGGGGGTGTCGCATCGTTCCGGGCCTGGGCCGCCAGGATCGGCCGCAACCGGGCCATCGACCAACTGCGCCGTGCCCGGCGTCGCCCCCTCGCAGACGTACGCGCCGATGAGCTCACCGATCTGGCCGACCGCGACCTTCCCGAGGAGACCGTCATGGCACGGCTCGCCGCGGCCGAGGCCATCCGGCTCATCGCCACGCTGCCGCCCGACCAGGCCGAGGCGGTCCTCCTGCGCGTGATCATGGACCTCGACGCCACGCACGCCGGTCGCGTACTGGGCAAACGGTCCGGCGCCGTACGCACGGCCGCTCACCGCGGCCTTCGCACGCTGGCGCAGCGCCTGGCCGGCGAGACGTGAGACGACCCCCGCCTCCTGAGGTGTAACAGCGGCGGAGTCCGCTGCGCTTTCGGTCGTACTGCGCTCTTGCAATGGAGGATCAATGAAGTTTCGCGTGCGACCGCGCACCGCTGCGGCCGTCACAGCGGTGGTGCTCGGCTCGGCGGGCGTCGGCATCCCGCTCGTCTGGACCGGGACGACGGCCCCTCGAAAACCCGCGGCTGCGGACGCCGGCGGTCCCATCGACGGCGACGTCCACACGATCGGGCTCCGGACCATCGGCACCAAGGCCGCCGCCCCCGCCCAGTCGACATCCCCGTTCAGCCTGCTCGGCGTGGTCTGGGACAGGCCCGCCACGCGGCTGAAGGGGACGGTGAAGGTACGCACACGCAGCGCGGCCACCGGCTCATGGTCCGGCTGGCGGCCGGTCACCGTAACCGACGACGACGTTCCCGACGGCGCCGGACGCGAACGGTCCCGGCAGGGCGCGACGGCGCCCCTGTGGGTGGGGCCCTCCAACGGTGTCGACGTCCAGGTCACCGGGCACCGCGGCCTGCCCGCCGGCCTGCGTGCCGTCCTCATCGACCCCGGCACCCGACGGCGCCATCCCGCCCGCACCGACAGGCATCAGCCTGCACACGCCGCCGGACACCAGGCCGGACGGGTCGCCCTGGCAGCGGACAGCGGCAGCCCGGATCCGTCCGTGCCGCCCGCGGACTCCCCCAGCGCCATGCCGACCGCGAGCACCAGCATCCCCGCACCGGACTCGCCTGCCCCGACAACCGGCCCGACAACCGGCCCGAGCGACTCGCCGATGCCGTCGGCCTCCGCGTCGCCGAGCCCGAAGACCAGCACGGCGCCTCGCCCGACGATCGTCTCCCGTGCCCGGTGGGGTGCCGACGAGTCGCTGGTCGCCGCGCCGAACGCGTACGGGGTCAAGGTCAAGGCGGTGTTCGTCCACCACACCGACACCGGTAACGACTACTCGTGCGCGGACTCGGCGGCGGTCGTCCGCTCGGTCTTCCTGTACCACGTGAAGACGAACGGCTGGAACGACCTCGGCTACAACTTCCTCGTCGACAAGTGCGGCACCCTCTTCGAGGGACGCTCCGGAGGGGTCGACCGGCCGGTGATCGGCGCGCATGCCTACGGCTTCAACACCGACTCGGCCGGCGTAGCCGTGCTGGGCACCTTCACGACCGTCGCGCCGCCCCAGCCGGCACTCGATACGGTCGCCAAGGTCGCCGCGTGGAAACTCGGCCTCGACGGCGGGGACCCCACCGGCTCCACAAAGCTCACCGAGGGCGTCAAGGACGGCAACTTCACCTACGGCTCGCAGGTCACCTTCAAGACGATCTCCGGACACCGCGACGCCAACAGCACCGCGTGCCCCGGGAAGCTTCTCTACGACAAGCTCCCCGCCATCCGCACGGCCGCGAAACAGTGGACCACTCCGGCAAATCTGACCGCCGTCTCCCCCACCGGAGCCACCAAGGTCGGTGCGACGTACTACACCAAGGGCACGGTCACCCTCGGCTGGCACCCCGCCGCCGTCACCGGATACCAACTGCTCGACAACGGCACCGCGATCGCTCACCCCGCCGCGTCGGCGACCTCGGTCACGGCCACGCTGCGCCCCGGAACCCACCAACTCCAGGTGATCGCCGACAACATCAACGGCACCACCGCCAAGTCCCCGGCCATGTCCATCGTCGCGGACGCCACCAAGCCCGTCTTCAGCAGTTCCGCCGCCCTGTCGGTACGGACCGGCACCGTCAGCTCCACGAAGATCCCCGTGAGCCTGGCGTGGAAGGTCACCGACGACCGGCTGCTGCAATCGGTGAAGGCCACGTCCCCGTCCGCGGCGGCGTTCGCGCCGACCACCAGGGCCTGGTCCGCCTACGCCAAGCCCGCCACCTCCACCGCCTGGTCGCTGACCGCCGCCGACGCCGCCGGAAACACCGCGACCAGCTCCGCGACCCGTACGACCTCTCTGCGGTCGGACTCCTCCTCCAGTCGCACCGGGACCTGGAAGACCACTACGAACAGCCAATACCTGGGTGGTACGGGCATCTACTCCAGCGCCAAGGGAGCCACCGCCTCCTGGACCGTCACCACCCGCTCGGTCGCCCTGATCGACAAACGCGCCACGACCTCAGGCAAGTACTACGTCTACGTCGACGGCGTCTATGTCGCCACCGTCGACACCAAGGCGTCCTCCAGCCTCTACCGGCAAATCCAGTGGACGCGGACCTGGAGCACCAGTTCCCGCCACACCATCAAGATCAAGGTCGCCGGAACGTCAGGACGCCCCACTATCGCCCTTGATGGCCTGGCCTACATCGGCTGAGCCACGGCAATGGATTGAGTCGATGCGCCACTACGGCGTCCCGCGAAGAGCCCGGTGGCGCGCCACCGCCGGTAGCCGCAGTCCTCGGCCTCGGACCGCCACCGAACGGTTCCGTGCTTACGAGGCTGCGGCGCCGGCAGGTGCCGCAGGGAGACAACGTGCGGCCGAGCATGCGCCGCTCTTCACACGGCGCATCATGTCGCGGATGCATGCGGCATGATCGGGACCAGACCATCTCAGTCGTCCTCACGTCCCACGCCGTCGCGGAATTTCGTACGGCGCCGGGGCCGTACGAACAGCACGTCGCCCGAGCAATCCCTCAACCGACCGGAACGCCAGCGATGAACGATCCACGGCTCGACCCCGACACCGCCGAACGCCTGCTCCGCGGCGAGTACACGAGCCCGACCGAACTCGCCGAACTGCTCGCCGCCGCCTCCACCGCCCCGGTCGACGAGGACCCGATGAGGGAGGAAGCAGCCGTCGCCGCGTTCCACGACGCCCGCTCACGCCTTCACAGAAGACAACCGAGACTGCGCGTGCTTCTCACCGCGAAGGCGGCACTGATCGTCGTTCTGCTGGCCCTCACCGGGAGCATCGCCGGCGTCGCCACATCACAGCACCTGCCCTACCCGGCAGGACATCACCACTCACGCCGCACTCACAAGCCGCGACCATCCCCTACCGCCTTCATGGATACCGACTCACCACCCCCAGGGCCCCTGGTCCCGCCCACAGTCCCAGGGCGCAGCCCGTCGCAGGGGCACTCTGGCGACCACCAGAAACACCCCCGTAAGCCGCACCCAACGAAGAAGCACCCGAAGAAAGAGCCGAAGGGCAAACCCTCAACCCATCAACCCCCAGGACGGTCCTCGCACCACCTCGGCTGATCAGGGGCTGCCACCGCGGTGTGCGGACTACCGGTCACGTGCGGCGCCAACGGTCCCCAGCGGCCCCTGTAACAGATCCGATAGGCATGGCGCTGAAGTGATGCGGTGCGACCTGTGGCCGCCGCATCCCGCCCCGGGCCTCGCCCCCTTTGGCCCGGGGCGGGTCCCTCGCCGCAGGGCGGCACAATGTTCCCTCGGAAGAACGGTTGAGGAGAAGGGATCGTGCATGACGTGCCCGGTATGCGAGAACGACGTGCCCTCGGGCCGGTTTGCCTGCACGCACTGCGGCACGATGCTCCCGGCGGCTGGCGAACGTCCCGACCCTGAGTCGCGCTTCGCCCCTGCGTCACCGGTGAACCCGCATACCGGGTCGCCGAATCCCCGGACCGAGCCGCTCCCGATTTCGGCCTGGGACATGGACGGGGAACCGCCCTGGAACGTGCCACCGGATTACCGTCCGACCACCGGCAAGGAAGGGATGCCGCCTGATCCCGGCCATCCCACACAGATCCTGGGCACTCCGGGGGCGAGCCCGATGCCGTCCGAATACCACCCGGTCGGCTGGAATCCCGGCGCTCCGGGGACCGGCCAGACGCCGGCCGCGCCCGCCGGACCGAACTTCGGCGGCCCGGGGATAACCCCGATGCCACCACCTGGATACCATCCGCCCGGCTGGGACCAGGGCGTTCCCCCGGCCGCCCAGGGGACCGCGGCGTCCGAGCCGGATGGCAGTGGGAAGAACCGGAAGGCCCTGCTGGTCGGCGGGATCGTGACCGCAGTCGTGCTCGCCGGCGGCCTCGCCTTTGCCCTGACACGAGGGCCCTCGGGCGGAAAGCCGCCCAATCCCCCGACGAAGCCGGACGCCCAGACCGCCGCGCAGCAGGCCGCCGCCGTCAACCAGGTCCTGAGGTCCGGTGAGGCGGCGCGCGGGCATCTGCCATCCCCCCTGCGTACGTGCGACGACGTTTCCGCAGGCGTTGCCGGTTTCCGGCAGGTCGTCCTCGACCGGCAGCAGGAATTGTCCCAGGTGAGAGCGCTCAAGGTCGACCGCCTGCAGAACGGCTCCCGCCTCCGCCAATCGGTGATCGCGGCCTACCAGAGCTCGCTCCAGGCCGACCGGGCGTATCTCGCGTGGGCACAGAAGGTGCGGGCACGGGGTTGCGGCGGCAGGATCGCCCCGCTGATGACGCCGTACCAGGACGCCATCGCCGCCAACGACAAGGCCGGGCCCGCCAAACGACGGGTGGTTGCCCTGTGGAAGCCGATCGCTGACAGCCACCACCTGCCCATATACACATGGAACCGCCTTTGAACACCCGCTACGCGAGAACGCCGCCCGGGCCACGGACGCCGCGGGTGGGGTAGAGCCTGTCGAACGCGCCCGCCCCAAGATCGGCTGACGCGGGCGACTCCCGCGATCTTCGGCCGGCTCCGCCCAGTACGGTGTGGGGTGGTTTCCCTCGTGCCGGACGGGGTGTCCGCGCGGCCGGACTGTGGAGTGATCGGGTGGCTTACCGGTATCTGTCGTCGAAGGCCGTGGTCGTGGCGATCGCGTTCGCGCTGGCCTGGGCGCTTGCCGGTTGCGCGTCGCGTGCGCCGTCGAAGACGGCGACGCCGCCGGCATCGACCGGGCGCGCGGGCAGGGCCGCGGTGACACGGGACCGGCCTTCCGCGGTCGCCATGCCGACCGGTCCGCGGTCGCGCTTCACCGTCGCCCGCCGCACCCCGGCCGGTCCGATACTGATGACGCGGTTGAAGGGCGCCAAGTCCGGAGTGACCGCCAAGGTCTGGGTCTGGTTGCCGCCGCAGTACGACGATCCGCGGTACGCCCGGACGGGGTTTCCGGTGCTCATTCTCCACACGGGCGGTACCGGCGCCGGCTACAACTACTGGGGCAACCCGAGCGTGCTGCCGACCCAGGCGGAGGACGTGCGGCTGGCCCAGGAGGGCAAGGCCCATCCGTTCATCATGGTGATGCCCGTCCTGCAGTTGTGGACGCGCCAGGACACCGAGTGCAGCGACATCCCCGGCCGGGCGAAGATCGGTACCTGGCAAGGCGAAGACGTACCCGCCTTCATGCGGGCCAACTTCCGTACGTTGCGGAGCCGCGACGGCTGGGGCACGGCCGGCGCGTCATCCGGGGCCTTCTGCGCCGTGAAACTGGCCGTTGATCACCCTGACCTTGTGAAGGCCGCCGTCTCGTGGGGCGGCTACTTCTCGCCCGAGACGAACCTGCGCTGGTCGGCGGAGAGCCGACGGGCCAACAGCCCGGACCTCATCCTGCAGCGGACCCGGCCCGACATCCGGTTGCTGCTGCTCGCCCCCGGCGCTCGCCGGTTCCGCAGAGACGTCGACGACATGAACGCGTTCATGAGACTGATCAAGCCCCCGACCACCGTCACGACCTACGTCCAGCCGAACGGCGGGCACTACACCGATGATCTGCGCAAGCTGGTGCCGCGGATCCTGGAGTTCCTCACCGCGAACATGCAGGGGCCCGTGTCCGAATAGCCCCTTGACCTTCTTCTACGCCGATCCGCAGGGGGGCGGTCCACCGACCGTCGCATGCCCTTCGCGGCGATCGTGACCAAGGACTATGACGGGAGCCGCTGGACACGGCCGCGTGGGAGAAGGGGCCTGCGGCCCGGAACGAGCCGCTCGAATTTCCCGGCCCAACTCTGGGTAAAGATCGACCGGAGCGACGGATCGGACGAAGGACCGCACATGGGCATCCCCCTGCTCGGCGACATCCGGGACCAGGCCGGCGGCCTGGATCGTGACCAGCGGAACGCATTTCTCGCCGCGTTCCTCGGCTGGACGATGGACGCGTTCGACTACTTTCTTCTCGTCTTCGTCATCACCGAGGTCGCGAAGGACTTCGGCACGTCGGCGGAGAAGGTGACCGTCGCGACCACCCTGACGCTGATCGCCCGCCCCCTCGGGGCATACCTCTTCGGCCTGTGGGCGGACAAGGTAGGCCGGCGGATCCCGCTCATGGCGGACGTCCTGTTCTACTCGATCGTCGAGTTGATCTCCGGCTTCTCGACCTCCCTGACCATGCTGCTCGTCCTGCGGTTCCTCTACGGCATCGGCATGGGCGGCGAGTGGGGCCTGGGCGTCTCCCTGGCGATGGAGAAGATCCCGCCGGCCAAGCGCGGCTTCTACTCCGGCATGCTCCAGGTCGGCTACCCGGCCGGCTACCTCGTCGCGGCGCTCGCGTACTTCACGATCACGCCGCTCTTCGGTTGGCGCGGCCTGTTCATCTTCGGGGCCGTGCCCGCGCTCATCGCGCTGTACGTGCGCTTCCGCGTCCGCGAGTCGGAGGTCTGGGAACGCACGAACGCGCGGCTCCAGCAGACCCGCACGCCGCTGCGCAAGGTGTTCTTCGACCGGAAGGTGCTGGTCCGGTTCTTCTACCTCGTGCTGCTGATGACGGCGTTCAACTTCATGAGCCACGGCACGCAGGACCTCTACCCGACCTTCCTGAAGAAGGGACTGCACCACTCCCCGCACTACGCGGTGGGCATCGCGGTGATCTACAACCTCGGCGCGATCGTCGGCGGTGTCGTCGTCGGGGCCCTGTCGCAGCGCTTCGGCCGCCGCCGGGCCATCGTCGGCGCGGCCCTCCTGGCGCTGCTCGTCGTGCCGCTGTTCGCGTATTCGAAGGGCACGGCCCTCCTGGCGATCAGCGCTTTCGTCATGCAGCTGTTCGTCCAGGGCGCGTGGGGCGTCATCCCGGCCCACCTCACCGAGATGTCGCCGGACGCGATCCGGGGCTTCTACCCGGGCGTGACCTACCAGCTCGGCAACCTGCTGGCCGCGATCAACCTGCCGCTGCAGGAACGCCTCGCCGGCGCGCACGGCTACCCGTTCGCGTTCGCCGTGGTGATCGCGCCGACGCTCGTGGCCGTGATCCTGCTGACCGCCTTCGGGCGCGAGGCGCACGGCGTGGAGTTCGGCGGCGCCCCGGCGACCCCGCCGGGCCCGGAGCGGACCACACCATCCGAGTCCGGTCAGGGAGCGTCATGACCTCACCGACCTCTCCCGACTTATCGGCACCGAGCTGTCCTGGTTTCACATAGAGTGCATGCCTGGCGAACTCGGAGAACGCCCTGGTCACCGGCGTGGCCAGCGCGGGTCCGCGCGGTTCAGGGCGCCGATTCCCGGCCGTTCCCGGCCGCGCCATTCGCGTCTCGGCCGAGGTACCGCAACAATCGATGAGTCCTGTCCGTGGAACCGAGGAGAACGATGCAGGAGGTCTGGCCCGGCAACGCCTACCCGCTGGGTGCCACCTGGGACGGCACCGGCACGAACTTCGCGCTGTTCTCCGAGGTGGCACAGCGGGTCGAGCTGTGCCTGTTCGACGAGGACGGCACGGAGACCCGTTACACCCTGCCCGAGGTGGACGGCTTCGTCTGGCACGGATACCTCGTCGGAATCGGCCCCGGTCAGCGGTACGGCTACCGGGTCCACGGGCCGTACGACCCGGCGCGGGGCCACCGGTGCAACCCCGCCAAGCTGCTCCTCGATCCGTACGGCAAGGCCGTCGAAGGCGAACCGCGCTGGCACGAGTCGCTGTTCTCCTACCGGTTCGCGGCCCCGGCGGAGCTCAACACCGAGGACAGCGCCCCGTACATGCCGAAGAACGTCGTGATCAACCCGTTCTTCGAGTGGAGCGACGACCGTCCGCCGCGAACCCCGTACCACGAAACAGTGATCTACGAGGCCCACGCCAAGGGGCTGACGCAACTGCATCCGGAGATTCCGGAGGGCCAGCGCGGCACGTACGCGGGGCTGGCCCACCCGGCGATGATCGAGCACCTGCTCGACCTGGGCGTCACGGCGATCGAGCTGATGCCGGTGCACCAGTTCGTGTCCGAGCACGCCCTCGTCGCGCGCGGCCTATCGAACTACTGGGGCTACAACACGATCGGGTTCCTCGCCCCGCACAACGCCTACTCCTCGACCGGACAGCTCGGCGAGCAGGTGCTGGAGTTCAAGGCGATGGTGCGGACC